>DATJKE010000105.1:0-8930 GCA_035491735.1 Sphingomicrobium sp.
GGGAAGCCGAGAAAAGGCTGGTCGCGCAGCTTTTGACCCTGCTCGACGGCATCGAGCCGCGGCAGAACCTGGTGGTCATCGCCGCCACCAACCGGCCCGAAGCGATCGACGAAGCGCTGCGCCGCCCCGGCCGCTTTGACCGCGAGATCGTTGTCGGCGTCCCCGACGAGCGCGGAAGGCGCGAGATCCTTGGCATCCATACGCGCGGCATGCCGCTTTCCGACGGGGTCAACCTCGACGAGCTGGCGCGGCGGACTTACGGCTTCGTCGGCGCGGACCTCGCCGCGCTGACCCGCGAGGCGGCGCTCGAGACCGTCCGGCGGATATTGCCCAAGCTCAATCTTTCCGAGCAGACCATCCCGACCGAGATACTCGACACGCTGTCGGTCGAGCCGAACGATTTCGACAATGCGCTGAAGCGGGTCCAGCCCTCGGCGATGCGCGAGGTGATGGTGCAGGTTCCGAACATCGGCTGGGACGATATCGGCGGGCTCGACGAAGCGCGCGACAAGCTGCGCGAGGGCGTCGAATTGCCGCTGAAGCATCCCGACGCGTTCCGCCGCCTCGGCATCCGTCCGGCCAAGGGCTTCCTGCTCTATGGTCCGCCCGGAACCGGCAAGACGCTGCTGGCCAAGGCGACGGCGCGGGAAAGCGAGGCCAATTTCATCGCCACCAAGTCGAGCGACCTCCTGTCCAAATGGTATGGCGAGAGCGAGCAGCAGATCGCCCGGCTGTTCGCCCGCGCGCGCCAGGTTGCCCCGACCGTGATCTTCATCGACGAAATCGATAGCCTTGTGCCTGCGCGCGGCGGTGGCATGGGCGAGCCGCAAGTGACGGAGCGGGTGGTCAACACCATCCTGGCCGAAATGGACGGGCTGGAAGAGCTCAATAATGTCGTGCTGATCGGCGCAACCAACCGGCCGAACCTGATCGACCCGGCGCTGCTTCGCCCCGGCCGCTTCGACGAGCTGGTCTATGTCGGGACGCCCGATACCGCCGGGCGCCGGCGGATCCTGGCAATCCACACCAAGGACATGCCGCTCGACAAGGACGTCGACCTCGAAAGCCTCGCCCAGCGCACCGAAAACTTCACCGGCGCCGACCTTGAAGACCTGGTCCGCCGGGCCGGCCTGACGGCGCTTCGGCGAGAACTCGACAGCGCCAAGGTGACGATGGCCGACTTCGAGGCCGCGCTGAAGGAGACGCGCGCCTCGGTCACCGAGGAAATGCTCAACGATTATGCGAGGATCAGGGAGACACTGAAGTCCGACGCGGTGAAGCCGGTCGGCGGAATGGGCTTTGTCCTGCCCGGCATGCTGCGGCCGAGAGGGCCTGGCAAGCCCGGCTCAGGCGGGAGCGGCGAGCCGCCGGCGACCCCATAGCAGCAGCCCGAGCAACAGGATCGCACCGGCAATGAACGGCCAGTGCGGATCCACCGCATAAAGCAGCATGCCGATCCCCGGTGCCAGCACATAGGCCGAGCCATTGGCTGCGGTGACCACGCCGGCCACGCTGCCTTGCTCGGCCAGCGGCACAGCAAGGCTCGCGCCGCCGGTAAAGCCCGGGCGAGTGAAACCGAAGCCAAGACTGGTCACGGCGAAGCCGATCACGATCCCATAGAGGTCGGTCGCCGACATGGTGACGACGAGGCCGGTGGCGGAGATCATCGAGCCCCACAGGATCAGCGTCCTCGGAACAAGGTTCAGCCGCGGAATCAGGACCCATTGCGCAGCCAGCGTGGCGACCGCGCCGGCCATCATGACAATCGAAATCTCCTCTTCCGAGCCATGCGGAGCAAGGTGCAGCCGATCGATCACGAAGAAACCGATACATGCCAGCGTGGCCGCCTGGGCGTGGCCGGCGACCACCCCTGCGGTGATCCATTTGCGGATGCGGGGGTCGGTCCAGCTGAGCGGTTTCCCCTTGGGGCGAGTGGCGGCGATGACGCTGGCGCCGGTCGGCGCGCTGGCCAGCGACGGATAGCTCATCGCTGCGCCATGGCCGCTGCGGCGCCCGTGCCGGGGCTTGGTGTCGTCGGGCAGGCCGACCAGGATCGCAATGAAAACGACAATGGCGATCGCCGCGAAGACGAACAGCGGCCCTGCCAGGCCGACGACAGGAAGCACGAACAGCGGCGCCAGCGCCGGGCCGACAATGGTGCCGAGGCTGAAGCTGCTCGACAGCGCCGACAACGCTTCAACCCGGGCGGTGCGCCGGGTGCGCGAGGCCAGATAAGCCTGCGTCGCGCTCGGCGTTGCTGATCCGAACGATCCATAGATCGCGCGGCAGACGGCGAAGGTGCCGAACGTTACTCCCCCGGCAAGCACGCCCTTCAATCCCGCCAGCAGCGCCAGCCCGCACAGGGTCATTGCAGCGATGAAGCCGCCGACTCCGACCAGCGTCAGCGCCTTGCGGCCGTGCCGGTCGCTCGCCCTGGCCCAATAGGGAGCGAGCAGAACCCACAGCACCGCCGACCAGGTGTAGGAAACCGTCACCCAAAAGTCGGCGATGCCGATTTCCCGGCCGATTGCCGGCATGACCGATTGCAGCGCGGTGTTGCCCGCCGCGGCGACCAGCATGGCGGCGTAGAGCAAAAGGAAATGCCGGGTGGTCAGGGCGCTTCCGGCTACACGCGGCCTGTCGGGCAAAAGCTGCATTTCATCGGACATAGGCCGGGCGGATGGAGCGGGAAAGCCGCCCAATCGCTTGCCAAGGAGCCGCCGATTTGCCAACGCCTGCCACTGTTCGACCTATTCTGGAGCCTCACTTGAACGCCACCCGCGCCAATCAGTTAAATGGCAAACGCCGCCATGGCTTGCGTGCCGGCCGCGGGCGGAGAAGCCCGAAGTGGCTGTTCCTTCGCGGATTTCTGAAGCACCCGGTAATGGTCGGATCGGTGATCCCGTCGAGCCGGATCCTGATCGACAAGATGCTGAAACCCGTCGACTGGTCGGCGACGCGGCTGTTCGTCGAATATGGCCCAGGCGTGGGCACCTTCACCCGGCCGATCCTCGACCGGCTGAACCGGGACGCCAAGCTGATCGCAATCGACACCAATCAAGACTTTGTCGACTATTTGAACGGCGACATCGATGACGATCGGTTCATCGCGGTCCATGGCTCCGCCGCCGACGTCGAGAAGATCATCGCCGAGCATGGTTTCGACCATGCCGACTATGTCCTCTCCGGCTTGCCCTTCTCGACCCTCCCGCCGGGCGTTGGCGATGAAATCGGTGCCGCGACCGGCCGGGCGATCCGCAATGGCGGCGCCTTCCTGGTTTATCAGTTCAGCCCCAAGGTGCGCGATTTCATCGCCCCGCATTTCGAGCGGATCGACCGGGGCTTCGAGTGGGCCAACGTACCGCCTGCCACCCTATTCTGGGCATGGCGCGACCGGTCCTAAATCCGGCCCAGATTCAATCGCCGGGTGATGGAGTAGTCGGCGCTGGTCACCAGGAAGAAGCTGATCGCCTGAACGAGGCGGGTCCACCAGCTTGTACGCTTGCGGTTTAATTCGGCCGTGATCGGCAGGCTCTGGCCAAGCTCCTGCTCGAAATAGTTGCGCATCAGCTGGGCGAACTCGGGATCGTCAATCCGCAGCATCATTTCCAGATTCAGATAGAGGCTGCGGATGTCGAAGTTGGACGAGCCGAGGTGGACGATGTCATCGAGTACCACCAGCTTGGTGTGAAGCTTGATCGGCTGATATTCGAAGATCTCGACCCCCCGCCGTAGCAGGTTCTTATAGGTATAACGCGCCGCGGCGATGGTCGCGTGATTGTCCGACTTGGCGGCGGTGATGATCCTCGCCCGGCCGCGGTTCCCGACACGGCCGATCCGCCGCAGCATCGCCCAGGTCGGCGCGAAATAGGCGGCGATCATCTCCACGTCACGGGTTGACAGCAGATCGCGCGACGTGGCGCGAGCCCATGGCGACATGCCCCGGGTCGGCCCTCCAAAAGTCCATTGCAGCGGGCCATGGTTCTCGCTGTAACGGTGGATGATGCGGTTGAGCGCACGAATGCGGGCGCCCTTGACCAGCGACCAACCCATCAGCTCATCATAATAAGGCGCCAGCCGTGCGGCGGCAGGGCCGTCAACCAGCAGCCCGAGGTCGCGCCAGGCTTTCGGCTGGTCGGGCGTCGCGAAATAATCATCCTCAACATTGAATCCGCCGACAAGCACCTTCTCCTCGTCAGCGAGGGCGAGCTTTTGATGGCAGCGGATCAGGTAACGCCGGCCAAGAGTCGGATGGAACCGGCAAAAGGTCAGCCCCTTGGCGACAAGCGGCGTAAAATATTGGTCCGGAGTGTAAGCGCCAAAGCCATCGACCAGCAGCGAGACCGAGACGCCACGGTCAAGCGCCCGTTCCATTGCTGCAAAGACGAGGTTCCCGGAATTGTCATCCCGATACATGTAATAGAGCAGGCGCACCGACCGGCTGGCCCCGTCGATCAGGGCGAGCAATGCCTCGAGCCGCTCCGGCCCTTCGGTCAGCAGCGTGAGCCGATTGCCGTCGACGACGTGCGTCTTGTCGCTTACTGGCGGGTCGGCCTCGGCCATCGAGCCAGTCTGGAGCCCAGATCGCCTGCTGGCAAGGCGACCAGGAGTGCGATTTCATTGACTCTTGGGGCAGCGCTCACTATCTCGCCGCCTCCCCATCCTGCAGGCTTTTCAAGAAGGCGATAGCGACAATGGCGCGCGTGACGGTCGAAGATTGTGTCGACAAGGTTTCCAACCGGTTCGACCTGGTGTTGATGGCGGCGCAGCGCGCTCGCCAGATTTCGGGTGGTGCCGACCTCACCATCGATCGCGACCGCGACAAAAACCCGGTCGTCGCCCTGCGCGAAATCGCCGAAACGACGGTGAAGCCGAAGCACCTGGAGGAAGCGATCGTTTCCAACCTGCAGCGCGTCCGCATCGACGAGGACGACGAGACGGATGAGTTGGCGAGCCTCAGCGAATCGGCCGAAGCGTTGCGCCTCACCGCAGCGGCTCCGCCGCGCCCGACCCCGTCGGGTGGCGATTACGAATAAGCGCGTTGCGAGTTAGAGTTTGAAAGGGCGGCCTTGAGCCGCCCTTTTGATTCAGCCTTTGCGCGGGTGTTTGACGGTAGCTCCGGTTGCCCGGTCGACCCACATCATGTCGCCAAGTTTGAGCTCGCGGCCGTCATGCGCCTGGACGCAGATTCGCCGGACCGGCTTTCCGTCATCCTTGTCGGCGAGAAAGATTTCCTGGCAGCCGTGGCCCCAGTCTTCGCCCCATTGGCGCAGCGCCAGCACCACCGGCAATAATGCTTCACCCTTCTGGGTGAGCGAATAGACTACTTTACGGCGGTCGGCCGGATCAGGACAGCGCTCGAGGATTTCGCCCTCGACCAGCTTGGCGAGGCGGTTGGACAGGATGTTGCGGGCAATGCCGAGGGCCGCCTGGAACTGTTCGAAATGCTCCAGCCCGTTCAATGCACCGCGAAGGATGAGGAATGCCCACTTCTCGCCGATCAATTCGACCGCGGAAGGCAAAGGGCAACGCAACGCCGCAGCCTTGAAGGCTTCGATGTCCGGTTCGGCCTTGATGACCTGATGACGATTCAACGCAGCACCTCTCCCAACGGCCTTTATGCACGATCTAACGCAAAATAACAGTTGCAAGTTGCAACGTGGTTCTGCTAAATAGTTTCATCCTGAAACGCAAATTCCCGAGGTTGAAATGACCCGCATGGCCGCCCTTTTCGTCGCAACCGCGCTGTTCGCAGCGCCAGCCGTTGCCGGCACCTATTCAGCCAAGCCTATCTCCGTTCCCGCCTCCGCCAAGATCATCGGCAAGGACATCAGCTGGACCTGCAGCGCCAACGGCTGCCAGGGCGCGACCGAAACCGGTCGGCCCCTGGTCCTCTGCCAGGACCTCGCCAAGCGCGCCGGGCGGCTGGAAAGCTTCACCGTCGACGGCCGCGCCCTGGGCACGACCGACCTCGACAAGTGCAATGCCAAGGCCGGCGCGCCGACTGCGCTGGCGCACGCGAATTAGTCTCCCCGAGCCCCGCCGCACGCGCGTGGCTCCCTCCAGGGCTGGCTCCTCACGGAGCCAGCCCTTTTTTCGCGCTTGCGAAATGTCATTAACAATCGCCACATTAGGCCCGTGCTGAGACAGTATGAGCTGATCGAGAGGGTTCGGGCCTATGACCCCGATGCCGACGAGGCGCTGATCAACCGCGCCTATGTCTTCTCGATGAAAGCCCATGGCGCCCAGGTGCGAGCCTCGGGCGATCCCTATTTCAGCCATCCGATCGAAGTCGCCGGCATTCTCACCGACCTAAAGCTCGACGACGAGACCATCGTCACAGCGATCCTCCACGACACGATCGAGGACACGGTTGCGACGCCAGAGCAGATCGAGAAACTGTTCGGCACCAATGTCGCCCGGCTGGTCGACGGGGTGACCAAGCTCAGCAAGATCGAGGCTCAGTCCGAAAATGAGCGGGCCGCGGAGAATCTTCGCAAGTTCCTGCTCGCACTAAGCGACGACATCCGGGTGTTGCTGGTGAAACTGGCCGACCGGCTGCACAACATGCGCACGCTCCACCACATCAAGTCGGAGGAGAAGCGCCGCCGGATCGCCAAGGAGACAATGGATATCTATGCCCCGCTCGCCGAGCGGATCGGCATGTATGAGATCATGAACGAGATGCAGGGGCTGGCTTTCCGCGAGCTCGAGCCCGATGCCTATGCCTCGATCACCCGACGCCTCCAGCAACTCCACGAAGCCGGCGGCGACCTCGTCAACCGGATTGGGCTCGGCCTGCAACTCCACCTTTCCGACCACGGCCTGGAGGCCGAGGTCCATGGGCGCGAGAAACACCCCTATTCGATCTGGAAGAAGATGGCCGAGCGGCACATCAGCTTCGAGCAATTGTCCGACGTGATGGCCTTCCGGGTGATCGTCGGCAGTCCCGACGAATGCTATCGGGCGCTGGGCCTGATCCACCAGCGCTGGCCAATGGTCCCCGGCCGCTACAAGGACTACATCTCGACGCCCAAGCGCAACGGCTACCGGTCTTTGCACACCACCGTCATCCACGACAGCAAGTCGCGCATCGAGATCCAGATTCGCGACAAGGCGATGCACGCCCAGGCCGAGCGCGGCCTGGCCGCCCATTGGGCCTATAAGGAAGGCCGGCCCAGCGATGACCCAAAGGTGCCGTGGATTTCAGACCTGGTCGAAATCCTCGACCATGCCGGAAGCCCGGAAGAGCTGCTCGAGCATACCCGGATGGCGATGTACCAGGACCGGATCTTCGCCTTCACGCCGCGCGGCGAGCTGATCCAGCTGCCCAAGGGCGCCACCCCGGTGGACTTCGCCTATGCTGTTCACACCGACCTCGGCGACCAGACGGTGGGCGCCAAGGTCAATGGCCGGGTGGTTCCGCTCCGCACCATCCTCGACAATGGCGACCAGGTCGAAATCCTCGCATCGCAGGCCCAGCATCCGCAGCCCTCGTGGCTGAGGTTTGTCGTTACCGGCAAGGCGCGAGCCGGAATCCGGCGGTTCGTTCGCCACAAGGAACGCGACGAGACAATCGAACTCGGCCGCAAGATTTATGACGAAATCGTCGCCCGGCTGCCCGCCCCGCTCGGCGCGGACGCGCTGAAGCGGGCGGTGAAAACACTGAAGGTCGAGGACGCGGACGCGTTGATGATCAAGATTGCCCGCCGATCGATCAGCGACGTCGAACTGATGGAAGCGCTGATGCCGGGCTCAGCCGGCGGCGATGTCGCTCCGCGACCGCTTGGCCAGCTGACCGCAATTTCGATCAAGGGTCTAACCCCCGGCGTTGCCTATGATCTTGCCAGCTGCTGCCACCCGATCCCAGGCGACCGGATCGTCGGCTTGCGCCGCGAGGACGAGGGGATCGAAGTGCACGTTATCGGCTGCGACATGCTGGCCAGCGGTGTAGATGCCGATTGGCTCGACCTTGCCTGGGGCGACCGGTCGGACGGCGGCACGGCCCGGCTGGTGGTGATATTGCGCGACGTGGCCGGGGCGCTCGGTGAAATGGCCAGCATCCTTGGCGCGAAGGGGGCCAATATCGTCAATTTGGTGCTGGCCCACCGCGACGGCAGCTTCCACACCTTCCATGTCGACGTCGAGGTTCACGACCTCGCCCATTTGCACAGCCTGATCGCCGCGCTTCGTGCCGCCGACGGCGTCAGCCAGGTCGAGCGGATCTAGCTCAGCCCACGCCGAGCACTACCGTCCAACGGAAGGCTAGCGCCTGCGGATCAACCGAAAGGCGATCGATGGATTCGGCGATCACACTTTCCTTCGGACTGGCATTCTTGAGCAGGAAGTCGATATCGTTGAGCGGTTCATTCGGGAAATACATTTGCGTGACTAGCCGCTCGCGGTGACCGGCTATGTCAAAATGAATGTGCGGCGTACGCCGGCCGATGGGCGTGTCGTAATCCTTGGGCTTCACCGAGCGGAACTTGAATTGGCCGTCACGATCGGTCGCAAGCCGGGCATAACCCTGGAAGTTGGGATCGAGCGCCGCCGGGTTGGCCAGATCACCCGGGTGGGCGTAGCGACCGGCTGCGTTGCACTGCCAGATTTCGACCTGGGCATTGGCGATCGGATTGCCGTGCAGGTCGACGATGCGCCCCAGAACCTGAATCGGTTGGCCCGCGGCAACGCCGCTGCGACCCTTTACCCGCGTCAGGTCTGTATCATGATCGGCCGGCCGGATGATCGGAAAAAAGGGACCGAGATCCTGTGCCGAGGTTGCAACGAGTGCCGGTGATTTGGCCGCGGCAGCGGATGCGACTGCCGCAGCGCCGACAACAAGGTGACGCCTGGTGACGAGCATTGCGAGTCTCCCCCCAAAGGAAGCCCTCAACTACGCCTACGTCGGCGTCAGCGCTATGCCTTCTTCC
>DATJKE010000106.1:0-38074 GCA_035491735.1 Sphingomicrobium sp.
CTGCTCCTTTCCCAGGCCGCGGCGGCCGAGGAGCGCATCCTGTCGTTCGACAGCCAGGTCGCGATCCGGAAGGACGGCTCGCTGGACGTCACGGAGACAATCCGCGTCCGGGTTGAAAACGTCGTCATCAACCACGGCATCCTCCGCGACTTCCCGACCCGCTACAAGGCGCCGGGCGGCCGCCGCGTCCGGGTCGGCTTCGATCTCGCCGGTACCTGGCTCGACGGCCAGGAAGAGCCGAACAAGGTCGAGACGCTGATGAACGGCGTACGGATCCGTATTGGCAGCGCCGACAAAATCGTCCCCGTCGGCGACCATGAATATAGGATCCGCTATCACGCGACCCGGATGCTCGGCCGGTTCGAGGGCTATGACGAGCTCTACTGGAACGTCACCGGCAACGGCTGGGACTTCCCGATCGATCGGGCTTCGGCAACGATCACCCTTCCCTCTGCCGTGCCGTTCGGCCAGCACTCGGCCTACACCGGCGCTCAGGGCTCGACCGAGCAAGCCGCCCGCGTCACCGAAGAGGCCCCGGGCTCGATTAGCTTCACAACCACCCGCCCGCTTTATTCCCGCGAGGGGCTGACCGTGGCGGCCGCTTTCCCCAAGGGCGTCATCGACGAGCCGAACGAATCCACCCGCCTAGGCTGGTTCCTGGCCGACTGGGCGCCGCCGCTGGCCGGACTCGCGGGTCTGGCGGCTATCCTCGCCTATTTGTTCTACGCTTGGCGCGTGGCGGGCCGCGACCCACGGCCGGGCACGGTTGTCCCGCTTTTTTTGCCGCCCGACAACCTCTCCCCAGCGGCTATGCGCTACATCGTCGAGCGGTCGTTCGATAACCGCGGTTTCGCAGCGTCATTGGTCGACGCGGCCGTGAAGGGCCATGTGAAGCTGGCCGAGGAGGATCGCGGTCTTTTCCAGAAAAACGAGCGTTGGATCCAGCGGCTCGACAACCCCGATGCCGTCCCGCTCGACATGCCGGAGACGGCCTCCCTGAACTCCTTGGTCGGATCGGACGAGATTTTGATCATGGATCAGGAAAACCATGCGATTTTCGCCTTGGCAAAGAAGCATCTCAGCGAAGCTTTTGCCAAGGCCTACGACGGCAAGCTGTTCCTCAGGAACTACGGCTGGGCCGGCGCCTCCGTCGTGGTGTTCGTCGCCGCGCTATGGCTAGCAGCAGGTGCGGTGGTCTGGGCCGAAGGGGCAAGCACGAAACTTCTGGTGCTTCTCTCAGCCGCCGGAATGATAATCGCCGCCCTGCTCTTCCATGCGGCCCCTACCGACAAAAGCACGGGCCGCTGCCTGCTTCAGCTGGTGGCGGCAATTATCGGCGGCATCGCCTTCGTGATCGCCTTCCCGGTCATCCCCGATGCGCTCACCACCGGCAACTGGATCCCGCTTGCCATCCCTCTGATTGGCCTGCCGTTCGTCATCAGCAGCTTCTTCTGGATGTCGGCGCCCACGGTGGAAGGCCGCGGCGTGCTCGACCGCATCGCCGGCTTCAAGCAATATCTGTCGATTACGGAGCGCGAGCGGCTCGACCGGATGCAGGCGCCGGCGGACAGCCTGCAACTGTTCGAACGCTACCTGCCCTATGCGATCGCGCTCGGAGTCGAGAACCGCTGGGCCGACCGCTACACCGGCCTCCTTGCGGCGGCGGCCGCAGCCCCCGGCGCCGCCCAGACCTTCGGCTGGTACGCCGGCACCTCAAATCCGTGGAACGATACCAGCGGCTTCGTCGACGATCTTGGCTCGTCGCTTGCCAGCACGATCAGCTCTTCAGCGACCGCGCCCGGTTCATCGAGCGGTTCAGGCGGTGGCGGCTTCTCGGGTGGAGGCGGTGGCGGCGGAGGTGGCGGCGGCTGGTAATACGCCTACACGCGTCATCCCTGGCTTGGCCCGGGATCTACCTTCTTCTTCGATGCGGAGGTGTTGAGCTGCCCCTTCTGGCAACTAGGATGGGAGATCGAAACTTGATGTTGCGCTGCATGCACGACGGTTCTGAAGTCGAGCTATCCGGGCCCGCTGATTCCCTGCGCGAGTTCGCAGCTCGCCTAGCCGAAGCGAACCCAGCCATGATCTCGCTAAATCCCGCCGTTGGCGCGTCGGCATATCCGAACTGGCTCAACTCGATTTCCATTGAGCCGTTAGAGGCCGCTCACACTCGAATAGAGATCCAAGACAGTCGGCTTCATATTGCTGGCCCGACCGACCAACTCAGCGCCATTGCGGACAATGTGCATTGGCTAACAACCAACTCGCCTGAGACGGGCAGTCACCTTCACATTGAATATTATGACGGGCATCCCTTTCTGGAGCCTGGATCAATTCCGCTAGTGATCACCTACGAGTGAACCGTCAGGCCGATCACCACGCCGGGCGGCGCAGCACCCAGGTCGGGTCGCCGTGATAATCGGTCTGGTGCAGCTGCTCGAAGCCCAGCTTGCCGGCCAGCTTCAATGACGGCTCGTTGGCCGGCGCGATGATCGCCCAAATCGGGGTCGGAACGAGATTTGCCTCAGCCCACTCGAGCACGGCGCGGCAAGCTTCGCCGGCCATCCCCTGGCCATGGACTTCCTGGGCGAAGATCCAGCCCATTTCCGGGTCCTCGCCGAACTCCGGGTCGAGCCCGCGCCAGGCCGTGAACAGGCCGGCGTTGCCGATCAGCTTCTCGTCGCTCTTGCGCGTCACCGCCCAGGTCCCGAAGCCATTGACCTGCCAGCAGCCGACCGAAGCTAACAGCCTCCGCCAGCACTCCTCCTGCCCCATCGGCTCCGGGCCGAAGTGACGGTGGACGTCGGGATGCTGGAGGATGGCATGGTAAGGCCGGAAATCGGCCTTTTGCCACGGGCGCAGCCGCAGGCGCTCGGTTTCGACGACCGGCGCCTGCAACGTTGCTTACTTCTTGCCGAGCGTGAGGCCGCCGAAGCGCTTGTTGAAGCGCGCGACCTGGCCGCCGGTGTCGAGCATCTGGCCGCGACCGCCGGTCCACGCCGGATGCGCCGACGGGTCGATGTCGAGGTGCAGCGTGTCGCCTTCCTTGCCCCAGGTCGACCGGGTCTGGTACTTGCTGCCGTCGGTCATTTCGACGGTGATGAAGTGATAATCGGGGTGCGTCCCGCTCTTCATGGTCAGTTCCTTTTGAGTGGCTGGTTCCGACCAGCCTGAAAGTGAACGGCGCCCCTAGCTTAAGCGGCTTCGCTTGACAAGTTGCGGCCCTGAAGCGCAATTCGCGCCCAGCGACCAGGGTCCCGCGGTGTAATGCCGTGGGCGAAGGGGGAAGCCGGCGAACATCCGGCACTGTGCCCGCAACTGTGACCACCGCCCGCGCGGTGGGAAGTCAGATACCCGCCTTGGCCCGTCGTCCGTTTCCCGGCCGGGACCAGCCGCGGGACGTGGGTAAGGCGCGCCTTCCCTCCGTGACGACTTGTCATGGAAGGAAGGATAGAAATGATCGACTTACCCGTTGCCGAACAACCTGCCATCGTCGTTACCGCATCGCGTGCCGAGGAACAGGCATCCGAGACGCCGGTCAGCGTCAGCCTGATCGATGGCAAGCGCATCGAACGGATCGGTTCGCCGCTGGTGCCTGAACTGCTCAGGCTGGTGCCGTCGGTCGCCGTCGCGACCAGTGGGCCCGCGGGCTCGCAAACCCAGGTCCGAATCCGGGGTGCCGAGGCCAACCATACCCTTCTGTTCATTGAAGGCATTCGGGCCAACGACCCCGCCGCAGGCAATGAGCCTCGCTTCGAATTGCTGAATGCCGATCTCGCCAGCCGGATTGAGGTGGTGCGCGGACCGCAATCGGCCTTGTGGGGATCGGAAGCCATCGGCGGGGTGGTCGCGGTCAGCGGCGAGGCCCCAGGCTCAGGCGGCACCCTGGTGTTCGTTGAGGGCGGCAGCCATGCCGCCTGGCGCGGGGCGGCGCGAACCACCTATGGCGGGGCCGACCGCGGCTTCTCGATCGGTGTCGCGGGCCAGCGCAGCGACGGCATCGACAGCTTCGACGGCACCGGTGACAAGGACGGCTATAACAATCTCGGCTTGCGTGTCACCGGCCGTTATCGCCTTTCCCCTGCCCTGCTGCTCGGTGCATCTGGCTTCGCACTGAAGGCCAAGAGCGAATTTGACGGGTTCGATCCCTTCACCTTCCTCCACGCCGACACGCTCGACGAGACGCACAACCAGCTTGGCGCCGGTCGCCTTTTTGCCGAACTGGGCGATCGGGAAAGGGCCTATGCCATTGCCTCTGCCAGCCTACTCGGTTCCTCGAACCGTAACGAACTGGATGGTGATTTCCTCAACAAGACCGAGGCCAGTCGCCGCACGCTGGGGTTGGAGGGCGGATATCGCTTCGGGAATCATCGCCTGATCGCGGCGGCGGAGAGCGAACATGAGAGGTTCGAGGCGAACGACGTCGCCTTCGGGGGCTTTACCAACCAGGACAGGTCACGCAACCATCAATCGCTCACGGTCGAATGGCGCGGAGAGGGTCTGGGTCCGGTCGACGCCGGCCTTGCAATCCGGCAGGACATTTTCTCGCGCTTCAAGGACGCGACCAGCTTTCGCGCATCGGTCAAGGCGAACGTTTCCAGTTCATTCGCTATCGCAGCAAACTACGGCGAAGGCATTGCGCAACCAACCTTTTTCGATCTCTACGGTTTCTTCCCAGGCTCCTTTGTCGGCAATGCTGGCCTGAGGCCCGAATCCAGTCGAGGCGGCGACATCTCTCTACGCTATTCGGGAACCCCGCTCGGCGGTTCGGTCACCTATTTCCGCCAGCGCCTGAAGGACGAGATCGCCACCGTCTTTCTGCCCGACTTCACCTCCACCGCGGTCAACGCCAACGGAAAGAGCAAACGCCAGGGCATGGAGCTCGAGATGTATTACCGGCCTTTCGACGCCTTCCGGCTGACCGCCACCTTTGCGTGGCTAGATGCCAGCGAACCGGATGTCGCTGGCGGTCAGGTCAGGGAACCGCGCCGGCCCAGACATAGCGGCAGCATCGCCGTCGACGGCAGTCGCGGCCGCCTTACCTACGGCGCGGCGATCGCCTATACCGGCGAGCGGTCAGACACGAATTTCGATGTCTTTCCCGCTGCAGTAGTGCGCTTCCGCCCCTATTGGCTGGCTAGCGCCCGTCTCGCCTACCGTTTGACCGACCAGCTGGAGGCGCACCTGCGCGTCGCCAATGCGTTTGACGACCGCTACCAGGACGTGGTCGGTTATCGCACCGAAGGGAGGACCATCCATGCCGGGCTTCGCCTCGCTCTTGGTGGCTAGCGCGGCCGTCCGGGTCGCCTCGCTCAACATGTGCTCCGACGAATATCTCCTGCTGCTCGCCAGGCCGCAGGAGATTGCCAGCGTCAGCCGCCTGTCGCGCGACCCGGCGGACAGTTCGCTGTGGCGCCTTGGCCAGCGTTTTCCCGGCAACCGCGGTAACCTCGAAAGCGCCTTGAAGACGAGGCCCAACCTATTGATTACGATGGGCGGCGGGGGGAAATCGACGGCGCTGATCGCCGGTAAAATGGGGCTGAGGACACTCGATCTCCCCTTTCCGTCGACGATCCAGGACGTCGCAAACGGCATGACGTTGGTAGCGCAGGCGCTTGGTGATGAGCGTAGGGCGCTGCCGTGGAAAGCGCGTTTGGCCCGCCTCCAGCGGTCGGCGCCTGCAACGCGTGACGCCATTTTCCTTGGTGCGGGCGGCAATAGCGTCGGCGTCCAGTCGGTCGAGGCGGGATGGATGCGGCTCGCCGGTCTCAAGCAACGGTCCCTGCCTGGCGGCCGCGCCAGCCTCGAGATGCTGGCGACACGTCCGCCGGCCGTACTGCTGCGTTCGGCCTATCGCCGGAGCGAAAGGTCCCTCGGCCAAACCTGGCTCGAACATCCGCTGGCCAGCCCCAAATCGTCAAAAATCGTCACCGTCGACGGCCGCCCCTGGACTTGCGCTGGGCCATTGATGCTCGGCGAGGTCGACCGCCTCAGGAGCCAGATGTGAGGCTGTTGCTGATCTTCCTCCTGTTGGTGGCGGCAGTCGGGCATCTGCTGCTGCCCTTCGGACCGCTGCGAGAGGCCCAGGCGGTGGATCCGGAACTGGCAGACTTGATCCTGATCCAGCTTCGACTGCCGAGAACGCTGCTGGCGCTCGGCTATGGCGCCACGCTGGGGATCAGCGGCGCCGCACTTCAGGCGATGTTCGCCAACCCGCTCGCCTCGCCCGATATCAGCGGCGCGTCGAGCGGCGCAGCGCTGGGCGCGGTGATCGGCGGCTATTGGCTGGGGCTGACCCAACCGTTGCTGCTCGCCGCTTGCGGCGCTGCAGGCGCGTTAGGCATTTTGACGCTACTCATTGCTTTGGCCGGACGGAGGGCGGATACCACTACACTGTTGCTGGCCGGGCTCGCCCTTGCTTTGGCTGCAGGCGCTGCGACCAGCCTCGCGCTCGCGCTGGCACCCTCTCCGTTCGCCTTCTACGACGCGTACGACTGGCTGATGGGCAATTTCGCCGACCGCTCCCTGGGCCAGGCCGCGGCGGCGCTGGTCCCGGCATCCGTCGCCTCAATCCTGCTTCTGCGCCGTGCCCATGCCCTCGACCTGACCGCGCTTGGCGAGGATGTCGCAGCTTCGCTTGGGATCAAGCCGCGCTGTTTGGGACTGGAAGTCATCGCCCTGTCGGCCATCGCGGTTGGCGCTTGTGTGTCAGTCGCCGGCGCGATCGGCTTTGTCGGCCTGGTCGCGCCGGTATTCGGACGTTCGATCAGCCGCGGTCATCCTGGGTCGGCGATGGTTCCCGCCGCATTGATCGGCGCCATCCTGCTTGCCGCTGCCGATTTGGTCGTTCGCTCGGTGCCGCTCGACCGCCCCATCCCGGTCGGTGTGGTCACCGCCCTGTTCGGGACCCCGCTATTCGTCTGGCTGGTGGTGACCATGCGCCGCAGGGTGACGGCATGACGTCACTCGTTGCCCGCCAAATTGGCATCCCCGGCCGCCTTCAACCGGCCGATCTCGACGTCCAGGCCGGCGAACTGGTCGCGCTAGTCGGCCCTAATGGCGGCGGCAAGACCAGCCTGCTCCGCGTCCTCGCCCGCATCGAGAATGCTTCAGGTGTGGTGGCAATCGACGGCGAAGATCTCGACCTCGCGCCCCTCTCCCGCCGTCGACGGCTGCTTTCGTTCCTGCCGGCCTCGCGAGATGTCATTTGGCCGATTGCCGCCCGCGACGTTATCGCGCTGGGCCTGGACGGGCCTAACCCTGCCCGTGTCGACGAGCTCATCGGCTTGTTGGAACTCGGCTCGCTGGCCGACCGCCCGGTCAACCGCCTGTCGACCGGCGAGCGAGCCCGGGTGCTGCTCGCCCGAGCTCTTGTAGGAAATCCCAAAATCCTATTGCTCGACGAGCCGCTCTCCAACCTCGACCCTTATTGGGTTCTCAGGATATTATCGATTCTGGAAATCGCTGCTCACTCCGGTCAGTCGGTTCTCGTCGCCCTCCATGACCTCGGCCAGCTTCCCCGTTTCGGCCGAGCCCTGCTCATCGCCGACGGTCAGGTCCAGATGGACGAAGCGCCCGCAAGCCTGATGGCCAGCGAGCGCTTCGAACAAGTGTTTAGGATCCAGGCCACGCAGGGCGGCTGGGAAGTCAGGCGACAGGCGGATCCGCAATCATCGCCGTGAAATTGGCTTCGGCGGCCAACTTCCCGTCGACTGAAGCCCGACCGGTGAATTTACAAACCGTCGCCCGTTTCTGAACGAACTCTACGTCGAGCTGGAGCAGGCAACCGGGTTCGACCGGGTTGCGGAACTTCGCGCCTTCGATCGCCATAAAATAGACCAGCTTGCCACTGTCAGCGAGACCGAGACTTTCGACCGCCAGAACTCCGGCTGCCTGGGCCAGCGCCTCGACGATTAGCACGCCCGGCATGATTGGGCGTCCGGGAAAATGCCCCTGGAAAAAACCCTCGTTCATGCTCACCGCCTTGATGGCCGTGATCGATTGGTCCGGGACGATCTTCTCGACCCGATCGACCAGCAGCATCGGATAGCGATGGGGCAACGCCGCCATCACCCGCCGGACGTCCAGCGGGCCGATGGCGGCGGCAGAGCCTAATTCGCTCACCGGCCCTGCGGGTTGGTCGCCGGCTGGGCAGGCGCGGTTGTGGCCACGCTTGGAAGGGCGGCGTTTAGCGAGGCCAGAACATCATTGGTGATGTCCACGGCCGGCACGAAACGGATCGCGGCACCGCTGTCGAGCAGGACGTTGGCGCCACGCTTCTGCATCGCCGGCTGAAGCAGCGGAGCAAGCTTCGCGTTGATCTGCTGGCTGATGTAGGCCTGGTTGCGCTGGATCTGGTTCTGCTGCTTCTCAAGCTCCTGGGCCGCAGCCACTTCCTTCTGCTGGAAGGCCGTGATGCGACCGGTCAGCGCCGCATCGGGCTGCTTGCCATTGAGGGCATTGACCGCAGTCTGGAGCTGGGTGCGTTCCGGCTGCAGCTGGGTGTTCAGCTGCTGGCGGCGGGTATTGAAGGCATTCACCTGACCCTGCAGCGTCGCCGACGCAGTCTTGCAGGCGTTGCATTCGCGACCAACGCGATCGAGGTCGACCACGGCGACCTGCGCATTCGGCACCTGCTGGGCAAGCGCCGGGGTGGCAAGAGCGGTTGCCGCAACGAGGGCGGCGGTAAGACGAGTCATCATTAGAATTGTGTTCCTACGTTGAATGAGAAGAATTTGGTTTCATCGCCATCCTGCTTGAGCAGGGCTTTGGCAATATCGATACGCAGCGGACCGAACGGTGACACCCAGTTGACGCCTACGCCAACCGAGAGACGCGGCTTGATCGAGTCTCCCAGATAGCTCTCCTTGAAGCCGGAATTGGGAACATAGGTGAAGCCGGTATTGCAAGTGTCGCCCGGAGCAAGAGTCTGGATTTGCGGCTGGGTATCCGGATCCGAATTGTCTGGTTCCTGGCAAATGCCCGGCGTGTTGGTCAGCAGTGGCTTGGTTAGCTTCCACACCGAGCCGACGTCGACAAAGGCCGACGGACGGATCCCGAGGTTCTTGAGCGCGGAGGTCGACGGGAATTCGATCTCAAGTCGGCCCATATAGTATGCGCGGCCGCCTAGAGCGTCGCTGACTACATTTTTGTTGCTGTTGTCGAGCTCTGTTGGGCTGTCGTAAGGACGGCGCTCAACTCGCGGACCGATGCCGCGGATGTCGAAACCGCGCATCTGCGGACCGAAGAAGCGGTCGCTGATCCGAATGGGATCCTGGCCATCGCCTTCCGACTTCTCCAGCGGGTGAATGTAGCCGCCTTCAGCATGGATCGACAGGACGAAGGCCTTGGGCAGGAGGAAGTATTTCGTCGCGTCGAGCCTGCTGCGAATGTATTTCACGTCTCCGCCAAGCCCGGCGAAATCCTGGCTTAGGATGATTCGCTGGCCCCGCGTTGCGCGAATGCCATTCGTATCGTCATAGCCTGCGTTGTAACCCACCAACGAGGTCAGGTGCTTGCCGAGCTCCTGGCACAGGTAGCGGCCGGCAAGCCTCGGGCTGCACTCGTCAGGAGTGTCGGGATCATTATCGACATCCTCGAAGAATGTGTCTTCGTCGAGCGTGATGTCGTCTTGTGACAGCGAATAGCGCGCGCCGAAGCTGACGAATTCCGTAACCGGGAACCCCACGCGAACCACACCGCCGATCCGGTTTTGGCCGTAGGTCTGGTTGCGCTCGTTACCAACGAAATTGAAGCTGTTGTAATCCTGGTAGAAGATTTCACCGCCGAGCAGGATGCTTTTGTCGAACAGATAGGGTTCGGTGAAGCCGGCCGAGATGGATTTCGAATATTTCGAATAGCTGATGCCGGTCTGGAGCTGCTGCCCCTTGCCCATGAAGTTTCGCTGAGCAACCGAAGCCGAAAGGATGAAGCCCTCCAGGCTCGAGTAGCCAGCCGAAAGCTGCAGCTCGCCGGTCGACTTTTCTTCGACGTCGAGATTGAGCACGACCCGGTCGTTGGATGAGCCTTGGGCCTGCTTGACCTCCAGATTCTCCTGGAAGAAGCCCAGGCTTTGAATTCGGTCCTGGCTGCGCTTCACTTTGAACGCGTTGAATGCATCGCCCTCATTCAGTCGAAACTCGCGGCGAATGACCTTGTCGCGTGTAACCGTATTGCCTTGGATGTTGATGCGCTCGACGTAGACGCGCGGTGACTCGCCGACCTTGAAGGTGATATTCATCAACTTCTTTTCGGCATCGCGATCGAAGTTGGGCGAAACATCGGCAAAAGCGTAGCCGCGAGCGCCGGCCACTTCGTTGAGGCCGGTCACCGTGTCTTCAACCAGCTTTGCGTTGAACCAGCTGCCCGGCTTGATGTGGACGAGGGACTTTACAAGATCGGCGTTGAAATCCCGCAGCTCGCTTTCCGCGTCGACGGTTCCGAATTTGTAGCGCGGACCTTCCTCGATCACATAGGTGATGATGAAGTCCTTGCGGTCCGGTGTCAGTTCCGCAAGCGCTGAAACGGTACGGAAGTCGGCGTAACCCTGAGTCAGGTAGAAAGCGCGCAGCTTCTGCTGATCGGCCGCAAGCCGGTCGGGGTCGTAACTGTCGTTCGATTTGAACCAGCCAAGCAGGCCTCCCGCCTCCTTGGTGAACATCTCCTTGCGCAAGCGCCCATCGGAATATTCGTTGTTGCCGATAATGTTGATCGCTCGGATGCGCGACTTGTCGCCCTCGCTGATTTCGAAGATCAGGTCGACCCGATTCTGGTCGAGTTCGATGATCTTCGGCTCGACGTTTGCCGCGAATCGGCCTTGGCGGCGATAAAGCTCGATGATTCGGTCAACGTCCGCGCGCACCTTGGAACGCGTAAAAATCTGCCGGGGAGACAGTTTGATTTCCGGCATGATCTTGTCGCTCTTGATGCGCTTGTTGCCTTCAAGAACGATGCGGTTGATGACCGGATTTTCGCGGACCGTAATGACCAGGTTGCCGGTTTCGGCCCCGGTGATCACAACGTCAGCGAACAGCTCGGTGGCGTAGAGATCCTTGAGCGCCTGATCGAGCGTTTCGGCGGTATATTCCCCGCCGGGAAACAGGTTCGAGTAGCTGCGGACCGTCTCCGGTTCGAGACGCTCGGAACCGACAACGCGGATCGACCGGATCGTCCCGGCCGTGGCCGCCCTTGTCGGCGCTGGCTGGGTTACTACCGGCGCTGACGGAGTAGCCGCTGGCGGTGGCTGAGCAACCGCGGGCGCGGTCGCTGCCGGAGCTTCCTGGGCCAGGATGGGTGCGGACCAGCCGCCAAGGATGGTACCGACCAACAGGAACCCGGCCATCCGCTTGGTATATTCAGTGGTGCTGGAACTCACGCTTCCCCGCCTAATTTGCTGGGCGGCCCGCTGCCCGCGGTGCCGCAGATGATTGCCACGCCCTGCCCGAACCATTCTATCCAATCAAGCGCCCAAGTCGCTCAAACAGGCCGAAAGACGCCAAGTCGTTGACGGTCACCAGGATCAGCAGGGCAAGAAGCAGCGCAAGACCGCTTCGGAACGCCCATTCCTGGGCTTGCTCGCTGACCGGCCGCCGCCGCACGGCTTCCGCCGCGTAGAAGACAAGGTGTCCACCATCGAGGACAGGGACTGGCAAGAGATTGATGAACCCTAGATTTATGGAGAAGAGCGCAATTAGCTGAATAAATTCAAACGTTCCCAGGCTCAGCTGCTGGCCGGCGATCTGCGCCATTTTGAGCGGACCGCCCAAATCCTTGACGGAACGTCGGCCAGACAGGATCTGCCAAAGGCCATCGATCATCCACCGGGTGATCTTGAAGGTGTAGCTGGTTGCGGCAGGAATCAGATTGATCGCCGAAGGCGGCACATATTGACGTTCGCTGCCCAATATCTCGAGCCGGCCGACCTTGAACTTTTGGCCGAAGCGGTCGGTTTCGAGCCTGGCCCCGATATTGGCTTCCAGTCGGACATTGTTGCCGCTGCGGAGGATAAGGATATCGACCCGCTCGCCAGGCCGCAGCGTGACGGCCTGATAAACATCCTCGAAAGTCGGAGTCTCACGTCCTGCCACCGACAGGATCCGATCACCCGGCTTGATCCCGGCTGCCTGGGCGGGTCCGCCATCAATTACCGCGCTGACAAGATTCGATGTCCTCGGCTCACCATAAGCCGCGAAAAATGCCGCGAAGATCGCGATGGCAAGCAGGAAGTTGGCAACCGGCCCAGCCAATACGATCAGGAATCGATGCCACCAAGGCCGCAAGTGAAATGCCTTGCCTCGCACAGCCGGCGGAAGATCTGCGACATCCCCCGGCTGGCTGACAGGATTCATATCCCCGACAAACCGGACATATCCGCCCAAGGGCAGCCAGCCGACCTTCCAGCGGGTGCCCCGCTTGTCCGTCCAACCCGCTACTTCCCGCCCGAAGCCGATCGAAAATTGCTCTGCGCCCACGCCAAGCCAGCGCGCGACCCAATAATGGCCCAGTTCGTGAAAGACGACCAGCGGTCCCAGCGCGCATAGAAATGCGATGACAATGAACCAAAACGGGGGCTGGGCAAGCATCAGGCGGCCATCTCGCGCATCAGGTCATTGGCTATTGCTCTCGCATGGCGATCGATGTCGATGACTTCGGCGATGGAGCGGGGCGCAACAGCGTTCGCCCGAGACATCGTCTCCTCGACAGTCTCGACGATATCGAGGAACCCGATCCGCCGCCCCAGGAAAGCGGCGACCGCTTCCTCATTGGCAGCATTGAGGGCAACAGGCGCACTTCCGCCGGATTCGAGCGCTGCCCGGGCAACGCGCAGCGCTGGAAACCGGCCAACATCCGGTGCTTCGAACGTCAGCTTCCCAATCGTTGCCAGGTCGAGTCGTTGCGCCGGCGTATTCATTCGTTCCGGCCAGGCCAGCGCATGGGCAATCGGAATCCGCATGTCCGGACTGCCAAGCTGGGCTAGCATCGAGCCATCGACATATTCGACCATCGAATGGATCACCGATTGGGGATGGACCAGAATATCGATCCTCTCGCTGGGCAGGCCGAACAAATGATGAGCCTCGATCAGCTCGAGACCCTTGTTCATCATGGTCGCCGAATCGACGCTGATCTTGGCGCCCATCGACCAGTTGGGATGGGCCACCGCCTGTTCCGGCGTCATTGCCGCCATCTCGTCGCGGCTCAGGGTCCCGAACGGACCACCGCTGGCAGTGAGCACCAGCCTTGTGACGTCCGATAAGCGATTGTCGGCAAGACATTGGAAAATCGCATTATGCTCGCTGTCGACCGGCAGTATCCGCGCCCCCGACCGGGCGGCCGCCTGCGTCATCAGCGTGCCGGCGGTGACCAGGCTTTCCTTATTGGCAAGCGCGACCGTGCGGCCCGCTTCGATTGCCGCCATCACCGGCTCGAGCCCGGCACAGCCGACAATCGCTGCCATCACCCAGTCGGCACCACCTGCAGCAGCCTCCGCCAAGGCGTCCTTGCCGGTTGCCGCCCGACACCCAGTTCCCTGCAGTCGCCACTCAAGCTCGGGCAGGAGCGCCGAATCGCCGATTACAGCCAGCCGGGCGCTGTTCTTCCGCGCCGCATCGGCCAGGGCCTCGACATTTCGCGCTGCAGTCAGCGCGATCACCTCGAACCGATCGCTGTGGAGTTCGACCAAGTCGAGCGTGGAGGAGCCGACCGAACCGGTTGCGCCCAGGATCGAGATTGACCGCCGTGTCATAGCCAACCGACCAGCATCAGGCCTGCAGTCAGCATCGCCACCGGTACCAGCCCGTCCAGCCGATCGAGCAGGCCGCCATGGCCGGGGAGCCATGTGCCACTGTCCTTGACGCCAGCACGCCGCTTCAACCCGCTTTCGAACAAATCGCCAAGCTGGGCGACGACCGCCAGCGGCACCGACAGCCAAAGCAATACCGCAGGCAATTTGACGAGCGTCGCCCAGGAACCGGCAAGAATTGCCGCACTCGCTGTTCCTCCGACAAGGCCGGCAATTGTCTTGTTGGGGCTGATAGATGGCGCAAGCTTGGGGCCGCCGATCGCTCGACCTGCGAAATAAGCACCGATGTCAGTCGACCACACCACCAGGAATACCCAAATCAGGAGGTCGGGGCCCCTGCCTACCCCGGCATATTCTGCCTGTTCCCGGATCCACAGCAGGGACACGGCTGGCAACAGGCAATAGAAAAATCCATAGACCTTCCACGCTGCTCCCCAGCTCGAGAGCATCCGTGTCCATTCCACATACATGATGGTGGCAACCAGCGCGACCATTATGGCGAAGCCGGTTCCCCCGAAGAAGGTCGCGACCAAGGCGATCGCGATCAGGATTGCCCCGACGAGCGTGCGAGTGGTCAATTCTCTCATCGCCCGCCAAACCTGCGCTGCCGTCCGGCGAATTCCTTGAGGGCGGCACTTAAAGCCGCTTCATCGAAGTCCGGCCACAGCGTGTCGACAAACACCAGCTCGGCGTAGGCCGCCTGCCACAGCAGGAAATTCGACAGCCGCTCTTCGCCTGAAGTGCGGATCATCAGGTCGAGTTCCGGGAGATCTCGTGTCGCGAGTTCCGCACCGAGGTGCTCCTCATCGATTTCCGCAATACCCAATTCTCCCGCCTGAACCTTTGCAGCCAGTTTTCGCGCCGCTCCGGCAATTTCGCTGCGGCTGCCATAGTTGAGCGCCACAACCAGGGTCAGCCGGCTGTTTTGGGCGGTACGATCGACCGCTCGCTCAAGCCGTTCGACCAGCTGTGGTCCAAAGGCCGTATGATCGCCAATCAGGAGCAAGCGGACGCCCTGTTGGTTTAGTTCATCAAGCTCGCGTTCGAGATAATAGCCGAGCAGGCCCTTGAGGTCGCTTACCTCTTCCTCGGATCGACGCCAGTTCTCGGAAGAAAATGCATAAAGTGTAAGGACTTCTACACCGGCCTTCACGGCGGCTTTCAATGTATTGCGAACCGCCTCCGCACCCGCGCGATGTCCGGCAACTCGCGGCAAGCCACGCTTCGCCGCCCAGCGGCCATTGCCGTCCATGATGATTGCGACATGGCGAGGAATGCGTCCGGCGGCGTCGCCGTGAACGGATGCCCCCTCGGTCGGGGCCGGTTTGGCGATCACTTGCCGAGGATTTCCTGTTCCTTCGAGTGCGCCGCGGTATCGATCTCCTTGATCGTGTCGTCGGTCATCTTCTGCACTTCTGTGCCGAGCCGCTTGTGCTCGTCCTCGCTGATCTCGTGCTTCTTCTCGTCGGTCTTGAGCGCGTCCATGCCGTCACGGCGGACGTTGCGAACCGCAATTCGGGCCTTTTCGGCATATTGGCCGGCCAACTTGGCCAGCTCCTTGCGGCGCTCTTCCGTCAGGTCAGGGATAGGCAGGCGAATCAGCTGTCCGTCGACGATCGGGTTGATCCCAAGCCCGGCGTTGCGGATGGCCTTTTCGACCGATGTGATGTTGCTTCGGTCCCAAACCTGGACGGTCAGCAGGCGAGGCTCGGGGACAGAGATGGTTGCAACCTGGTTGATCGGCATGTTGGCGCCATAGACCTCGACCTGGATCGGATCGACCAGCGCGGTCGAGGCCCGCCCGGTCCGGAGTCCCGCAAGGTCGTGCTTAAGCACTTCCAGCGCGCCATGCATCCGGCGATTGATGTCATTCTTGTCGTAGGCGGGCATCCTCTACTCCTCGTTTTGCACGATCGTGGCGGTTCCCCGGCCGGCCAGCACCTCAGCGAGATTGCCGGGCTGGCGGATATTGAACACCACGATGGGAATATTGTTGTCGCGGCATAGCGCCACAGCGCTGGCATCCATGACTTTCAAATCGTCGGCAAGCACGCGGTTGAAGCCCAGGCTGTCGTAGCGGCGGGCCGTCTTCACCTTCTTAGGATCGGCGTCGTAGACACCATCGACGCTGGTGCCCTTGAATAGTGCGTTGCACCCCATCTCTGCCGCACGAAGCGCAGCTGCGGTGTCGGTGGTGAAATAAGGATTGCCGGTACCGGCGGCGAAAATCACGATCCGGCCCTTCTCCATGTGGCGCATGGCGCGGCGGCGAATATAGGGCTCGCACACGCTCGACATGGGGATGGCAGACTGGACTCGCGTGTCGACGCCAATTTTTTCCAGCGCATTCTGTACCGCAAGCGCGTTCATTACGGTCGCCAGCATGCCCATATAGTCGCCGGTTGCCCGGTCGAAGCCCTGGGCAGCCCCGGCAATTCCGCGGAAGATATTGCCGCCGCCGACGACCAGGCACAGCTGATGGCCTGCTTCCTGAGCCGCAGCTACTTCTCCGGCCATGCTGGCCACCGTTTCCGGGTCGATGCCGAACTGGTTCGGCCCCATCAACGCCTCGCCCGACAGCTTCAGCAGGATGCGGTGGAAGCGCGGTCGGGTCATACGGTGCGGATCCTCATTATTGTGCAGGGCGGAAGCGCTCTTACGGCCCGCCCGCCCCGCTGCCAACTATGTTGATTCGGGCTCTTCTTGCCGAAGGGCGGATTAATGCTCAAAAGTCCTTCGCTGAGGTCAGCCGATGGCAAAGGTCTTCCTGAGCTATGACCGTGAGGATACGGAGCGCGCGCGGCCGGTCGCATTAGCTCTTGAACAGGCCGGCCACGCCGTGTGGTGGGACCTCCAAATTCGCGGGGGCGAGCAATTTACCAGCCACGATCCGCGCATGATGGCGGTGGCCAAAAGACTCGGTCTTCTCGACTATTGGCAAAAGACCGAAAATTGGCCGGATTTCTGTTTCGATCCGGACCTTCGCTACGACTGCAAAAAAGAGGCGGCCAAGCTAGCTGCCTGACCGCCTCTACTTTTGAAGTGACTGCTATGTCGCTTAGGCGACCGGTTCGTCCTTCTTGACGCCAGCGGCCGCGGCCACTTCGGCGGCGAAGTCGCTTTCCGCCTTCGCGATGCCCTCGCCGAGCTGGAAGCGCTCGAACGCCTTCAGCGCGATGGGCGAACCGGCGTCCTTGCCCGCCTGGGCGACAACGTCGGCAACCGGGGTCTTGTTGTCGATTACGAACAGCTGGCTCAGCAGGGCATTTTCCTTGCGGAACTTGGCCATCGTGCCTTCGACCATCTTCTCGACGATGTTGTCGGGCTTGCCGCTCTCCTTCGCCTTTTCGATAGCGATCGCACGCTCGCGCTCGATCAGCGCCGGATCGAGATCCTCGGCGTTTAGGGCCAGCGGGTTGGCGGCGGCGATGTGCATCGCGATCTGCTTGCCGAGCGCGGTCAGCGTCTCGGCAGGGGCTGCGCCTTCCAGAGCGACCAGCACGCCGATCTTGCCCATGCCAGGAGCGACCGAATTGTGAACGTAGCTGACGACCGCGCCTTCGCTCACTTCGAGCAGGGCGGTGCGGCGCAGCGACTGGTTTTCACCGATCGTGGCGATGTTCTCAGTCAACTTCTCTTCGACCGTTCCGCCGCTCGGGTAAGCCGCCGTCTTCAGCGCCTCGACGTCGCCGCCGGCATTGAGCGCCAGCTGCGATACGTTGCGGACGAACTCCTGGAACTGTTCGTTCTTGGCGACGAAGTCGGTTTCCGAGTTAACCTCGACCACCGCGCCCCTAGTTCCTTCGACGGCGACGCCGACCAGGCCTTCGGCGGCGGTGCGGCCAGCCTTCTTGGCAGCTGCAGCGAGGCCCTTGGCGCGCAGCCAGTCGACCGACGCTTCCATCTCGCCATTGTTTTCGGCGAGTGCCTTTTTGCAGTCCATCATGCCGGCGCCGGTGCGCTCGCGCAGTTCCTTCACCGAAGCAGCGGTGATTTCAGCCATGTTAAATCCTCCAGATGGGAATATGGGACGTGTCGCGGAAAGCCCAAGCCCTCCGCGACACGCCCCGAACTTTGTTCGCGGTAGGGCTTAAGCCTCGAGCGCGGCTTCCGCCGGCGGCTCAGCCATTTCGCCGATGTCTTCGCCGCGCGCCTGCGCGCCGCCGGTCTTGCCGGCGTTCGCCGCATTGGCAATGGCTTCGCAGTAAAGGCGGATGGCGCGGCTGGCGTCGTCGTTGCCCGGAACCGGGAAGGCGATGCCCTGCGGGTTCGAGTTGGAATCGAGGATCGCGATGACCGGGATGCCAAGGACGTTGGCTTCCTTGATCGCCAGCTCTTCCTTGTTGGTGTCGATCACGAACATGACGTCCGGAAGACCGCCCATGTCGCGGATTCCGCCGAGCGAGTTTTCCAGCTTGTCGCGCTCGCGGGTCAGCTGCAGCACTTCCTTCTTGGTCAAGCCGGCGGTGTCGCCCGACAGCTGTTCCTCAAGGCTCTTGAAGCGCTTGATCGAGTTGGAAATGGTCTTCCAGTTGGTCAGCATGCCGCCCAGCCAACGGTGGTTGACGAAATGCTGGCCGCTCACGCGCGCCGCTTCGGCCACTGCATCCTGCGCCTGGCGCTTGGTGCCGACGAACAGCACCTTGCCGCCGCGAGAGACGGTCTGCTGAACGAAGTCGAGCGCGCGAGCGAACAACGGAACGCTCTGCGACAGGTCGATGATGTGGACGCCGTTGCGGTCGCCGAAGATGTACGGCTTCATCCGCGGGTTCCAGCGGTGGGTCTGGTGGCCGAAATGCGCTCCAGCCTCGAGCAATTGCTGCATGGTGACGACATTGGTCGCCATAGGGATATCTCCTCCGGTTAAGCCTCGATGGAACCTAGTCACCGGCCAATTGGCCGGCACCGGTATGGTGGTTCCACCTGTGGGATGCGCGGGCCCCTATACGATGAAGCCAGCGATTTCAAGCGCTTCCATTCAGCCAGGCATGTTAGAACAGACACAGAACAAAGTGGGTTGACTGTTATAGAACATTATAAGAACATTAGCGCATAACAGGGAGGAATTGCCGATGTTCGCTACCTTCGTCACTTTAGCCATCATCTCGTTTGCGATGACTGGCCTGCTCGATCTGGCACGTCAGGACGGACCCAGGATCATTGCGGCGCTGCAGGGCCGTTCCTGGACTCTCGAATCGGATCCAGCGCGTCCGACAATTGTCCGCGTCAGTCCGAGCTATAAGGCGGCGAAACCGGTGGTTTCGGGGCTGCGCGCCGCTGCTTGACCCGGGCATAGCTTGCAAAGCTGAAAGGCAGCAGGGACAGGTAGACCACCGAAATCGCCAAAAGCGTCCACCACGGCTCGTTGAGGAGTGCCGCACCGAACAGGGCGACGCCCGCCAGGGCGAAGATCCGCCATCCGCGCCGGATGCGGATCGAGGACCAGCTGAACGTGGGCAGGCTGCTGATCATCAGCAGCGCGATGAACAGGATCCACGGCATCACCAGAGTCCAGCTACGGAACACCTCATTCTCGCTGATCAGCCAGAGATAGAATGGGACAAAGGCAAGACCCGCCCCGACCGGAGCAGGAACGCCGGTGTTGAAGCCGGCCGACTTGTGAGGCTGGTCACTGACGTCGATGCGGGCATTGAACCGCGCCAAACGAAGCGCGCAGCACACCGCCAGCGCCAGCGCCACGGTCCAGCCAAACTTGGGAGCTTCCTTCAAGGACCAGAAAAAGATGATCAGTGCAGGTGCCGTACCGAAGGCGATATTGTCGCTGAGCGAATCAAGCTCGGCACCGAACTTGCTTTGAGCGCGAAGCAGGCGCGCAATCCGTCCGTCCATGCCATCGAGCACGCCGGCGATGATGACCGAGGCTAACGCCTTCTCCCATTCGCCGGAAAAACCGAAGCGGATCCCGGTCAATCCGAAACAGAGCGCAAGCGCCGTGATTGCATTGGGCAGGAAGGCGCGGAATGGCAGCCCTGCCCGTTCCGGGCCATCGGTCATTGGCTGGTCCCGCGGCGCTGCGGGTCGACCCCGACTTCGCCAAGGATCGTTTCCCCGGCTATGGCCCGCTGACCAAGCAGCACCTGGCTGCCGGTCCCTGCGGGCAGGAATACGTCAACCCGGCTTCCGAACCGGATCAAGCCGATCCGTTCCCCGGCCTCGACCCGGTCTCCTTCCTTGACGAATGATAGGATTCGGCGCGCGACCAGGCCGGCAATCTGGGTAAATCCGACCATCAAGCCGTCCTCCCGCTCGACCAGGAAGTGCTGCCGCTCATTGTCTTCGCTGGCCTTGTCCAGGTCGGCGTTCAGGAACTTGCCCGGCACATAGGCGATGCGCCTGACGGTGCCGGCGATCGGCGACCGATTGATATGGACGTCGAACACGCTCATGAAAATCGAGACGCGCGTGAACTCGCCGGTGAGGCCACCCTCTCCTGCCAGCTCGAGCGGCGCATTGACCCTGCTGATCATGGTCACCAACCCGTCTGCCGGTGCGACGATCAGTTTGGGATCGGCAGGCGTCGTCCGGATCGGATCCCGGAAGAATGCCGCAACCCAGATCGTCAATCCGATGAGCAGCCAGCCAAGGAAATGATTGACCAGGCTGTACATCGCCAGGGCTGCAAAGGCCGCGATCAGCGTATATTTCCGCCCTTCCGGGTGGATCGATGGAAAACGCCATTTGACGGTCGTCAGGTGGCTGTTTGGCTTGTCGAGCTCAGGCATGGGCGCAGTCCTTAGGCACAAGCGGAACGCCCGGCAATGCCAAGGGTTCGAAGCCAGTGTTGCGCATGGCGAAACGACTGCCTAAGGCGCGCGCCGACGCATGAAATCCGGACAGGTAAGAAAAATGGCCAAGATCAAGGTTAAGAACCCGGTTGTCGAACTCGACGGCGACGAGATGACCCGCATCATCTGGCAATGGATCCGCGAACGGCTGATCCTGCCCTATCTCGACGTCGAGCTGCTCTATTTCGACCTTGGCATCGAAAAGCGGGACGAAACCGACGACCGCATTACCATCGAAGCGGCGGAAGCCATCAAGAAGCATGGGGTCGGCGTCAAATGCGCCACCATCACGCCCGACGAGGCGCGGGTCGAAGAATTCGGCCTCAAGAAGATGTGGAAGTCGCCCAATGGCACGATCCGTAATATTCTCGGCGGTACGATCTTCCGTGAACCCATCGTCATCCAAAATGTCCCGCGGCTGATCCCGGGCTGGACCGACCCAATCGTGGTCGGGCGTCATGCGTTCGGCGACCAGTACAAGGCGACCGATTTCAGGGTGCCAGGCAAGGGCAAGCTGACCATCAAGTGGGTCGGCGAAAATGGAGAGGAGATCGAGCATGAGATATTCGATTTCCCCGCGGCCGGCGTCGCCATGGGCATGTACAATCTCGACGATTCGATCCGCGATTTCGCCCGGGCGAGCCTGAACTACGGACTCCAGCGCGGCTGGCCGGTTTATCTGTCGACAAAGAATACCATCCTCAAGGCCTATGACGGTCGCTTCAAGGACATTTTCCAGGAAATCTACGACGCCGAATTCAAGGCTGCGTTCGAAAAAGCCGGGATCGAATATCAGCACCGCCTGATCGACGACATGGTCGCATCCGCCCTGAAGTGGAGCGGCAAGTTCGTCTGGGCCTGCAAAAATTACGACGGCGACGTCCAATCGGACCAGGTCGCACAGGGCTTCGGCTCCCTCGGCCTGATGACGTCGGTTCTCATGACTCCGGATGGCAAGACGGTCGAAGCCGAGGCGGCGCACGGAACCGTTACCCGTCACTATCGCCAGCATCAGCAGGGCAAGGCCACGTCGACCAATCCGATCGCATCTGTTTTTGCCTGGACCGGCGGCCTCAAGTTCCGCGGCCGCCTCGACGACACGCCGGAAGTAGTGCGCTTTGCCGAAACGCTCGAGCGGGTCTGCGTCGAGACGGTCGAAAGCGGCAAGATGACCAAGGATTTGGCCTTGTTGGTCGGGCCGGAGCAGGCCTGGATGACCACCGAGCAATTCTTCGAGGCGATCCGCGAGAATCTCGAAGCGGCGATGGCCACCGAGGCCGTCGGAGCCTAGTTCGCGAAGGCGTTCGGCGAGCGCACTCGTTCGCGCCGGACGCCGAAACCTATGATCCTTCCTGGGATCCGCCTGAGGACCGGGAAGCGGTCGAGAAGGCGTATTACCAGAGGTGCCGTCGCAATTGGCGCGCCGGGCTGGAGTAGGCGGCCGATCACGCGGTCCTGAGCTGCCTTCTGGCCCGATTGGATCATCCGTGTCGGGAACTGCCGCCGATCCTGCACTTTGTGAATGAGCGGCCCTATCTCGTCGCCATTGGCAAGCGGGCCAGCAAGGATGTTGGCGGCCGCTACCGCATCCTGGATTGCAAGATTAATGCCGATCCCGCCGATCGGCGACATGGCGTGGGCGGCATCGCCAATCGCCAGAAGTCCTGGCCGGTGCCACTCGATCAGCCGGTCGAGCTTCACCGTCAGCAGATGGAGATCTGTGACCTCATCCAATTCGCTGAGGTCGAGATCGGCGGGGGCTGCTGCTTTCACTTCGTCGCGGATCGCTTCGATTCCCCGTTCCTGATAGGCCTCGGCGGCGCCCTTCGGGATCAGGAAAGCGCATTGCCAATAATCGCCGCGGTCGATCATGACCAGCAAGCGGCCGCGCTCGACATTGCCTCGCAGAGATCCCCGCTCGCTTTTTGCCTTCGCAACCCGGAACCAGAAGACATCCATGGGTGCGCCGAGATCCTCAAGCGGAAGTACCTTGCGAGCGATCGACGATCGTCCGTCGGCTGCGATCGTTAGCGTCGCGCGGAGCTGACTTCCGTCTTCCAGCCGAACACCAACAACCTTCCCCTCCTCCTCGATGAAGCCTGCCACAGGCGAGTTCATCTGAAGTTGAAAGCCGGGAAATGCCTTCGCCTCATCACGAAGGAAGTCGAGGAAATCCCACTGCGGCATCATGGCGATGAACGGTGCTGGCGTTTGGAGGTGGGTTAAGTCGCCGATCGTCCACTCGCGTCCCGCAATGCGAAGTTCCGCTCCGTATACGCGATTGTGCGGCCGTTTGAGGAAGCGCTCGAGCATGCCGAGCTGATCGAGAATTTCCATCGTCGATGGGTGAACCGTGTCGCCGCGAAAATCGCGAAAGAAATCGGCATGCTTTTCCAGCACGGTGACCGCCACGCCGGCACGGGCAAACAGTAGCCCGGCCATGACGCCCGCGGGTCCTCCGCCGACAATCACGATATTGCTCATTGCCGACTCTTGGAGCGATGCCCCGTGAAGGGTCAAGCCTCTGACGGTGACAGGCGGTGCCTGCCGTGCTTCAAGAAGCCATGGCGGGCGAACTCCATATTACCCCGGCGCTGAGTGACACGCTGACCATCCTTGGTGCAGCGGGGATCGTTATTCCCACCTTCGCCCGGTTCAAGATTAATCCGGTTATCGGTTTCATCCTGGTCGGCATCATTGCCGGCCCATTCGGGCTGGGCGCACTGGCGGACCGCTATCCCTGGCTGGATTGGATTTCGATCAGCAATCCGGAAGGGATCGAGCGGTTTGCCGAGCTGGGCATCATCTTCCTGCTGTTTTCGATCGGGCTGGAGCTGAGCTTTCGGCGCCTGGTCGGGATGCGCACGATGGTGTTCGGTATCGGCGCCGCGGAATTGCTGGGTACCGCGATATTGATCGGCGGAACGCTGGTTCTGTTCGGATGGCAGGTGGAGCCGGCCTTGTGGCTGGCGCTGGCGCTGTCGATGTCTTCGACCGCATTGGTGTTGCCCATATCCGGGACGCAAAGCCAGGTCGGTCGGGCTGCGCTCGCCATGTTGTTATTCGAGGATCTGGCCCTGGTGCCGATGATGTTCTTGGTCGGGGCCGCGGGAAAGGCGGCCAGTGGCTTGGGCATGGTTGCCCTACAGGGCGTGGCGGTTATCCTTGCCATCCTGGTCATCGGCCGGTTCATCCTTCCAACCCTGTTTGCCCAGGCAGCCCGGTCAAAGAAGCCCGAGCTCTTTCTGGCTATCACCCTGCTAGTGGTCATTCTGTCCGCTGCGGTGAGTGCGTCAGCGGGGCTCTCAACCATCATGGGAGCGCTGGTCGCGGGCCTGGTCATTGCCGAGACCGAATATCGCAGCGAAGTCGAGGTGGTGATCGAGCCGTTCAAGGGCCTCGCTCTCGGGATTTTCCTCATTTCCGTCGGTATGACGATCGACGTCGGCAACCTGATCGGCCAGTGGCCAAAGCTCTTGGGCGCCCTCGCAGCGGTGATCCTGGTCAAGGCCGTTGTAACTGGTGTGTTGTTGAAGGTGGCTGGTGCGCCCCCTGCGGTTGCGCGCGAGACAAGCATCATGATGGCGAGCCCGTCCGAGACGACACTGATCGTATTGGGCGCAGCCGGCGTCGCTGGCATCCTTGCCGCTGACACAGTCAGCTTCTGGTCGGCCGCGACCGCGATCGGGCTGACCTTGACGCCGACGTTAGCCAGCCTTGGACGTCTTATGGCGCGAAGGGTCAGGCAAGCAGACATGGAGGAGGAGGACCTTGGCCCGACTGCCGGCAAAACGGTTATCTTCGGATTTGGCCGGGTCGGGAAGATGGTTGCGGAAATGCTGGCGGAACATGGCCGCCCCTATCTGGCCGTCGACAGCGACATTGATGGCTTCGCCGAGGCAAGAAAGGCAGGATATTCCGTGCTCTATGGCGATGTCTCGAGAAAGGAACTGATCGAGAAATTGCAACTCGACCAGGTGGTTGCGGTGGTCCTCACGATGGACGACCCGGTGTTGACTGCGCGCCTTGCCAAGCGGCTTCGGGAAGAACATCCAGCGCTCCCCATTATCGCCCGCGCGCGCGACAGCGATCATGCCGCCGCTCTTTATCGTGCTGGGGTGACCGACGCCGTGCCAGAGGCGCTGGAGGCGTCGCTTCAACTTTCGGAGGCGGTACTAGTCGACATCGGCGTTGCAATGGGCCCTGTCATCGCCTCGATCCACGAAAAGCGCAGCGAACTCCGCGCCGAGATCATGGAAGCGGGCCAGCTGGACGTAGAGCCAAGTCTCGGGCGACGGCGCGTTAGGGATACGCCGAGTCCGCAGGAGTAAAGCTCAAGGTTCCTGCGGTGTAGGTCGTGTGAGTTGGATTGTCTCCTGGATGGCGCTGCCCATCGTAAACCACCACCTTGCGGAAATCGAACGGCGACAGGCCCTCGAGGCAAGCGGTATTTACGCCGAGCTGGTTCGGATTCGAGCGGCGCTTGTGGTGGGTATAGATGCCGCAGACCGTGCAGAAATGATGTTCAGCCGTTCGCGTGTTGAAGCGGTATGTGGCGAGCTTGTCTTCGCCCTGATGTATCTTGAATCCCTCATGGGTCGAGGTGACCGCCACCGCCCCGCGCATCCGGCAAATGCTGCAGGTGCAACGACGCGCCGACGCCAGACCGAGTGGCAATTCGGCAGTGAACTTGACAGCGCCGCAATGACATTGGCCGCTTAAGGTGATCGGTTCGTTCGAACTGGTATCAGTCACGCGGCGACCTTCCCTAGCGCCTCCCGGACGGCCTGAAGTGCTTCCTTGGCCTTCGAACCGTCGGGTCCGCCGCCCTGGGCCATATCCGGACGGCCGCCGCCGCCCTGGCCGCCAAGAGCCTCAACCGCGGCTTTCACCAGCTCGACCGCCGATACTTGCGCTGCAAGGTCGTCGGTAACCCCTACCGCCACGCTACCGCGGCCTTCATTGACGGCGACTAGCGCCGCGACACCGCTTCCCAGACGTTGCTTCAAGGCGTCGATTTCGCCTCGAAGGCTCTTGGGATCGAGTCCTTCAACGACCTGGCCGAGGAAGGCTCGGCCGCCGACGTCCTCTGGGCCGGCCGCTTCTGGTTTGGCTCCACCGCCCATCGCCAGCGCCTTCCTGGCTTCGGCCAGCTCGCGCTCGAGCTTGCGGGCATTCTCGACCAGGGCGGCAACTCGCGCAGGAACCTCTTCAGGTGACGCCTTGAGCGCCGAAGCGGCCTCGCGCAGCTTCTCGTCGCGGGCGTTGAGCCATTGCCGGGCGCTCTCGCCGGTCAGCGCCTCGATCCGGCGCACGCCAGACGAGACCGCACTTTCCGCGATGATCTTGAAGATGGCGATATCGCCGGTCGCGGCGACATGGGTGCCGCCGCACAGCTCGACCGAATAATGTTTTTCGCTGAGGCGGCCCATCGACAGCACGCGAACTTCGTCGCCGTACTTCTCTCCGAATAGGGCGAGCGCGCCAGACGCAACCGCCTCATCCGGGGTCATGAGACGGGTTACGACCGGTTCATTAGCGCGGATTTCGGCATTCACATCCGCTTCGATCGCTGCGATTTCCTCGGAAGTCAGCGCCTTGGGATGCGAAAAATCAAAGCGCAACCGATCCGGCGCCACCAGGCTGCCTTTCTGGGTAACATGTTCGCCCAGCCGGCGGCGCAGCGCGGCATGAAGCAAGTGGGTCGCGCTATGGTTGGCGCGCGTCGCCGTGCGGCGCTCGACATCTACCTTCTGCTGCAGCACGTCGCCAACATTGACAGCACCCTTCACGACCTTGGTGAGGAGGGCATGGAGCTTGCCGAGAGGCTTCGAAGTGTCCTCAACAATGCCCTCGAAGCCCAAGAGAGAGCTTAGTTTTCCGGCATCGCCCACCTGCCCGCCGCTCTCTGCATAAAAGGGTGTTTGGTTGAGTAGGATGGTGACGGTCTCGCCTTCCTTGGCCTCGTTGGTCCGGAGGCCATCCTTGATCAACTCGAGGACGACCCCTTCCCCGTCGTGGCCCGAATATCCAGTGAACTCCGTCGGGCCGAGCGCCTCGACGATATCGTACCAAAGCTCATCAGAGGCTTTTTCCCCGGATCCCTTCCAAGCGGCGCGAGCGGCTGCTTTCTGCTCTGCCATGGCGGAGTCAAAGCCGGCGCGATCGACCGTCAGACCGCGGGCGCGCATTGCATCCTCGGTCAGGTCATACGGAAAGCCGAAGGTGTCGTAGAGTTTGAAGGCGGTTTCGCCAGGAAGCGTGCCGCCCTCGCCCATGTCCGTGGTCGCCTCGTCGAGCAGCTTGAGTCCATTGGCCAGCGTCTGACGGAAGCGGGTTTCTTCCTGGAGCAGCGTCGCCTCGATCAGCGGCTGGGCGCGGACCAGCTCCGGATAGGCGCTGCCCATTTCCGCCACCAACTCGGGCACCAGCCGCCACATCAGCGGCTCCTTCGCGCCAAGCAGATGGGCATGGCGCATGGCGCGGCGCATGATTCGGCGGAGGACATAGCCCCTGCCCTCATTGGCCGGCAGCACTCCGTCAGAAACGAGGAATCCCGACGCGCGAAGGTGATCGGCGATAACTCGGTGCGACGCCTGGCTCTCGCCCTCGGCGCTGGTCTTGGTGAGTTCCTCGCTGGCGGCAATCAGGGCCTTGAAGGTGTCGGTTTCATAATTGTCGTGGACGCCCTGCAGGACCGCTGCGACGCGCTCCAGTCCCATGCCGGTGTCGATGCTCTTCTTCGGCAGCTCGGAGACGATTTCACCGGCAGCCTGCTCATACTGCATGAACACCAGGTTCCAGATTTCGACGAAACGGTCGCCGTCCTCGTCGGGACTACCCGGCGGTCCTCCCGGAATATGATTGCCATGGTCGAAGAAGATCTCCGAGCATGGACCGCAGGGGCCATCATCGCCCATTGCCCAGAAATTATCCTTTGTCGGAATACGGATGATCCGGCTTTCGGGCAGGCCGGCGATCTTCTTCCAAAGATCGAACGCCTCGTCATCGGTATGGTAGACGGTGGCGGTCAGCCGGTCCGGGTCGAGCCCCCATTCCTTGGTGATGAGGGTCCAGGCGTGGTGGATCGCCTGGTCCTTGAAATAGTCGCCGAAGGAGAAATTCCCCAGCATTTCAAAGAAAGTGTGGTGGCGCGCGGTATAGCCGACATTGTCGAGGTCATTATGCTTGCCGCCGGCGCGGACGCACTTCTGGCTGCTTACGGCGGTCGAATAGGGCCGCGTCTCCAACCCGGTGAAAACATTCTTGAACGGCACCATCCCCGCATTGACGAACATCAACGTCGGGTCATTGTGCGGGACCAGCGGCGCGGACGGCACCCGCGCGTGGCCGTTTCTCTCGAAATAGTCGAGGAAGCTGCGGCGGATGTCGTTGGTCGATGTCATGAGGGTGCAGATATGGGACTTGCTGCAACGCGGCAAGCGGGCGGCTGGCTTTTGGGCTTTAGTGCGACGGAGGCGGATCCCAGTCTCCCGCGAGGCACGAACCGACGCCGTGCCGCGGAGAATATCCAAGCTCGCTCGCGGCCAGGCGGCAGTCGTATATCCGATCGATGGAACAGGGCGGCCGCCAGCCCATTGCCGCCATCTGACCGATCAAAGTCGGGCAGCGGCGCGCAATCACCGATGGGGCGTCAACCAATAGCTGTTCACAATCCTCACGAAGGAATGGCGTCACTGCGCTGATCAAATAGGTTGCAGCCGGCCCTCGGCGATGGAGCGCCCGCTCATGAGCTTCGGCCACGTCGCGGCGATCCACTCCCCGAAAAAGCCGGTACCAGGCCATGAGGTCGGGGGGTTCCGGAAAACATCGCGACATGCGGAGTGACGTCACGGTCATCGACTGGCTGGCCGACGCGACGAGCTGTTCCGCCGCCAATTTCGTCTGGTCGTAAATGTCGCGCGGCTGCGGCTCGAGCTGCTCGTCGACCCAAACCGCTCGTCCATCAGCCTGAAGCGCATGACCGTAAATCGACGTGGTGCTGGTGAGCACGAAATGGTCGGCACCGCTTGCAAATGCGAAGTCAAGCAAACGCGACGTTGCGTCGATATTTGTACGCCGGAATTCCTCGTCGCTGCGCTTGCCGACATGGGGAGCGTGCAGTGCCGCGACATGGACGACCGAATCGACATGACCAACAAGGTGACGCCACTCCGCCACCTCGTCGCAGTCGGCGACGATACCGACTTGAGGGCCTGGGTTGAGGTCCAGCCCGATAACGTCATGCTGGCTGGCCAACCGTGCCGCGACCGAGCTGCCAATCAAACCTGCCGCGCCGGTGACCAGGATCCGCATTGCCCTCCCCGCCTAAATCACGCGGCGTGGGAATGGCCAAGCGGTCCAAATATGGCAAGGCAGCGGCGCGTCTGGCACGCCGCTGCCCATTGGCCGGTCAGCTGTCGGTCAGGCGTAGATCGGGAATGATTCTTCAATTAGCCCATTCACCGGATCGACCCGATAGACGTTGCCATTGGCATAGCGATACCATGCGTCGTCCGTGTCATAATATTGGTCGCGGTAAGCGAAAGGCACATTGTAGGCGCCATAGCCCGCCGGCAACGGCTGCCCGATCCCGAACTGCTGGCCGCTAACCAATGCGACCAACGCCTGGATCACCTGGGTCGTCGGATCGACCTGGTAGATGCCTCCGTTCGCATAGCGGTACTGCCACTCGGGCGTGTCGGAGTAGAGTGACTGGTAGCCGTACGGCACATTGTAGCCCGGATAGGCCGCCGGCCACGGCTGTCCGATCATATAGTCATAGCCGGCGCCATAGATCGGGTATCGCGCATCGATCCGGCGGCTGTACGGATCCATCTGGTAGATGAAGCCATCGCCATAGCGGTACCAAGCGTCGTCGCGGTCATAATAGGTTGAGCGATAGTTCAAAGGCACATTGTACGCGCCATAGCTCGCCGGCAGATATTGGCCGACGCCATAGCTTTGACCGGCGAGCAACGCGACCAGGGCGGTAATCAGCTGGGTCTGGGCGTCGATCTGGTAAATGCCGTACCCGTCGTTGCGGTAATAATAGTCCGGTGTGTCGTAATAATAGGGCTGATAGGCCAGCGGCACATAGCTGCTGTAATAGGTGTTCGGCCAAGGATCGCCGATGCCATAACCGCCAAACAGCGGGATCATCGCCCGGACGAAATTGTCGTCCCGGTCAATCCGGTAGAGATAGCCGAGATCGTCGTCGTACCGGTAATAATAGTCCGGCGTATCGTAATAGCGGCTGCGATAGGAGGTCGGCACATAGCTTGAGTAACGGACCGGATCGATCCGTTCGCCAACAGTGACGACCCGCCGGTCATCCCTGAATTTCATCTGGCGCATGGGACGATCGCGAAGCAGCCTTGCGAGCTGGCGATCATTGTCTTCCGCTCGCACCGGGAAGGTGCGCGCCTGCTCACGCAAACCCTGGCGCAGATCGAAGGTTTGATGGGTATCGCGATCGAACGCACGGCGGTCGATCCGCGCCACCGCCTGACGCTCGATGCGCTGCGTACGTTCGGTCCGTTGGGCCTGCTGACGTTCAATGCGCTGCGGACGTTCGGCCCGCTGGAGGCGTTGGCGCTCGACGTGTTGGGTGCGTTCCGCTTGCTGAACGCGCTGGCGCTCGATCCGCTGCGGTCGTTCGGTGTGCTGCAACCGCTGCTGTTCGAAGCGTTGCGAGCGTTCGGCGCGCTGGACCTGTTGTCGTTCCATACGCCGCGGTTGTTCGGCGCGCTGGACCTGTTGTCGTTCCATACGCTGCGGACGCTCAGCACGCTGGACTTGCTGACGCTCGACCCGCTGGCGTTCGACGTGCTGCGGACGTTCGGCGCGTTGAACCTGCTGACGCTCGACCCGCTGCGGACGTTCCGTCCGCTGCGCGCGCTCGGCTTTCTGCGGGCGTTCTGCCTTTTGCTCGCCGCCGGCCTGGCTGGGCTGTGCGCGGTCGTCGCGGCTCTTCCCGCCGCGTTCGGCATAGGCTGGTCCGGTCAGTGCCAGTGACGCAACACTGGCAATCAACAAAAACTTGCGAGTCATTACTACCTCCTCGCGGAATAAAACTCGTGAAATATCAACCACCTGACATAGGGCGTGCGCCTGTGCCTCAGATGAACACGGCGGAATATCTGCTCGCTTGGTCGCTTCGCGCGGGCGGCCTGACGCTCGGTAATTTGAGGTTCAGTTTCGCGCTTTCTTTTTGACCGTTGCGCGGACAAAAAGCGCCATGGCTAAAATTGCGAAGACCATCCCGACCTACAAGCGCCGGCGAAGGAACCGCCGCGGCTTCCTGGGATGGCTTTGGCGAATATTGATGGGCCTGTTCCTGCTCAGCATCCTGCTGGTGCTCGTCTATCGCTTCGTACCTCCGCCCATTACCGCGACGATGGTCGGCGATGTCGCTGCCGGACGCGGGCTCAAGAAGGACTGGATGAGCCTTGACGAGATGGATCGCGACATGGTCCGGGCGGCGATCGGCGCTGAGGACAGCAAATTCTGCCGGCATAATGGTTTCGATATCGAGGCGATCGAGGATGCGATGAAGCGCAATGCTTCAGGCGGGCGAATCCGCGGCGGTTCGACGATCAGCCAACAGACCGCGAAAAATGTCTTCCTCTGGCAGGGGGGCGGCTATTTCCGGAAAGGGGTCGAAGCCTATTTCACCTTCCTGATCGAGCATCTCTGGGGGAAGCGGCGGATCATGGAGGTGTATCTGAACGTCGCCGAGGCCGGGATCGGCACCTATGGCGCCAATGCCGGTGCGGAGCGCTACTTCGGACACGACGCCAGCGCACTATCGGCAACCGAGGCCGCGAGGATTGCTGCGATCCTGCCACTGCCCAAGAAGCGCGGGGCAATCGCACCCAAGGGCTTCACTCGCCGCTATGGCAACACCATCGCCGCGCGCATCGGCCAGGTCCGCCGCGATGGGCTCGACGCCTGCGTCTATGCTGGTTCTGTCCCGCCCAAGGACAAGGCTCCGCCGCCAAGCAAGGTACAGCGTGAGCTGCCGGGCGCCGAGTATGAGACGGCGACGCCGCCTCCGCCGGAGGCATCCGTCGACGAGACCCCGGTCGAGGAAGCTCCGCCGGCGGCCGTGGAAAATGAAGCCGTCGCACCGCCTGAACCGGTGCCGGGCGAGCCAACCGAGGCCACGCCTCCGGCCTCAGATCAGCCGCCGCCTCCGGCCGAGCCGCGACAATAACCCTACTGCGACGAACCGCCGGAACGGCGGGCCACTGACGGAGTTGATTGGGCAAACCCAAGAAGGAGGATGCTCATGGCCACTCGCAGTGCCAATCGTAGCGGTTCGTCACGATCGCGTAGCAGCAGTTCCACCCGCTCAAACGCTTCGAAAAACGATCGTAGTGCCTTTCGCTGGGGCACTGGAGCCATCGCCGGCGCAGCGCTGGGCGGGGCCGCGCTCGCCATCGCCGCAAACCTTGGCCGCAAATTCCTGACCCAGTCGTTCAGCGCGAGCCAGGGCAATTGGGCCGACAGCCTGGCGGCCGAGCACGACATGGTGCTGGCAATGTTCGACAAGATGCTGGCGACCGACCCGTCACAGACGGTTCAGCGCAAAATGCTGTTGATGAAACTCAACCACGCGCTCGACATACATGCCTATGCCGAAGAGCATGTCGTCTATCCGGCGCTGCGCGAGGCCAATGATCGCGCCGACGCCGAGGGGCTGGAGACGGAACATGGCGAGGTGAAGGAGTTCCTCTACAGGCTCCAGCATATGGAGCTGGATGCCCCAAACTGGCTCGAGACGATCCGGGAATTCCGCGCGGCCGTCGAGGCTCATGCCAAAATGGAAGAAGAGCAGGTCTTTCCACGCTTGCGCAGTGAGATCGACGACGCACTGGATGAACGGATTACCAAGGAGGTCAACAAGGCCGGTTTCATGATGGCTTAACCGACTAGCGCCAGTCGCGGCGGCTCCTGCGCGGTCAGTTCGACGGAGCCTTCTCCCAGGATCCGTGTGAGCCGGGCAGCAAGGTCGGCATCAAGGTTGAAGTCGCGCCCAAGCAACAGGGTCGCTTCCCGGCCCTCGCTGACCGCCAGCGTTGCGCGGACCATCCCATTGCCGCCCCTCGCTGTCTCAAGCTCGCGCTTGACGCCAGGGATGAGCGCGACATCGACAATCCTGAGGTCGACCTGGAGCCGCGCCCGCTTGGCCAGGTTTTCGAGGGGCTGGAAGCGCTTGATTGTGACCCGCGGCGTTTCGTCCCCGGGCCGCCGGTCCAGCTCAACCGTCAGCAGGCCGCATGCTCCGGCCTTGGCTGCCCGCTCGAGGTCGGAGGACGGCTCATCGTCGAACGCGGTGGCTTCATATTGCCCGCTCGCATCAGAGATAGTCGCCATCAGGTAGCGCCGGCCCTTGGCCGAAGTCCGCCAGCGAGTGCTTTCGATCAGTCCGGCCATGGTCGCCGACGATCGCCCTTCGGACAGCGATAGTTCGGACAGATCGGCGAAGCTGCGGACCTTGTGGGCGGCGAGCAGGTGGCGCTGGGCGTCGACGGGATGGGCGGAGAAATAGAAGCCAAAGGCATCGCGCTCCGCCGTCATTCTTTCCGCCAGGGACCAGCGGGAATCGCGCGGCAGCCGGATCGGCGCGACTCCGCTTTCCGATGCTCCGCCGAACAGGCCGTGCTGGCCACTGATGCGTTGATCGTGCGCCGATGCGGCATGGGCGAGGATGGTTTCAGCGCCCGCGAATACCGACGGCCGATCCGGGTTTAATGCATCAAAAGCGCCCGCTGCAGCCAGGCTTTCAAGCTGCCGGCGATTGAGCAGCCGCGGGTCGATTCGCTCGGCGAATTCGTCGAGGCTGTTGAACGGGCCATGCGCTTCTCGTTCGACGACGAGAGCCTCCATCGCCTTTTCGCCGACTCCCTTCAGCGCGCCGAGCGCATAACGGACCTTGCCCTCCTCGACGCCGAACGCCGCCTGGCTGGCGTTGACGTCGGGAGGCAGGCACTCAACGCCGCTGCGACGAATGTCCTCGACGAACAGCGCCAGTTTGTCAGTCTGAGCCATGTCGAAACTCATCGACGCGGCAAAAAATTCCGCGGGGTGATGCGCCTTGAGCCATGCGGTGTGGTAGGCGACCAGGGCGTAGGCTGCTGCGTGGCTCTTGTTGAAGCCGTAGCCGGCAAACTTGTCGATCAAGTCGAACAGTTCGTTCGCCTTGCCGGGAGAGATGTCGTTGTTCGCCGCGCCCTCGATGAACCGGGCTCGCTGGGCGTCCATCTCCGACTGGATCTTTTTGCCCATTGCTCGGCGGAGAAGGTCGGCCTCTCCTAGCGAGTATCCGGCCAGCACCTTGGCCGCCTCCATCACCTGCTCCTGGTAGACGAAGATGCCGTAGGTTTCCTTGAGCACCGCCTCGAGCATCGGGTGCGGATAGGCGATCGGTACCCGACCGTTCTTGCGATCGCCGAACAGCGGGATGTTATCCATCGGGCCGGGACGGTAGAGCGACACCAGGGCGATGATGTCCCCAAAGTTGGATGGCCGGACCTGGGCCAGCGTGCGGCGCATGCCCTCCGATTCCAGCTGGAACACGCCGACGGTCTCGCCTCGCTGGAGCAACTCATAAACGGCAGGGTCGTCCCAAGGCAGCGACGCGAAATCAACGTCGATTCCCCGCCGGGCCACCAGGCGCTGACCCTCCTTCAGAACCGATAGGGTCTTGAGGCCAAGGAAGTCGAATTTCACCAGGCCCGCGCTCTCGACATATTTCATGTCGAACTGCGTGACCGGCATGTCGGAACGCGGGTCGCGGTAGAGCGGGACCAGCTGGTTCAGCGGCCGATCGCCGATCACCACGCCGGCGGCATGGGTCGAGCTGTGCCGCGGCAGGCCCTCAAGCTTCATTGCGAGGTCGAACAGCCGTTTCACATCCGGGTCGGAACGATATTCCCTCTCCAATTCGGCCACGCCGTTGAGGCTGCGCTCCAGCGTCCACGGATCGGTCGGATGGTTGGGCACCAGCTTGGCCAGCCGGTCGACCTGGCCATAGCTCATCTGCAGGACTCGGCCGGTGTCCTTGAGCACTGCACGTGCCTTAAGCCGTCCGAAGGTTATGATCTGGGCGACCTTGTCGCGGCCATATTTGCCCTGGACGTAGGTGATCACCTTGTCGCGGTGGGTTTCGCAGAAGTCGATGTCGAAGTCGGGCATCGACACACGCTCGGGGTTGAGGAAGCGCTCGAACAGCAGGTTGAGGGCAATCGGATCGAGGTCGGTGATGGTCAGGGACCAGGCAACAACGCTGCCCGCGCCCGAGCCGCGTCCCGGTCCGACCGGGATGTCATTGGCCTTCGCCCATTTGATGAAGTCGGCGACGATCAGGAAATAACCAGCGAAACCCATCCTGGTGATGACGTCGATTTCGAACTCAAGACGCTCCCGATATTGCGTTCGGTCCTCCTCCGGGCGCCCCTCCAGTCGCTGTCCCAGGCCCGCGTGCGCCTCCCGCCGCAGCGTTTCATCCTCATCGTCACTAAGGCGCGGGAGGATTGGCCGCCGTTTCGGTGCGGCAACCGCACAACGCTGGGCAATCACGGCGGTGTTTGCGATAGCCTCCGGCAGATCGCTGAACAGCTCCGCCATCATCGGACCGGATTTGAGCCAGGCTTCAGCAGATGATGTGCGGCGTTCGCCATTGTCTACGTAAGTGGAGGCAGCGATGCACAGCATCGCGTCATGCGCAGCATGAAACTGGGGCTCGGCATATTGGGCCGGGTTGGTGGCAATCAGGGGAAGGTCGAGCGTGTAAGCCAATTCGATCAACGGCGCTTCCGCAGCCTCCTCGACCGGATCGCCACGCCGCGACAGTTCCACGTAGAGACGCCCCTCGAACAGCGTCTTCAGCTTTCCCGCATAGCTCCCGGCCTTGCCCGACTGGCCGTCGGCGAAGAGTCGCGCCAATGCACCCTCGCCGCCTGCCGTCAGGGCAATCAGTCCGTCAGTCGAGCCATGCAGCGCGTCGAAGGCAACGTTCGGTTCCTCGTGAATTGGCCGATCGAGATGCGCCGCCGACACCAGGCGGCAGAGATTGTCATAGCCGACCTCATCCTGGGCTAGCAGCACTAGCCAGTCGAGCGTGCCCGCAGGGCCGATATCGTCGGGCCGAGCCACCGCGAGCAGCGCGCCAGTGATCGGCTGCACTCCTTCCGCCATGCAGGCTTCGCCAAACGGCATCGCCGCATACAGGCCATTACGGTCATTGAGGCCGATCGCCGGGAAACCGAGCTTCCTGGCGTGCTTGGCAATCGCCTTTGGTTCGATCGCGCCCTCGAGCATAGTGAAGGAGGAAAAGACGCGAAGCGGAACGTAGGGCGCGGACATTGCCTGCGACTATGGGGAATATGGCGCTGAATCGCCAGCGTCGGGCATCGACTTATCCCCAGTTAAAGCAGCGCTTCGACGTCCCTAACGAGGTCTTCCGGCTTGGCCTGCGGCGGGTAGCGCTTCACCACCTTGCCCGACCGGTCGACCAGAAATTTGGTGAAGTTCCACTTGATGCCCTTGGACCCGAGCAATCCCGGCGCCTCGTCTTTTAAATAGCGATAGATTGGCGCGGCATTGTCGCCGTTGACGTCAATTTTGCCCATCACCGGGAAGCTGACGTCATAGGTCAGCTTGCAGAAATTGGCGATTTCGTCGGCGTCGCCCGGCTCCTGACTGCCGAACTGGTTGCAGGGAAAACCGACGACGCTGAACCCCTTGGCGGCATATTTGCGCTGCAACGCCTCCAGCCCTTCATATTGCGGGGTGAAGCCGCACTTGGAGGCGACATTGACGATCAGCATCACCTCGCCCTTGTGGGAGCTGAGGTCGGTGGTCGACCCGTCCGGTGCCGTGACCGGAATTGAAGCGAGTTCGGTCATTCCAAAACTCCCTCATGCAATCTTACCACGCGATCCATCTTGGCGGCGAGGCGTTCGTTATGGGTTGCGACCAAGGCCGCGCTGCCTTCGCCGCGGACCAGTGCCAGGAATTCGGCGAACACTCGGTCGGCGGTGGCTTCGTCCAGGTTGCCGGTTGGCTCGTCGGCCAGCACCAGCGGCGGGCGATTGGCAAGGGCACGGGCTACCGCGACCCGCTGCTGCTCGCCACCAGACAGCTTGGCCGGACGGTGTTCGAGGCGTTGCTCCAGGCCGAGCTTGCCGAGCAATTCCGCGGCCCGGCGCCTCGCCGAGCCATCGTCCCCGCCATGGATAATCAGCGGCAGCAGCACATTTTCCAGCGCATTGAAGTCGGGTAGCAGGTGATGGAACTGATAAACGAAGCCCAGCGTGTCCCGTCGCAGGGCGGTTCGGCCGTCATCGTCCAGCGCCGAGGCCTCTCGCCCGGCAATGCGGATCGAGCCTTCAAACCCGCCCTCGAGCAAGCCGACCGCCTGCAGAAGCGTCGATTTGCCCGAGCCTGACGGTCCGAGCAAAGCCACGATCTCGCCCGGCTGTACTGCGAGATTGACGTCGCGCAGGACGTCGATCGTCACTCCGCCCTGGGTAAAGCTGCGCATCAGGCCGCGCGTCTGGAGCACGGGCTCATTCATAGCGAAGCACCTGGACCGGGTCGGTATTTGCGGCGCCCCGCGCGGGGAACAGTGTGGCGAAATAGGTCAACACCAGTGTGACGGTGATAATTGCAGCCACCTCGATCGGATCAGTGCGCGACGGCAGCTCGGTCAGGAACCGGACGGATGGGTCCCAAAGGTTCTGCCCGGTGATTAGCTGGATGAAGTTGATCACGTCTTGGCGGAAGAAGAGGAAGACCGCGCCAAGGATCGAGCCGATCAGGATACCGATCAGGCCGATGGTCAGGCCCACCGTCATGAAGATCCTGAGCATCGAGCGCCGGCTGGCGCCCATCGTTCGTAGGATCGCAATGTCCCGCGTCTTGGCGCGGACAAGCATGATCAGCGAGCTGGCGATGTTGAACGCCGCCACCAGAATGATGATGCACAGCACGACAAACATCGCGATCCGCTCCACCTCCAGCGCCTCGAACAACGCGCTGTTCATCTGCTTCCAGTCGACGATGATGCCCCTGCCCTGGACCAGCGGCCGAAGCGGGGCCAGCGTCTCGCCGACCTTGTCCGGTTTGTCGACCTGCACCTCGACCATCCCGACCTGGTCGCCGAGCATCAGCAGCGTCTGCGCGTCCTGCATCGGCATGACGACGAACGCCTCATCATATTGATAGATACCGACCTCGAAAATCGCCCCGACCGTATAGGTGACTATCCTCGGCACCGTCCCGACCGGGGTGGACCGCCCGTCCGGGCTGATCAGCGATATTTCCGACCCCGGATAAGCCCCCAAGGCTTCCGCCAGGCGTGCGCCGATCGCGACCCGTCCGCTGCCCGGCGCGATTGACTTGAGGTCGCCGGATATAATCTTGCCGTTGAGCACCGGGTTGGTGCGGATGTCCTGGA
>DATJKE010000107.1:0-11444 GCA_035491735.1 Sphingomicrobium sp.
TGCCGAGAGGATCAGGATCAGGCCGTAGGCGGCGACCGGCAGCGGATGAACGCCTTCTTCTCCGATCCAGCGGATCAGGAACGGAATAAGCGAGAGGAAGAACAGCAGGGCGTTGTTGGCCCACAGAACCTGGCCGTTCACCCTCTTCGCCGCCTGCAGCATGTGGTGGTGGTTCGACCAGTAGATGCCGACATTGATGAACGCCAGGAGGTAGGCGAAGAGCAGCGGCAGGATCGGCCTGACCGCGGCCAGGTCGGCGCCGTGCGGGGTCGGCAGCTCCAGCACCATGATGGTGATGATGATGGCGATGACGCCGTCGGTGAAGGCAGCCAGCCGTTCCGGTTTCATCGCTTTCCCCCTGCGCCAATGACCGACGTGCTCGCCTGTCCCGCGGACAGGCCGTGCGCGTCACTTCTCCACGCCTCTGGCCTTACCCCAGGTGCGCGCCGCCGTGTAGCCGAGATAGCCGGTGCCGAAGAGCATGTAGAGCTCCTCCGGCAGTCCGCGCAGGTAGCTGGCCATGCCATTGCCGATGCCGAGCGCCAGTTTCGGGTCGACCGCGGCGATCAGACCCATCGGGATGGCCCACAGGATCAGCGCATACATCACATAGAGGAAGCTCGGCCGCGCCCGGCTGGTCCAGGGGTCGGGCGACTGCGCCTCGGCGACGATCGCCTGCATCTGGGCGCCGATCGCCTGCATTTCCTGGTCGCCCTGCAGCTTGATCAGTTCCAGCTTGGCACGGTCGCGCGCCTCGGGGTCGGGGATGATCTTGTCGAGCAGCCTGGAGACTGGCCCGACGATCGCTTCGAGTAATGCCATCTTGCTGGCCTTTCATGCCAAAATGGGGGTGGGTAAACTTCGTCAACTTCGCCATGCTAACCAATACGGTTCGCGAGCCAGCCATAGAGAAAGGCCTCGTTTGCCGGGCGCTTCTCGGCCAGGCGAAGGTAGCGCTCGCCTTGCAGCGCCTCGAGCGCGCGGAGCAGCACGGCCTCGCCACTTTCCTTGCCGCGCTCCGCAATGAAGGCGTCGAGCGCGGCCATCGTCATCGGGCCGACCCGTCCGTCGGGCGTGAGGTCGGGATAATCCGTGCCGCCGCGGTTAAGCGCGGTCAGCGCCCGCTGCAGGAAAGTCGCCGCGACCGCCGGCCCCATGTTGGCTCCGGTGTCGAATAGCTCTGAAGCAACGCGTGGGCAGCGCTCTGCGATCTCGTCGAAGCGCGGCCGCAGCCAGTAGAGCCGGCGATAGATTGCGGCAGCCTCCTCGCGCGGCAGAGCCGCCATGGGGCCGGCATAGCCATGGGCCCGCGCGACCGCCTCAGTAATTCCAAAGCGGGTCGGCCCGCCCTTGTCCGCAGGATGGTTCGCATAACCCCCCTCCCGTTCGATCAGCTCGTCGATCAGTTCGTTCACCTCCATCACCCGCTCCTCCAGTTTGCCGATTCGCAGGGTAATTACCTATTTGGTTCCTTGTAGGACAGGCGATTAACCCCATCGTTATCCTTGGCCTTGCTGAAAACAAGTTCAGCATGCCGAAGAGAAGCCAGTTGCGCCCGAGGCAATGTGCGCTAGGTTTCGCGCCATGCTCCGTCGCCTCAGCCTCGCCCTCGCCGCCCTCGCGCTCGTTCCCGCACCCGTTTCGGCCAAGCTTTCGCCGGCGGAGGGGCGGATGATCAAAACCGTCGATGCCGAGCAGGCGCGCACCCTCGCCATGCTGGAGAAGTGGGTCGACCAGAACAGCGGCTCGCTCAATCTCGAAGGGGTGACCAGGGTCGGCGAAATGCTTCGCGCCGAACTGGAGCCGCTCGGTTTCAAGGTGCAGTGGATCGACATGAGGCCGACCGGCCGCGCGGGACACATCATCGCCACACATCAAGGCAAGGGTAACGGCAAGAAGCTGCTGCTGATCGGCCACCTCGACACGGTGTTCGAGCCCGATAGCCCGTTCCAGCGCTGGACTCGCGGCGGCAATGAGGCGGAAGGGCCGGGCTCGGGCGACGACAAGGGCGGCATGGCCGTGATGATCGCGGCGCTCCGTGCCATGAAAGATGCGGGGACGCTAAAGAACGCCAACATCCAAATCGTTCTTACCGGTGACGAGGAGGACAGCGGCAGTCCGATCGGCGTCGCCCGCCGGGATCTCATCGCCGCTGGAAAACGCGCGGATGTCGCGCTCGACTTCGAAGGCCTGGCGCAGGAGGCTGGCCCCAACGGCCTGGTCGACATGGGCTCGATCGCCCGGCGCAGCTCAGGCAGCTGGACAGTAACCGTCACTGCCAAATCGGGCCATTCGAGCGGCATTTTCACGCCCGAAGCCGGCAGCGGCGCGATCTACGAGCTGGCGCGGATCATCGACACGTTCCGCCGCGAACTTCCGGAAGACAAGCTGACCTTCAACGTCGGCCTGATCGGCGGGGGCTCATCGGCCAGGCTGGACGAAGGGCGGATCCGGATCGAGGCGGCGGGCAAGACCAACATCATCGCGGCATCCGCAGTCGCACGCGGCGACCTGCGCGCCCTTTCCCAGGAACAGATCGACCGGGCCCAGGCCAGGATGCGCGCCATCGTTGCGAAGCCGCTCGGCGGAGCAACTGCCAGAATCGAGTTCGATCAGGACGGCTATCCGCCGATGGCGCCGACCGCCGGCAATCGTGCCCTGCTGCAGCGGCTGAATGTCGTCAATCGAGACATGGGCATGGCCGAGATGGGCGAGCTCGATCCGGTCAAGCGCGGCGCGGGCGACATCAGCTTCGTCGCGGCGGATGTCGACGGCCTGGTTGGCCTCGGCCCCGCCAGCCGCGGCGACCATGCGCCCGGCGAATCGGTCGACATCGCCTCGATCTGGCGCCAAGCGAAGCGCGCCGCAATCCTGATGAGCCGGCTAGCCGCGGAAAAGCGCTGACATTTCAATCGCGAAACGAGGAACCGCGACCATGCGGCCTTCGTTGCGCCGCCGATGGGAAACACCACCCAGACCGGTAACGCGTCAAATGGCAGCGAGCGCAGCTGGCTGTACCGGCTCGGCTGCGACGCGTCCGCCTGGTTCTCGGATCTGTCCGCCCATCCCTATGCGCAGATCGGGGTGCTGGTCATTTGCATCGCCTGGTTCGCACTTGGCTTAGGCACCGACCTTTTGACGGCGGCACTGTCGATCCTTGCCATTTCCCTGAGCCAGATGGTCCTTAATCGGCAGAATGAGCGCGAAGCCGAGGCCCATCGGCGCGACGTCGCGATGCACGCCAAGCTTGACGAGCTGATCATCGCCGTCCGCCGCGCCAATAATGAAATGGCCGGTATCGAGGAGCTTCCGGAAGAGGCCATCGAAGAGTTGCGCGAGCAAACGCGGAACCTTGCCAATGGCCACCGGGACGAGGCCGATGTGCAACGGTCCGCGCAAAAAGGACGAGCGGACTCGTCCGGCTGACGAATTGACATTTCTGTCACTTGCGCCGCGCCGGGCAGCGTGCATTACTGACCCGACCAGCCGCGCGTCCTGACGCGGTTCCGGGGAGGATTTTCATGACAAATAGGCATGTGTTCGTTGCGTCGCTGCTTGCTGCAAGCGCGCTGGGTTTCGCTGCGCCGGCGCAGGCGCAACGTGTCGAGCGCATTGTCGCGTTCGGCGACAGCTATGCCGACGATGGCAATTTGTTTCAGATCCTTGGAATTGCGCCCCAGCCACCCTTTGCGACCGGGCGTTTTTCGGGCGGCAGCAACTATGTCGACACGCTTGGCAGCCTGCTCAATGTTCCGATCGATAATTTCGCGATCGGCGGTGCGCTGACCGACAATCGGAACACCAACACCCCGGGACCCTTGCCGGCGCCGCAGCTGCCGGGCTTCGTCACCGAATGGAATGCCTATCTTGCTGGCGGCGGCGGTGTGTTTCCGACAGTCAGCGGCACTTTCGACGAAGATGATTTGATCGCAGTCTCGGTCGGCGGCAACGACGCGCGTGTCTACCAGACCGGCAGCGCCGGGCTTGCCTTGCCGCCGGGAACGCTTGCCGGGGCGCCTGCCGCGGCGACTGCGTCCGCGGCCTTCGCGACGACCGGGCTCAATGCGCTGGTCGCAGCTGGAGCGCAAAATATCAGCTTCCTCGCCGGCAATACCGCGCTGCTTCCGGAAATCGCCGGCGACCCCGCTGCCCAGGCCATTCGCAACGCATATTCGACCACGTTCAACACCGCGATGCAGTCGACGCTTGCCGGATATGCCGCCGATGGCGTGATCGTCCACTATCTCGACGGCACGCTGCTCCTGAACCAGGTCGCAGCCAATCTATCGGACTATGGCCTGGTCGGACTGGCCTGCCCGGCACTGCCCAGCACCAGCTGCATCGCCGATCCGAGCCAGAAGTTCCTGTTCTATTATGACCAGCTGCACCTGACCTCGGCCGGCTTCGCCATCGTCGGCCGATATATCGCCGCCCAGCTCGAGGCGCCGCTGGTGCTGCAGGGCGCCAGCGACCTCAGCCTCGATGTCGCCCACCAGTTCGGCCGGACGCTGACGACGCGCATGGACCTTGGATCTCCACGAGACGGCGATACGTTCAACGGCCTTAGGGTCTTCCTCGTCGGCGACGGTTACAGCCGCAAATTGAGCGCCGGTCCGCGCAACGAAGCCTATCGCTCGAGCGGCGTCGGGCTGACTGCCGGGGCGGAATATGGATTTGGCACCGGCGTTGCCGGCCTGGCGGTCAATTACAGCCGGCCCAAGATCAATTTCGGCAATGACAATGCCGAGAATGAAGCCAGGTCGATCCAGCTTGGCGGCTATGCCGGCTTCGCCATCGCGGGCGGCTTTGCCGAAGGCTATGCCGGCTATGGCTGGAACAAGCATGACATCGACCGCGCCGGCGTGGTGGAAGACATGGAGGCCGACCCCAAGGGACATCATTTCATTGCCGGGGCCAAGGGCGGCTACCTCTTCCCGCTGGGCAGCGTCCGCTTCGGCCCAGTGGTCGCGCTCGATTATGCCAAGGCCAAGGTCGACGGCTACACCGAGGACGGCGATCCGGTCCTGAACCTCAATGTCGCTTCCCTCAGCTACAGCTCCATGCGCGGCAGCCTTGGCGTCGAGCTACGCGGCGATTTCGCCGGTGGCGGAGTGCAGCTGCGCCCCTATGCCTCGGCGGCGATCGAGAAGGACTTCACCGGCGACGACCGTACGATCCACTTCTCCCAGACCTCCGCCCCCACGATCGTCAATCGCTTCGCGCTCGAGGATGGCTCGAAGAAGGCGTACGGCCGGATCGCCGGCGGCTTTAGCGCGGAAATCCTGACCAACGTCAGCCTGGATGCCGGCGGATCGGCGACGATCGGCAAGAATCAGGGTGAAGAGACTTCCGCTCAGGTCGGCGTCAGGGTCGGATTCTAGGGCCCGTCCGGGATCCTCTAGCCGGCAAGGCATTCGGCGAACACGCGCCGCGGCTCGCCCGTGGCGGGAACGACCAGCGGCGCCAGCCCGGTCAGGGAGACGTTGACGGTGCCGGGGCCTGAAAAGGCCTCGGCCACGTCGCGCGCATTGTCGCTGGCCGATATCGTCGCGCGCCACTGGCCGCCGCGGCCATCGGCATTTGCGACCGCGGCGATCGGTACGGACGCGGCCTTTCCATTGCCCGTAAAGCTCAGCGTGGCGTTGCCGCCGCCAGTCGGCGGCAGGTAGCGGACGAAGACCAGCTGGCTGTCGCCTTCCGGGGCCTTGCCGCACTGAATTGAAAAGGCCGGTGTGCCGGCCGGTCCAAACAGGGCGGTGCGATCGGCCGACCGGTAGGCCCAGCGCAGTCCCCCCGTCGCCGCCGGCAGCGACGCCTGCTGCATGGCCTCCGCGGCCGCCGCATTGGCCGGCGCCGCGAGACCGGTAGCAGACGCATCGCCAACCAGCTCGCTGGACGGATCGACGGCATTATCGTCCACCGGGTCATGCTTTGCACAGGCCAGCAACGCGAGGAACGCGAACATCGGCAACAGGGCGGCGATTCTCCACATGGCCGCTTCAACGCCGTTGGGCCGTTTGGGTTCAGCAATTGACAGCCTCAGGCAAATTGCGGCTGATGCGGCGGCTGGCATGGCGAACAATCCAAATCCGCCCGCGTGACGTTCCCAGGGCGGCGAAAAGGCCGGCAATTGGAGGGGGATGCAATATGGAAGACGTGCAAGCCGCGAAGGCGCCGGTTCATCTGTGGATCGTCGGCCTGCTGTCGCTGATCTGGAACGGGTTCGGCTGCTACGACTATCTGATGACGCGCATGCGCAATGAGGAATATTTTCGAAGCATGATGCCCAATGTCGATCCCAAAGCCATGCTGGCCTGGGTCGACAGCTTCCCGATCTATGCGCAATTCGGCTGGGGCCTGGGCGTGTGGATGGGCCTGGCCGGGTCTGTCCTGCTGCTCATGCGCCACCGCTGGGCAGTGCCCGCGTTTGGCCTGTCGCTGCTCGGCGCTGTGCTCGGCCTCGGCTATCAGATCCTGCTCGCCCCGCCACCACCCGATCCGGCAATGATCGAAGGCGGCATGGCATTCATGCCATGGGTGATCATCATCGTCGCCGCCGCGCTCTTTTATTATGCACGTCGTCAGCAGAAGGCGGGCGTGCTGCGCTAGTAACTGCCCAGGGGCGCGCGCGGTGCGCGCCCCTTAATTACTTCCAAGGCTAAGCCCAAGCTCCTCGGCCGACGCGATGCTGGCCGTTCCGCCGAACATCTGCGGCATGGCCAGCGCATCGAACCCATAAATGTCCGGGCGGAAGGTAACGCCGTTGGCAGTCGCCGCGACCGTCAGATAGGTCATGTAGACGGGTACCGACCGCGGCAGGTCGACCTTCTTCTCCAGCCCGTTCTGCGATTGCGGGACATAGCCGAACACCCAGCCGGCGAAACGTTTGTAATCCTGGAGCCGTACGCAGCCGTTGCTGAGATGACGCTCGTCCTGCGCGAACAGCTCGTCATGCGGCGTATCGTGCAGGTAGATGCCGTAATCGTTCGGCATCTCGAACTTCATGTTGCGCATCGAATTCCACGGCCCCGGCAGCTGGCGGACATGGACCGTCGGCTTGACCTTGCCTGAGGCAATGCCCTTCCAGTTGACGGTCTTCGGATCGATGATGCGGGCATCCGGGCCCCAGTCCGACAGCACCTCGTAATGGAAGTTCTTGAAGTAGGAGAGGCCCTGCTCACCGACCTTTTTGGCAGTCAGGCTGCGGACCATTTCGGGCGGAACGTTCCAATAGGGATCGACCCGCGCATTGCGCATCAGCACGGCCATCATCGGCGTCTTGGTCTTGGCCGTGCCAACCACCACGCGCATCTTGTCGGCCATCCGGTCGCGGTCGAAGAAATAGACTTCGGCCGCGCCGCTATCGACCACCACATAGCGGTCGAACGCGCGCACCGCCGGCAAGCGGTAGGCGCGCTCCATGTTGATCGCGATCCGCCGCGCATAATAGAGCGATCCGCGGTTCAACGAGGCGATGGTCGCCTTGCCGGCGATCCCATCCGGACTGCCGAGGCCATGTACCGCCTGATAGGCCGAGACGGCCTGGGCTAGCTGGTCGTCATAACCGCCCGCCGCTGGCAATCCGAGACGGGTGCGCAGCAGGCTGACACGCTTGCCGCTCGACCCGCGCTTCAAGGACGCGCCGGCCGGGATCTTGGTCTGCGGCAGGCGGCCCCAGCTTGCCTGGTACTGCTGCAGCCCGAGCGCCAGCTGGTCGAACATCGGATTGGGCGCACCGCGCTTGCTCGAGCTCGGATTGAACAACCGCTGCAACCAGTTTTGCGGCTTCTGCTTGCGCCGGGCGACGGTCGACATCTGCGGATCGACATAAACGAAGTCGATGCCCTGCTTGATGGTTCGCGGAACCGCGACCGGCTCGTCGCCGCGCGGGCCCTGTGCGGCCCCAAGAGGGGCCGTCGCCAGCATCGTTGCAGCGCCCAATATTAGAATAAGCTTCTGGTGCATAAATTTTGCGCCGCTTCCGCGGCGCTTCCCGGAGTGGATTTGCTTTCCTAACTCCTTGCACGGCGTTGGGTTGCGTGCGCCTGAACGGAGCGGTTCGACGATGAGGAGGAAATCTGGCAGCCTCCGGCCGTGGCAAGGACGCTGCTCTATTACTCGATCGCGCTCGCGGCCGCCGCAACGGCGCTGCAATGGGTCGAATACCGCTACCTCACGCACGCCTTTTCGTTCGAAATCTATCTTGCGCTGGTGGCGGTGGCGTTCCTCGCACTCGGCGCATGGGCGGCCCGCCAACTGACCCCGCGTCCTGCTCCAGCAACATTCGAAGTCAACCAGGCCGCCATCCGTTCGCTCGGCCTCACTCCGCGCGAATGCGAAATCCTTGAGCGGCTCGCCTCCGGCCAGTCGAACAAGGAGCTGGCGCGTGCGCTCGACATTTCGCCCAACACCGTCAAGACCCACCTTGCCAGCCTCTATGCCAAGCTCGAGGTCCGCAATCGTATCGAGGCGATCGAGAAGGCCCGCTGGCTGGCGCTGATCGCCTGATCCGAACGGAAAATGTGCCCCAGATCACCCATGCGGGTGATAGGCGGCTGGCTCACTTCCCTGTACCCAGCGACATTCGGATCGAACAGGGGGAGTCCGCACCATGACCCGTTACGCCCTTATCTATGGCGCCATCGCCGGCGCCATCGCCGCCACCGTCCTGACCGTCGGCATTGCCTCCGACCTGTCGAACCACACCACGTCGCTGTGGTTCGGCTATCTGGTGATGCTGGTCGCGTTGTCGCTGATTTTTGTCGGCATTAAGCGCTATCGCGACGTCGAGTGCGGCGGCGTGATCCGCTTCGGCCGAGCCTTCCTGCTCGGGCTCGGAATCGCCGCGGTGGCGGGGCTAATCTATGCGCTCGTCTGGGAAAGCTATCTGCAAATATCGGGCTATGACTTCATGGCCGACTACACCAGGTCGGTGTTGAAAAACATGCAAGCGGAGGGTGCCTCGCCGGCCGCGATCCAGGCCAAGGCGGCGGAAATGAATGCGATGGCGGAAAGCTACAAGAACCCGCTGTTCCGGATTCCGATGACCTTCATCGAGATTTTCCCGGTTGGGATAGTTGTCGCGCTCATTTCGGCGGGGCTGCTCCGCAACCCGAAAATGCTGCCGGCCCGCCGCTAGCGCTTACCGCCCCACCTGCGCTGGGTTTTCCCGAACCCCGTCCGGCGCGTCCCCGGCCTGCCCTGCGTCGCATTGCCGCTCGGCCTCGGCGCGACCCGATCAGGATCGGGAATGCCGAGCTCGTCTTCTTCCAGCCGGCGGATCTCGTCGCGCAGCCGTGCAGCCTCCTCGAACTCGAGGTCGGCGGCGGCTTTGCGCATCCGTTCCTCAAGGTCGCCGATATAAGCGCGAAGGTTGTGGCCGACGAGGTGCGGCCGCTCCTCGTCGCCGGTCTCGATCAGCACGCCGTCGCGCAGCGTGACGTCGCTCATGATGTCGTTGATGTGGCTCTTGATCGAGGCCGGGGTGATGCCGTGGGCCTCGTTATACTCGACCTGCTTCTCGCGCCGCCGTCCGGTCTCGGCGAGCGCGCGTTCCATCGATCCGGTGACCCTGTCGGCATAGAGGATCACCCGCCCATCGATGTTGCGCGCGGCGCGGCCGATGGTCTGGATCAGCGATGTCTCGGAACGGAGGAAGCCTTCCTTGTCGGCATCGAGGATCGCGACCAGTCCGCATTCCGGGATGTCGAGCCCTTCGCGCAGCAGGTTGATTCCGACCAGCACGTCATAGACGCCGAGCCTCAGGTCGCGGATCAGCTCGATGCGCTCCAGCGTTTCGACGTCGGAATGCATGTAGCGGACCTTGAGGCCCGCCTCGTGCAGATATTCGGTGAGGTCCTCGGCCATGCGCTTGGTCAGTGTCGTGACCAGGGTGCGATATCCCTTGCGCGCCGTCTCCTTCGCCTCGTGGACAAGGTCGTCGACCTGGTCCTCGACCGGCTTGATCTCGACGGGCGGGTCGATGAGGCCCGTCGGGCGGATCACCTGCTCGCTGAACACGCCGCCGGTCTCGTTCATTTCCCACGGCCCCGGAGTCGCGGAGACGAACACCGACTGCGGGCGCATCGCGTCCCATTCGTTGAAGCGCAGCGGCCGGTTGTCGATGCAGCTCGGCAGGCGGAAGCCATATTCGGCCAGCGTGATCTTCCGCCGATGGTCGCCGCGCGCCATGGCCCCGATCTGCGGCACCGTCTGGTGGCTCTCGTCGACGAACAGCAGCGCATTGTCGGGAAGGTACTCGAACAGGGTCGGGGGCGGTTCGCCTGGCAGGCGGCCGGTGAGGAAGCGCGAATAATTCTCGATCCCCGCGCACGAGCCGGTGGCGGCGATCATCTCCAGGTCGAAATTGGTCCGCTGCTCCAGCCGTTGCGCCTCCAGCAGGCGCCCTTCGGCCTGCAATTCCTTCAGTCGCTCGGCGAGCTCATGGCGGATCGCCTCCATCGCCTGCTTGAGGGTCGGCCCGGGCGTTACATAGTGCGAATTGGCGAACACCCGGACGCTGTCGAGGCTGGCGGTCTTCTTGCCGGTCAGCGGGTCGAATTCGGTGATCTCTTCGACCTCGTCGCCGAAGAAGCTGATCCGCCAGGCGCTGTCCTCATAGTGCGACGGGAAAATCTCCAGATTGTCGCCGCGCACCCGGAAATTGCCGCGCGCGAAGGCCTGGTCGTTGCGTTTGTACTGCAGCGCGACCAGCTTCCTGATGATCTCGCGCTGGTCGACGCTCTCGCCCTTCTTCAAGTCGAAGATCATCGCCGAATAAGTCTCGACCGAACCGATGCCGTAGAGGCAGCTGACCGAGGCGACGATGATCACGTCGTCCCGCTCCAGCAGCGAGCGGGTCGCCGAGTGGCGCATCCGGTCGATTGCCTCGTTCACCGAGCTTTCCTTCTCGATGTAGGTGTCGGACCGCGGGACGTAGGCCTCGGGCTGGTAATAGTCGTAATAGCTGACGAAATATTCGACCGCATTGTCGGGGAAGAAATTCTTGAACTCGCCGTAGAGCTGGGCCGCCAGGATCTTGTTCGGCGCCAGCACCAGCGCCGGGCGCTGAGTCAGCTCGATCACCTGGGCCATCGTGTAGGTCTTGCCCGAACCCGTGACTCCCAGCAGCACCTGGCTGACCTCGCCATTGTCCCGGATTCCCTCGACCAGCTCCTTGATCGCGGCCGGCTGGTCGCCGGCCGGCTGGTAGTCCGAGGCCAGCACGAACCGCTTGCCGCCCTCGGCCTTGTCGGGCCGCTGCGGACGGTGCGGAACGAACGTCACGCCGGTTTCCGGCTCGGCCAGCGAAGTGCGGATTTGAATCGGCATGGCGGCCCATATGGGGGCAGCGGATGCGGCGGGCAATCAGCGCCAGCGATCGGCCGGTCGCCTGACATAGTGCCGCCAGACGTAGCCCCAGGGGATGACGAACAGCAGCACCG
>DATJKE010000108.1:0-6595 GCA_035491735.1 Sphingomicrobium sp.
ATGGGATTCCTCCGAAACGGTCAGGAGGAAGATGGCCCCAAAATGGTTATTATTCGGCTAACCATAGCGCGAAACCATGGCCCAAATAAAATGGGGCCGCCGATCGCTCGGCAGCCCCCTGTCCAAAGCACCCGGCGGGCCAGGCGCTTCACCTTCCAGAAAATCAATAGTCGACGGTGAGGACGATGTCGCCCTGATAGGTACCCTCAGGCGTCGAAGCGAGCAGGTCGATCTCGCCGCCGACGGTGAAGTCGATGCCAGCCGCGCCCGAATTGGGGAGTGCGACAGACGCCGGGGCAAGCGGCCTGAAAGGAATGGTGTTGGCGAAGCCGACCCTGGTAAGCGTCGTCGGAGAACCCGCCGAAATCGTCACGGTCTGCTGGTTGGAACCGGTGACGTGGAACCTGGCCGCGGAAAAAGTGCCGGTGCAAACCAGGTCAATTGCCGCACCGCACGACCGGGTCGTGCCGAGCTGGTTGACGATTACCGTGCCGGCGCCAGTGACCGCCACCGAGCCGAAATCGAGGTCCCGGTCCGAGGTCAGGGTCAGCGGCTTGGTGATTGCAACCCGGGCCTTCGCCACAGGGGTTGAAGCGGTCGGTGCGGCCACTGCCGGCGTCGCGGCAATAGCCGTAGCGGCAGCCAGCGCCGCCAGACGAGCGAATTTGGTCATGATCTATTCCCCACTTGATTCGAAACATGGCGGCTGGCCGAGCTTCGCCGCCCATCCGTAGGGCTTCATTAACCTTAACGGCTTTCGGTTTTGCTCAATGTTATGGTTTCACGCGCGTTAACTATTGCTCCAAACCGGATCCGTCAGCGCGCCGGGCTAAAGATAATCGACGTCGATCGTCACATCGCCGCGGAATTCTCCGCTGACGTCGCCGGTGAGGTGGAGCGCTCCGCCGACCCGGAATTTCAGCCGGCCATTTTCGTCGAGGCGCGGCATTTGCGGCAGGTCCGAGCGAAGCGAATCGAGACGGATCACACCGCCGGAAAAACCCTGCAGCTCGATTCGGCGCGGTAGCTCGATCCGAACATAGCGTCCCGGCTCACCGCGGATCACGACCTCGCCGACCATCGCGCGGGCGCCGATCGCGGTAATCGACCCGCTGATGTTGCTGACTCCGTCGGGGCCCAGCTCCGCGCTGCCGTCTCCGCTCCCGTCGAGCACCAGCCGGTCGAAGTTGAGATTGACCTCGACGCCGAGCGTGACCGGGGCGGCCGGCTTTTCGCCCGAAGCCGCCGGGCCCGGTGCGCACAGGCTGCACGGCGCCGTCACTTCCTGCGGCAAGGCAGGCGCGGCCAGGCCCCAGGCGCCAAGCAGCGCCAGGACAAAATGGGCAGGAGTGCGGCCCGTCATGACACCGACGCTATGCCAGCGGCGTTGAAACAAGGTTAATGAACGTTTCATCAATCCTTTCGAAAGAATGCCCTCTCGCGCCGCATTGGGCGGGCGCGCTTGTCGGAACCGGCCGAAGCCAATAGGAACCTATCGCCAATGGCCTCTTCCTCTTCGTCCCGCGCCAAGGGCATGTTCGTCTCAGGCCTGAAATGGGCCGCCGCCATCGGCTTCCTTGGATTGCTCGGCCTGATTGTGGCCGTCGCGGTCGCGATGACGCAGCTTCCCGACTATGAGCAGCTGAGCAAACGGTCCGACCTCGGTCAGATGGTCCGCGTCCGCGCCAGCGATGGGACGTTGCTGGTTTCCCTGGGGCCGAGCTTCGGCCGCTGGCTGAGCTATGATGAGATACCGCCGACGATGCGCGCGGCGATGATTGCAGTCGAGGACAAGCGCTTTCGCAGCCATGTCGGCGTCGACCCGATCGGTGTCGCCAGATCGTTCAAGGTCAGGCTGGAAAGCGGCCATTGGCGCCAGGGCGGCTCGACCATCACCCAGCAGCTGGCGCGCAACATTTTCCTGACCAACAGCCGGACCTTCGGCCGCAAGATCAAGGAAGCGGTGCTGGCGCTGGCGCTCGAGCGGAAGTTCAGCAAAGACCAGATCCTCGAGCTCTACCTGAACCGAGTTTACTTCGGCGGCGGCGCCTATGGCATCGATGCCGCCAGCCGGACTTTTTTCGGCCATGGCGCCGAGCGGCTCAACCTCGGCGAGGCGGCGATCATCGCCGGCCTGGTCAAGGCTCCGTCCAACTATTCGCCGACCGCCGACATCCAGGCCGCGCGCGGCCGCGCCGGCGTCGTACTGAATTCGATGGTCGAGAATGGCTTCCTGCCAGCCAGCGAGGCGATTGCGGCCCACCCTGCCGAGGTCAAGGTGCAGCCGGCGGCGAAGCAGAACAGCGTGCGCTACTTTACCGACTGGACTCTGCCGCAGCTCGACACGCTGATCGACGAGACCAGCGAGCCGATCGACGTCTTCACCACCCTTGACCCGGGCATGCAGGCGGCCGCTGACGCCGCCATCAATGGCTATAGCCCGCCAGGAACGCAGGGAGCATTGGTGGCGATGGATCGGGACGGGGCGGTGCGGGCCATGGTCGGCGGCCGCAACTATGTCGATTCGATATACAATCGGGCGACGCAGGCCGAGCGCCAGCCGGGATCGGCCTTCAAGCTGTTCGTTTATCTCGCCGCGCTGGAATCGGGCATGAAGCCGAGCGACACGGTGGTCGACAAGCCGGTTACGATCGACGGCTGGACCCCGCGCAACTCGAGCCGCACCTTTGCCGGGCCGGTGTCGCTGCGCGAGGCTTTCTCGCGGTCAATCAATACGATCAGCGCGCAGATCGGTGATTCCCTTGGCTTCGGCACCATTGCCGACATGGCCCGCCGCTTCGGTATCTCGGGCAAGATCTCGACCTTCCCGTCGATGGTCCTGGGCACCAGCGACGTCCGGTTGATCGACATGACCCGTGCCTTTGCCGCCGTCCAGAACCGCGGGGTCAGCGTCATGCCCTATGCGATTCGCAAGGTGGTTACCGCCGACGGGCGGCTGCTCTACCAGCACCAGTCCAATGAGCAGCGAGTGCTGGTTGCGCCATGGGTCGCGGCGGAAATGACCGACCTGCTGCAGTCTGCGGTGCTGTCGGGAACCGGGCGCGCGGCGCAGATCGGCCGCCCCGTTGCCGGCAAGACCGGCACCACTTCGTCAAACAAGGACGGCTGGTTCGTCGGATTTTCGAGCGGGCTCACCACCGGCGTGTGGATGGGCCGCGACGATGCCAAGACGGTCGCCGGCCTGCAAGGCGGCACCGCCCCGGCGCGGGCCTTCGCGGCGTTCATGAAGGTGGCGGTGGCCAAGCGCCCCGTCGAGCAGTTCGAAACGCAGGCGCCGATGCCGGACTGGCAGCTGGAGCCCGACGAGGAGAACTGGGGCTTCAACATGGAAGAATCGGCGCCCCTGGTCGATGCCGACGGCAATCCGATCGGGACCCAGCCGCGCGATCCGCTGGCACCGGAGCAGCAGCAGCCGGCACAGCCCCAGGACGGGTCCCAAGTCGACCAGCAATGGCTCGACGAGGTGTTGAAACGCAATCCGGAGAACCGCCCGCCGCCAGCCCAACGCGTTCCTCCGCCAGCGCAGCGGGTCCCGCCGCCCCGGCAGCCGCCGCCGCAGCCGTCACAGCCCCCGGCCGACCCGCTTCAGCCTCGGCCCTAGCGCCCGCAACTCAGTCCGCGCAGCGGCGACGTTGCCGCCATAGAGCTGGGCTTCCAGCGATTTAAACGCCGGGCCATGATCCATGTGGCGGCGATGGGCGACTTCGTGCGCGACGACCCACGAGAGCAAATGGGGGGGCGCGAGGATCAGCCGCCAATTGTAACGGATCGAACCGCCCGAAGAACAGCTGCCCCAACGGCTCGAAGCGTCGCCGACCGCCACCGCCCTGACGCTGACACCGGCCTTTTCGGCCATTGCCGCGGTGGCCTCGCTGAGTCGGTGCCGGGCAAGGCCGCGCAAATAGCGCTCGATCCGGCCAGCAAAGGCGGCCTCGGGCCCGCCGCAGCGGAGCACATCGTCAACCAAGGCCGGGTTTCTCGGCAGGCTTTCCAGCCACTGCAGCTTGATGGCGCGGCCTTCCAGCGGGATGGTGGAGCCGGACACGAACGGCTCGCCTGGCTGGACGTGGGCAAGCTGCCGGTCTACCCACTCGCCCTGCCCCAGCGCCCAGTCCAGCACCGTGCGCCGGCTCATCCGCCGCGGAAAGGTCAGCACCAGCCGCTCGCGGGCCTCGTCGAGCCGAAGCCGCATGGCCCGCGCCCGCGGATGCGGCCGTAGCTCCAGCGGCCACGCCAGTCCGGATATGCTCAACGGTTCAGAGCGGCCGGTCGACAAGATGCCATTCCAGGTCGCCGGCATCGACTTCGCTGACCGTCCAGCCGCGGGTCGACTGGCCCGCCTCATGAACCGATTCGCGACTGCCCGAAATCAGATAGTGCCAGTCCGGCAACGGCTTTCCCTCCCACCGCAGTCGATAGGCGCAGGTCGACGGCAGCCATTCCAGCTCGTCGAGTTTATGCGGGTCGAGTTTTACGCAATCTTCGACCAGTCGCTTGCGGTTCGGATAGTCGGTGCACTGGCCGGTGCGCCGGTCGAGCAGCTTGCAGGCGACATTGGTCGGGAACAGCTCCCCGGTTTCCTCGTCCTCCAGCTTGTGCAGGCAGCAGCGGCCACAACCGTCGCAAAGCGCCTCCCATTCGCCGCGATCGAGCGACGACAAAGGCTTTTCCCAAAAGGCACTTGCGCTATTCATGGATAGGTCACACTTGGTCCGCCAAGGCGGCCAGATCAAGGCGCTTCCCATGCGAAGGAAAATGATGATGCGGGGGTGGTTCAAGGCGGGATTGACGGCGGCGCTGGTAATGACGGCCGGCCCGACGCTTGGACAGACGGGTTACAGCGTCAACGGATCCGAAGGCGAAGCCTTCCTCGAAGCCATCGAGAAAGGCGACAACAACAAGGCGATCCCGATGATCGAGGAACCGGGATCCCGGGTGGCCACTTACAAGGGCTACAAGGGCGATACCGCCCTCCACATCGCAACCAGGAAGCGCGAACTCGACTGGGTCGGCTATCTGTTGAAGAAAGGCGCTGACCCGAACGTTGGCGATGCCAACGGCGATACGGCGCTGATCATTGCTTCGAGGATCGGTTTCGAGGAGGCGGTCGACTGGATGGTGAGCCTTGGAGCCAAGGTCGATACCCCCAATCGCCGCGGCGAAACTGCCTTGATCATTGCCGTGCAGCAACGGCAACCGCGGGTGGTCGAGCGGTTGCTGCTAGCAGGCGCCAATCCCGACAAAAGCGATCATGCGGCCGGGCTCACCGCACGCGACTATGCCAAGCAGGACAGTCGCAACCCCAACCTGCTCAAGCTGATCGACACGGTCAAATCGACCAAGAAGCAGGTCGCCGGCCCAACCCTCAACTAGGGCCTAAGAGTTCTCGCCGAGCGAAGGATCGATCTGCGCCGATAGCCGCCGGGCGGCCCGGCGCGCGAACCGCAGCATTTCGGCCTTGCGCCGGGCAGGCGCCAGCAGCCTGGTCGACGGCTCGCGCATGACGACGGCATCATAGCGGTCGGCGATCAGCAGCCCGGCTTCACCCGGAAGGAAGCGATCCTCTTCCAGAAATTGGGCGAGAGCATGCGGCACGGCCCAAAAGAAGCGGTCGCAATAGTCGAGGTAATCGGTCCATTTCTGGTCGCCGAGCAGGTCGGCCTTGCTGACTTTGATCTCGACGATGGTCAGTTCGCCCTTTGGTCCGATCGCCATCAGGTCGGCGCGGCGGCCGTTGGCCAGCGGAACCTCGCACATCGCGAACAGATCGTGGCGGCAGAATAGCCGGGTCACCCCGCGCGCTACTTCGGCAGCAATCGGCGGGCCATCGATGAAACAATCGGGAATCGGACTCGAAGCCATCCCGAATGATTAGAACAAAAGGAGGCCACCCGCAAAGGTGGCCTCATCAGTCAGGAATGAAGATCAACGATAGAAGACGTGATTACCGAGTGTACCGACTCGCGCCATCCGCCAGCCCGGCGAAACCCGGCGGGCATGGAAGTAAAGCGCCTTGCCCATCGGCGAGGGCTTCAGCTTCTGGTCAACGATCTTGGCAATGGCCACCGCATCCTTCCAATCCTGGCTGGCACGCGGAATGTAGGGCAGCGAATGGCCGTGCACGAAGCTGAACTGGCTGCGCTGGAACACCACGCCGCAATAGCTCGACGGGAAGCGGCCTGAAGCAGCGCGGTTGGCGATGACGTGCCCAACCGCCAACTGGCCGGCCAGGCTCTCGCTCTTGGCTTCGAAATAGATGGCGCCGGCGAGGCATTCGAGCTCGCGGCTGCCCGGATCGGTGGCACGGAGCCGGGTCACGGCCTCGGCCAGCGTTTCACCTTCAATGGCTGCGACGTCGTTGGCCTGGTCGCCATTCGCGACCGGAGCCAGCGGATCAATTGCTTCCACAACCGGAAGCTGGGCGGTGGCGGAGGCCACCGGCAACTCATTCGAACCTTCGGCGATCAGCGGCTCGGCGGCCGGATTTACCTGGGCCGGGGCGACCGACGAGGCGGACAGGGCTGCCATCACCAAGAAGGTGGAACGAAACGACACGATCATGAAAACCGTCACT
>DATJKE010000109.1:0-5576 GCA_035491735.1 Sphingomicrobium sp.
GGCCAGATTCCCATGCCGATCGGCAATTTCCCTCGGCGGATGACGGTGGTCGGTCTGTCGAAGAAGCGCACCGCCATCTTCAGTCCGATCCCGTTGATCGATGCGGACATGGAGCGGATAGAAGCGCTCGGCGAACCTGCATTCCTGATCATTCCGAGCGGGTTTCACCGGCTCGACGCAAGGCCTTACAAGGCGCGCTTTCCGAAAGCCCGCGTCGTCGCGCCGTCCGGCGCGCGCGAGGCTGTATCGGAGGCAGTGCCGGTCGACCTGGTGCTCGACCGGCTGGGGGATGCCGACACCAGCTTAATCACGGTTGACGGTACCGCCAATCGCGAAGCGGCGCTGGTCGTCCGTCGGCCGGGTGGGGCCAGCCTGATCGTCAACGACATCATTGCCCATGTCGCGCGGCCCCAGGGCCCGGGTGCGTGGATCATGTCGCGGCTATTCGGTTTCGGTGCCAGGCGGCCGTCAATTCCCCGGCCGATCCGGTCGAAGTTGGTCGCGGACCGGCAAGCGCTGGCGGCCCAGCTCGACAAATGGGCGGAAATCCCGGACCTCCAGCGGATCGTCCCAAGCCATGGAGAAATCATCGAGCGGCAACCGGCGGCGGAGCTGTCGAGGCTGGCGTATATCCTCAAGAATTAACCTTAATCATATAAAAATCATGACGGATCGGCGACGCCCCATTAATCACCGCCGCAGCGCTGATTCGTCGCCGGTGGCAGGGGGAATTGCCAGGACCGGGTGGACCTTCGATTTCGGCGCGACCGGGGAGATTTTGATGGGGGCTGTACGTACACGGCTGCGTCGCTGGCATGTCTGGCTGGGTTGGCTGGTCGGTTTGCCGATGCTGTTCTGGACGGTGTCGGGGCTGGTGATGGTAGCCAAGCCGATCGAGGAAGTCCGGGGCGAGCATCTCATCGCCGATCCGCAGCCAATCCAACTCAATGGACCGTTGGTTGCGCCACAGCTCGAGGGACTGCCTGTCACCGCCATCACGCTTAAGTCCCGCGCCGACGGGCCGCGCTGGGAAATCGATTTTGCCGGGGGCGAGAAAAGACTGGCTGACCCAGTCACCGGCCGGATCCTGCCACGCCTGGGTCCGGCCGATGCGGCCAGGGAGCTGATGACGCGCTACAGGGGCACTGCGAAGGTCGTCGCAACAAGCCGGATCGAGGGCGACGCGCCGCCGCTGGAATTGCGCCGGACGATGAACGGCTGGCGGGTCGAAATGGACGATGGCGCCCATTTCTACATCGATGGGGGATCGGGGGAGATCATTGCCAAGCGAACCCGCTGGTGGCGTTTCTACGATTTCATGTGGGGGCTGCACATCATGGACCTTCAGGGCCGTGAGGACAGCAACAATCCCTGGGTCGTCTCCTTCGCCATGCTGTCGCTGGGCATGGTTCTGCTGGCGCTGACCCTCCTGCCGATGACCATAGGCCGCCGACGCAACGGCAATGGGTCCGGCAATGGAGGCTCGTCAGCTCCAGCCAAGTAGGCGCGTCAGCCAATTGCGATCATCGGCGCTGAGCCGCGGGGCCGGACCAACCGGCGGGCATTCCAGGCAGCGCGCCTGGATGGTGGGCCCATTGAGGATTGAACGGACCTCGGCAATCGCCCGGGCAAGCAGGCCTTCCGGGGCCGGCGCCAGCGCCGCCAGCGCGTCGGCCGGGACCTGCTCATCACTGGCCTCTTCTCCGGCAAGGTCGGCAAACAACATGTCGGTAAAGCTAGGCTCCCTCGCGAGGTAGGTCAGGCCGCGCTCGTCCTCGCCGAGCTTGGCGAGCTCGGCCGCCTTGGCCACCGCCTCGTTCATGCCGCCGAAACCGTCGACCAGTCCAAGTTGACGGGCCGTCCCGCCGTCCCATACCCGGCCCTGCGCGATCCGGTCGACATCGGCGACCGACTTGTGCCGCGCCTCGGCGACGATGGTCAGGAACTTCCGATAGATTTGTTCGACCCCTGCCTGGATCAGGGCATCGGCTGCCGGCGACGGGCCTTTGAGCAGGTCCGGCTCGCCAGACAAGGGCGTGGTCTTGATGCCATCCGCGCCAACCCCAAGCTTGGCCAGTGTGCCCTCAAAGCTTGGCAGGACCCCGAAAACGCCGATCGAACCGGTGATGGTTGAAGGCTCGGCGAACACAAAGTCGCCGGGGGTCGACACCCAGTATCCGCCGGAAGCGGCAACATTGCCCATCGACACCACGATCGGGATCTTCTTGGCCTTGGCCGCCAGAAGCGCCTGGCGAATACGCTCGGCCGCCAGCGCCGAGCCACCGGGGCTGTCGACCCGCACCACCAGCGCCTTCAAATTATCCTTGGCCAGGCCCTTTTCGATAAGCCGCGAAATGGTCTCTCCGCCGGCCCGCCCCGGCCCGGCTTTCCCATCGACGATCTCGCCGGCGATGGTGACGACTCCGATTGGGCCCTCGCTGCGGTCGATCGCCTGGTCCTCATAGGCGGCAAGCTTGATCCGCTGATAGGGCAGGCGGCCCTTGTCATCCTCGCCGCCCAGCTGCGCCAGCCGCGCTTCGTATTCGCGCCGCTCGCCGATCCTGTCGACCAGCTTGAGGTCGAGCGCCGCCTTGGCGAGATCGCCATTGGCGGCCTTGGAAACGCCAACCGGATCCGCCAGCAAGCGATTGAGCCCGGCGACCGCCGCCGGACGGCCGCGGGCGATGTCCTCCCGCCAGGTTTCGAGCAGCGCATCGCCCAACGCCTGCGCATTTTCACGCGCCTCGGGCGACATGTCATTGCGCATGAACGGCTCGACCGCCGATTTGTAAGTGCCGACACGGTAGATGTTGGCGGTGACGCCCAGCTTGTCGAGCAGTCCCTTGAAATAGAGGTTGTTGCCGCCGGGCCCGGCCATCGCGACCGCACCCATTGCCGGCAGCCAAACCTCCGAGGCATGTGCCGCGAGCTGGTAGCGATCGTCGGTATAGCCGGTCGCGAAAGCGACCACCGGCTTGCCGCTCTTCTTCAGCTCGTCGAGTTTTTCGCCGAGGGCAGCGATGGCCGACTGGCCGCCGCCGAGGAAACCGTCGAGATCGAGCGCGATCGCTTTGACCCCGTCGTCGTCTTTCGCGGCGTCTAGCGCGGCGACGAGATCCTTCAGCTCGAATTCGCGCGTGACGTTACCAGTGCCGGCAAGGGCCGAAACCGGGTCGGGGCGCTCGGCCTGTTCGACCAGGACGCCGTCGAGATCCATTGCCAACACGCCTTCGCCGACCGCTTCCGGCCGGGCCGAAAGTGCGGCGTAAAGAAGCCCGAAGAACATCAGCATGAACAGGAGGACGAGTGCGTCCTTGATGCCCACCAGCAGCTTCCAGATGGCCTTCACGAACCGCATATCGCCACTACTCCGTCGCTTGTCGGCATTGCCTAGAGCAGAACTCGGCGGCGGCCCAAGGATTTTCGACCAGCGCTTGTGACGCTCTCGGTTCAACCTGCTAGGCGCACCGACATGAATCGAACGGCCATTCCCTCGGCGACGCAGCCGTGGCGCGACGAGTTTCGCGCCATGCTGAGCCTTGCTTGGCCGTTGATGCTCGCCAACCTGACCATGCAGCTCATCCAGGCGACGGACGTCATTCTGCTGGGATGGCTCGGCCCGACTGAGCTGGCCGCCGCAGCGCTGGGCCTGAGCCTGACATTCGGCATGATCCTGTTCGCGCTTGGAGTATTGACCGCGTCGTCGCCGATGATCGCATCGGCCCTCGGGGCAAGGTTCAATTCCGTGCGGGATGTCCGGCGGACCTTCCGCCAATCGCTATGGGCCGCCGCGCTGATGGCTGTGCCCACGATGATTGTCCTTTGGAATGCGGAGCCGATCATTCTTTCCTTTGGCCAGGCGCCGGAGCTGGCGAGGCTCGCGGCATGGTTCCTCAAGGGATACATGTGGGTCATTCCGTCGTGGATGCTGTTCCAGGTGATGCGCAACTTTGTGTCGGCGATGGAACGGCCAGGCTGGATATTGGCGATCAGCACCGCCGGCATTCCGCTCAATGCCTTGGTCAGCTGGTCAATGATCTTCGGCCATCTCGGCATGCCACGGTTCGGCCTGATCGGCGGCGGGATCGGCAGCTCGATCGTCTGGTTCGCCATGGCAATTGCGCTAACCATTGTCGTCTTGGTCGACCGTCAGTTCCGCCGTTTCCATTTGTTCGGCCGTTTCTGGCGGCCCGACTGGCCGCGCTTCCGCCAGCTGTTCAGGCTTGGCGGGCCGATCGGGCTGACGATGGGGTTTGAGGGCGGCGTGTTCAGCGCCGCCGCTTATTTGATGGGATTGTTCGGCGCTCCGTCGGTGGCGGCGCACCAGATTGCACTGCAAATCGCGGCGACGACGTTCATGGTGCCCCTCGCGCTTGGCCAGGCCGCAACCGTTCGCGTGGGACTGGCCTACGGGCGGCGCGACCCAGGCGGAATCACGCTATCCGGCTGGACAGCGTTCGCCCTCGGCATCGGGTTCATGGCGGTCATGGCTACGCTCATGTACATTTTCCCGAGGGAGCTGATCACCCTGTTCCTCGCGGATACGCCTGCTAACGCCACCGTCATTTCGCTGGGAGTGTCTTTCCTGATGGTGGCCGCGCTGTTCCAGGTCGTCGATGGCGCACAGGTGGTCGGGGCCGGCATGCTGCGCGGGCTTCACGATGCTCGCATTCCAATGATTTTTGCCTTGATCGGCTATTGGGCCATCGGACTTGGCGTCGGCGTGGCGCTGGCTTTTGCGATGCGCTGGCGAGGCATCGGCATCTGGACCGGCCTCGCCGCAGGGCTCGGCGTGGTTGCGGTGCTGATGATGTGGCGATGGACCCGGCGAGAACCGCTCGGGCTGACCCGTTTCTGAAATTTCCGGTCTCGCCGGGTGTTGACGGGTAGGAATGCCCGACCCATATGCGCGGCATCGCTGGCACTCTTATGACAGGAGTGCCAAGCACAACTGCAATTTGTAGAAGCTAAAGGGTCAAACAACATGGGTTTCAGGCCGCTTCATGACCGTGTCCTCGTCCGTAGGGTCGAGGCCGAGGAAAAGACCGCGGGCGGGATTATCATTCCCGACACCGCCAAGGAAAAGCCGCAAGAGGGCGAAGTCGTCGCCGTCGGTTCGGGCACCCGCTCGGACGAAGGCAAGGTGACGCCGCTGGACGTCAAGGCCGGCGACCGCATCCTGTTCGGCAAATGGTCGGGCACCGAAGTGAAGATCGAGGGCGAAGACCTGATCATCATGAAGGAAAGCGACATCCTCGGGATCGTCGGCTGACTTTCGCACTCACGACCGTGAACATTGAGAACATTCGAATTCAAGAAAGGGTAGCCAGATGGCAGCCAAGGACGTGAAATTCTCGCGCGATGCGCGCGAGCGGATTCTGAAGGGCGTCGACATCCTCGCCGATGCCGTCAAGGTGACGCTGGGGCCGAAGGGCCGCAACGTTGTCCTCGACAAGAGCTTCGGCGCGCCGCGCATCACCAAGGACGGGGTCACCGTCGCCAAGGAAATCGAGCTAAAGGACAAGTTCGAGAACATGGGCGCGCAGATGCTGCGCGAAGTCGCCTCGAAGACCAAC
>DATJKE010000110.1:0-6765 GCA_035491735.1 Sphingomicrobium sp.
CCGCATCCGCTCGAGCTTGGTCTGCGGCGCAGTCTCGATCGCCACCACCGAGCATGGAATGCCGGCCTTGCGAGCGGCAAAAGCGACTCCCTGGCCCGCATTGCCGGCGCTGATCGTCCAGACCCCGCGGGCCCGCTCGGCGTCCGAAAGCTGGGCCACTGCATTGGTCGCACCGCGGATCTTGTAGGCGTTGGTCGGCTGGAGATTCTCGAGCTTGAGCCAGATCTCCGGCAACCCGCTGCCAAGCTCGAGCTTGACCAGCGGGGTCCGAAGCACCGTTCCGGCGACATTTTCTCGCGCTTCCTCAACGTCGGACAGCTGGATGGGCCTTACCGGGTCGATCATCGCCACCTCATTCATGACAGGGTGCCGCAAGCGTGCGACTTCTTCTAAGGAAGCGCAATGAAGACTCTCAAGCTGCTCAACTATGCCTTCGACCAATGGGCCCCGGGAGAAGGCAATCTCGCGGAAATCGCCAGTGCCATCGATGGCGCGCCAGTCGCATTGACCGGCTCCGGCGGGCTCGATTTCGGGGGAATGCTGCGCCATGCGCGCGACGTTGGCGGTCCGGCACTTCGCAAACTCACTTTTCATGAGCGGGCGAGGATCATCAAGGGCCTCGGCCTCGCCATTCTCGCCCGAAAGGAAGAGCTGTACGAACTCAATTATCAGACCGGCGCCACCCGCAAGGACGGCTGGATCGACATCGAAGGCGGCGCCGGCACGCTGCTCAGCTTTTCGTCCAAGGGCCGCCGCGAGCTTCCCGACGCCCATGTGCTGCTCGACGGGGCGGTCGAACCGTTGTCGAAGACCGGCAGCTTCATCGGTCAGCACATCTACACCCCGTTGCAGGGCGCGGCGGTGCACATCAATGCATTCAACTTCCCGGTGTGGGGCATGCTGGAAAAGCTGGCGCCGACGCTGCTTGCCGGAATGCCGGCGATCGTCAAACCGGCCAGCGCGACCTCCTATCTGTGCGAAGCCGCCTTCCGGGTGATGATCGACAGCGGCCTCCTCCCCAGTGGCGCAGTGCAGCTGATTGTCGGCGGCGTCGGCGATTTGTTCGATCATCTGACCGGGCAGGATGTAGTCAGCTTCACCGGTTCGGCATCGACCGCGCTGAAACTGCGATCCCACCCGGTCGTCCAGCGGGAAAGCGTCAAATTCGTCGCCGAGCAGGACAGTCTCAACGCCTCGCTGCTTGGGCCCGATGCGGCGCCCGGCACGCCCGAGTTCGACCTGTTCGTCAAGGAAGTCGTCAACGAGATGACGGTGAAGGCGGGGCAGAAATGTACCGCCATCCGGCGGGCAATGGCTCCTGCCGGGCACCTGGATGCGGTCGAGGCGGCCATCCGCGACCGGCTGGCAGCAACCAAGGTCGGCGATCCTCGCGACAAGGAAAGCCGCATGGGCGCGCTGGTCTCGACCAGTCAACGCGATGACGTTCGGGCGCAAATCGGCAAGTTGACCGCGGGCGGAGCTCGTATCGTCGCGGGCAACCCCGATGCCACTCCAGGCGTCGCCGGCGGCGCTTTCATGGAGCCGATCCTGCTTCGCAGCGACGACCCCTGGTCCAATGCCGCAGTGCATGACGTCGAGGCGTTCGGCCCCGTGTCGACCGTGATGCCCTACCGGGACATGGCCGACGCCATCGCGCTTGCCAATCGCGGCATGGGGAGTCTGGCGCTCTCCCTTTTCACCCATTCGCCCGACAGCGCGCGGGAGTTCATTCAGGGGGCCGCTGCATACCACGGGCGCATGCTCGTGCTGAACCGCGACAATGCAGCCGAGAGCACCGGGCATGGCTCGCCGCTTCCGGTGCTGGTCCACGGCGGCCCCGGCCGGGCCGGGGGCAGCGAGGAGATGGGCGGCATCCGCGGGGTCAAGCATTACATGCAGCGCACCGCGATCCAGTCTACTCCGGCGATGATCGCCGCCATCAGCGAGCAATATATTCCCGACGGGCCAAAACATGTGATTGCCCAGCATCCGTTCCGCCGGCGCATGTCCGAGCTGGAAATCGGCGATACGCTGAAAACCAAAAGCCGCACGGTGACGCTCGAGGACATCGAGCATTTCGCAAATTTCACCGGCGACACCTTCTACGCCCATATGGACGACGAGGCGGCCAAGGCCTCGCCGATCTTCGAGGGCCGAGTCGCTCACGGCTACCTGATCCTGAGTTTCGCCGCCGGCCTGTTCGTGGACCCAGATCCCGGTCCAGTCCTCGCAAATACCGGGCTGGAGAATCTCCGCTTCCTGACTCCGCTTTATCCCGGCGATTCGATGCGGGTCGAACTTACGGTCCGGTCAAAGTCCCTAAAGAGCGAGGAAACCGGCGTCGTTCGCTGGGCGGTCGAGATTTTCAACCAAAATGACGAGTTGGTGGCGACTTATGATTTGCTGACGGAGAATGTGCCCTAATCGATAAGGCGTGACTCTTCGGCGCATATCGAAACTGACAAGCCTGCTGCTTACCCTCTCGACGCTCATCCCAATCTGGGCTGCAGTAACGCCTGGGAAGCCGTCTATCGTCGTTGGCATCGTCGATGTCGCCTTAGCCTCGCTGCTCTTCGTAAGCCTCTTATTGCTGCGTCGCGGACGGAACGCGGTTACCAACCATGCGCGCGCCAGGAGCTACGAGACATGCCGCTGGCTTGCGGTCCTCCCGCTATTTCTATTTCCAATCTACCTGTCCGGCGTCCCACTGAAATGGGATGTGCTGCTCATCGGCCTTGGCTGGCGTAGTTGGTACCTGGTGACGGCACTTCCTTTGCTGTTCGTCGCGAGCGGCCGCCGAATCTGACCGGAACGCGCTCTCCCTGCCGTTCGTTTAGCGCGCGAACCCAAAGGAGGGCTCCATGACCATGAAGATCAGCGAAGTGATGACCACGGAGGTCGAGACGATTGGCGCCGACCAGACCGCGCGCGAGGCGGCTAGCTTCATGCTCCGCGCCGATGCCGGGTCGATCCCCGTATGCGACGGCGACAAGGTCATCGGCATGATCACCGACCGCGACATCGCTGTGCGCGGCGTCGCGGAGGGCCGCGGCCCCGACACGCCGGTCAGCGAACTAATGAGCGACGGCATTATCTGTGCGCGCGAAGACGAAGACATCCAGGAGGTTGCCCGGCGGATGAGCGAAGAGCAGGTCCGCCGACTGCCGGTGCTCGATGCCGAGGACAGGCTTTGCGGGATTGTAAGCCTTGGCGACCTCACGCGCGAAACGCGCGGCGAAGCAGCTCAGACGGCGCTGGAGGGCGTCAGCTCTCCGGGCGGATCACATCAACAATAGATGAAAAAAGGCCCGAATTCTCCGGCGCCAATTTACTTAGACAGTTGAGAGATCGCCCGGTCGACCAGTGCTTGATCGCTATTGGCGTCATTACGCTCGGCGATCAGCTTGGTCGCGGCTGCCGTGGCTGCCTTGGCAGCGGTTGAACGCAACTCGTCGATCGCGGCGCGCTCTTCGGCCGCGATCTTGGCCTCGGCCATCGCCTTGCGGCGTTCAACGAGCGACTTGGCGTCGACTTCAGCTTTCGCCACAATCGCCTCAGCCTCGCCCTTGGCACGTTCGATCATCGCCGCAGCCTCCGCGTCGGCGGAAGCGGCTTTCGCCTCATATTCGCGCTTTAGCTCCTCGGCCTCCTTGCGGAGCGCGGACGCCTCGTCGAGCTGCTCGCGGATCTGCGCGATCTTCTTGTCGAGCGCCTTGCCGATAGCCGCCGGCACCTTCTTCCAGATCAGGATGGCGATTACGACGATCATCGCCGCCGCGATGAACCAGGGTGGAGTCAGGCCAAACGCATTGGGTTCCGCTTCATGCCCCCCGGCGGGCGCCTCGGTATGGGCGACAGTGGCGCCTTCTGCCGGATTAGCCATTGCTCAGCTCCGCCTTCACGGCCTTGGCAGCATCTTCGCGGCCGATCTTTAGGCCGGCAACCTTGCCGGCGATCTCCTGTGACAACTCGGTCGCTATGCCTTCGATATTGGCGAGAGCTGCGGCGCGGCTGGCGCGGATCTTTTCTTCCGCTTTGGCCAGCTTGGCCTGAATCGATGCGTCTGCCTTAGCCAATGCCTTTTCGATCGATTTGGCACCTTCCGCCTTGGCTGCAGTAGTAGTCTTCATCGCCTCAGCCCGGCTTTCGTCCATGCGGAGCCGAAAGGCCTCCTCGCTCGCATCCGCCTCTACCCTTGCCCGGTCGGCCGCGGCGAGGTCCTCCGCAACCTTCTGGTCGCGCTGGTCGACGGTCGACTGGATCTTCGGCACCATCCCCTGGCCAATGACGAAGAAGATGATTCCGAAAACCACCGCCAGCCAGAAAAACTGGGACCAAAAGATTTCAGGAAGTTGAGCGAGTTGAGGCATTCTTTATCCCGTCTTGGTGGGAGCGCCGATCCGGCGCACCCAGCCATTACGAATTAGAAAACGAAGAGGATGAGCAGGGCGATGGTGAATGCCATCAGGCCCAGCAGTTCGGCGAGAGCGAAGCCGAGGAACAGGCGGCCCTGCTGGCCGTCCGCCGCGGCCGGGTTGCGCAGCGCGCCCTGGAGGAACGAACCGAACACGAAACCAACGCCGACGGCTGCAGCGCCCGTGCCAATCGCGGCAAGTCCGGCGCCAATCATTTTCGCAGATTGAAGATCCATCTGTAACTCCTTTGGTGACCTTGTTTCTCAGTGAAGGTTGATCGCGTCATTAAGGTAGAGCGATGTGAGTAGTGCGAAGACATACGCCTGGAGGGCGCAGATCAGCAGCTCAAGCATGCCAACCCCGACGACGAATAAAAAACTGACGATGCCAACGCCGAACCCGACCGCGCTGCCCGACCCAAAGCCGTTAGCGATGAAGCTTCCGAACACTTCCATCAGGATGTGACCTGACATCATTGCAACGAAAAGCCGGAGCGCGAGGCTGAAGGGACGAACGAGGAACGAGACGATCTCGATCGGGATAATCAGCGGCAGCATATACCATGGCGTACCAGCCGGGACGAACAGCGAGAAAAAGTGCAAGCCGTGGCGCCAGAAGCCGATAATCAGCACTAGCGAGAAGCTCATGATCGCAAGCAAGCCAGTGATGCTGAAGTGGCTGGTCGAAGTGAAAGCGTGCCAGCCGGGAACGATCGCCAGCGGCAGCAATCCGAGGAAATTTGCGACCAGGATGAAGGTAAAAAGCGAGAAGAGGAACGGCGTGAACTTCTTGCCTTCCGGCCCGATGTTCACTTTCACCAAATCGTCGATGAAGCCGATTAGCCCCTCGGTGGCCACCTGCCACCGGCCAGGGATGACCTGGCGTTTCATACCACCCCACATGAACACGCCAATGATCGCGAGCGTGGCAAGCATCCACGCGGCGCTATTGGTCAGACTGATATCGTAGCTGCCGACATGCAGTGGAACCAGCGGTTCCACCGTAAACTGGTGCATCGGATCGATCTTGCCGGACACAGGTTCCTCTTACATTCCATCGCCGGGCGTTTGCCCCAGCGAAGATTTCGCAATCCGAAGAATGCTCCTGACACCTACCCCGAAGCCGAGGAAAAGCATCACCAACATTATCCAGGGTCTCGTCCCGAACAGGCTGTCCAGGCCCCAACCCAGTAATCCGCCGCCCAAAGGACCGCCGATAAGATACCCAATCACAAGCTGGGTGACCCGCATATTGGGGTCGACCCTATTCTTGTTGGCTTCCTCCGCCTCGCGCCGCTGTGCCCGGTCGAGCCGCTCATCGAGCGATTCGATCCGTGCGTCTGGTGGAAGCTTTGCGGCCTCGTCGATGTCGTCTTCCGTCATCCGTCTCCCCTGCGCGTGGCCCCAGCTGAATTCCCAGGGTTAGATGGGTCCGAGACGCATTGCGGAAAATCGATACCGCCAAGACGCGGCCCCTTTATGAAGGGGCATGGCATTAGTCAACCGCGTCTCACGACCGCTTGGCCGCGTCTGGATGCGATGGCAAAGTCGCGGACATGAAAGCCGCCGTCACGCTCGCCATTTTGCTCGCCGCCTGCTCGAAGCCAGCTTACCAGCCGGCCAACAAGGCCGAGGCTGCACCGCCAGCCGCCAAGCCATCCGCGCCGACCGCCAAGCCTTTTGTATATGACGAGGAAAACGACCTCATCGACTTTCATTTTGGCTGGTCCGCTGAGGCGGCCGCCGTGCCGGAGCTGGTGGCAAGGTTCCAGACCGCAATGACCAAGGACAAGGCCGAGCTAGAGGCTAACGCCAAGGCCGACAAAGCTGAGCGCGACAAGCAGGGCTTCCCCTTCAACAGCTACATGTCATCGACCGAATATGAGACGGCGGGCCAAAGCGGACGGCTCCTAAGTCTTAGGGCCGAGTTCGGCGCCTATACCGGCGGCGCACATGGCAATTCGGGCAGCAAGGGGTTGTTGTGGGATCGCACGGCGGCGAAGGAACTCAAATTCGCTGACCTGTTCGCTGCGGCCGCCAACCTGGACCGGCTTCTCACCCAGCCCTGGTGCGACGCTCTCAACAAGGCGCGGGAAGAGAAACGAGGCGAGCCGGTTGGTGGCGGGGGCATGTTCGACGAATGCCCACAACTCAGCGAGATCTCGGTCATACCGACCGACAAGGACGGCAACGGCAAGCTTGAGCGGCTGCTTCTGGTCGCCGACCCCTATGTCGCGGGACCCTATGTTGAAGGCAGCTATGAGATTGAGCTACCGATTACCGGCGACTTGATCGCTGCGATCCGTTCCGATTTTCGCGAGAATTTTGAGGTTCAGCCGCAGTAGGACGGC
>DATJKE010000111.1:0-29120 GCA_035491735.1 Sphingomicrobium sp.
GCCGCCCCTATTCGGTCTTGCACCCGGTGGGGTTTACCGTGCCGCGCCCGTTGCCGACCGCGCGGTGCGCTCTTGCCGCACCCTTTCGACCTTACCCGCCCAAAGGCAGGCGGTATGCTTTCTGTGGCACTTTCCCTCGGAAGGCGAACCCTCCGGCCGGGCGTTACCCGGCACCGTTGTTCCGTGGAGCCCGGACTTTCCTCGTTGAGCGTAAAGCTCACCGCGGCCGCCCGGTCCCCTGACAGGCAGGGGATATGGGCTATTGAGGCCGTGGCAGCAAGAGCGCGAGCAGCTTCGCCCGGCATTCGCCGTCGACGATTCCGTCGATAAGGTCTGGCCGGAATCGACGCTGGAATGCGATCACTGCCTTCTGCGTGTCCGTCACATCATAGCCGAATCGCTCCAACGCCAGCAGGAAGCCGGCGTCGGTCCAATAGGGATCCATCAGGTCGCGCGTCGGGCTGGGCAGCGCCAACCGGCGCTTGGCCAGTGCTGCCCAGGGAAAGAGTTCCCCGGGATCTTCCTTGCGCGCCGGCGCGACGTCGCTGTGGCCGACGATATTGCCGCGGCCGATGCCGTGTCGTTCCTTGATGTCGGAAACCAGCGGGATGACCGAGGCGATCTGTTCGTCGGGGAATGGACGGTAGCCGAACTCGTGGCCGGGATTGACGATCTCAATGCCGACGCTGGCGCTGTTCACGTCGGTAATGCCACGCCAATAGCTCTTGCCGGCGTGCCAGGCTCGCTTTTCTTCATCGACCAATTGGAAGACTTCACCTTCTTCGCTGACCAGGTAGTGAGCCGAAACCTTGGCCTCGGGCGAGGTCAGCCGGTTCAATGCGCCCTCGGCATCGGGCATACCGGTGTAGTGCAAGACGATCATTGAGACCGGCAGCGCGCGCTCGTCGAAATTCGGCGAAGGGCGGCACGTCACGTCCATTCCGCCAATGGCGCACTAGCCGCGGGCTTCGTCAACCCCCGCGGGAGTTGTCGCTTGGGATCAGCGCGCCGCCGCCCGCCGATCGTCGCCGGACCGGCGGTTCTCTACCGCGCCAACGGGCCGGTAAAGACCGCGCGCTTCGGGGTCCGCCTCGAACTGCCGCGTCTGACCGATCACCGTCTCCCCTGCGCCAAGCATCAGCCAGCCATCCGGCTCCATCGCTCCGGCAATACGGTCGAAAATCAGGCCGCGGCGCTCGGCATTCAGGTAGAGCAGCACGTTGCGGCAAAGGACGATATCGAACAGCCCTGGATGAGGAGGCGGTTCGAGGAGGTTTTGAACCTGGAATCGAACCATCCGGCGTAGTGGCTCGACGGCCCGCCAACCATCGTCAGATTCCTCGAACCAGCGAATCATCTGGTTGATGCCGAGACCGCGCTGCACTTCGAATTGGCTGTAGACACCTTCGCGGGCCCGGCGCACGGCGCTTTCGCTGACGTCGGTACCAAGGATATCGATGGTCCATCCTGCCCAGCGCAGCGGATCCTCGGCGAACAACATTGCCAGCGAATAAGCCTCCTGCCCGGTCGAACATCCGGCAGACCAGATGCGAAGCCGCTTGGATTGGCGCCGCTGGATCAGCTTGGGCAATGTCGCCTTGCCGAGCAAATCGAAGGGAGTCCGATCACGAAAGAAATAGGTTTCGTTGTTCAGGAGGGCCTCGACCACCTCGGTCGCAAGGCTCGGTTCCCGGCCCATCACCAGGATGGTGATCAGCTCGTCGAGCGTGGGGATGCCCCGTTCGCGCAGCAGGGCCGCAAGGGCGGTTTCGATCCGCCAGCGGCGGCTCATCGTCAGTTGCTGGCCGGTGCGGGCTTCCAAAAGCCCAGCGAGGATCCGGCTGGAGCTATCGCTTACTTGCACGGATCCTCCTCGACCCGGGCTGCAACGCGCCGCGCCAGCTTGTCGGGCGGCAATACAGCGCAAGCCAGGCCCGCCTCGGTTACGGCGCGCGGCATACCCCAAATGGCCGAGCTGGCCTCGTCCTGGGCCATGACCGATCCGCCAGCTTCAACCAGCCGCTTGGCGCCTTCCGCGCCGTCGCGACCCATCCCGGTCAGGACCACGCCGAGCGCACCGCCGCCAACGACCGTTCCGGCGGATGCCAACATCGGGTCGACGGACGGCAGGCAGCCGCTTGCGACTTTGGTTTTCAGCAGGCGAGCGATCAGCTGGCCATTGACTTCGTCGACGACCAGGTGCGCTTCTCCCGGAGCAACGACGATGCGGTCGGGAAGGAGGCGCGTGCCATCCTCGGCAACAACCGCTTCGCGACCAGCGGCCACCGAAAGCTGACGCGCGAACACGGACATGAATGCCGGCGGCAAATGTTGCGTGACCAGGATCGGTACGCCAATTCGCTTCGGCAGGGCGCCGAAGAAGGTGGCAAGCGCGTGAATGCCGCCAGTCGAAGCGCCGACCGCCAGCAGTCGCAAGGGTTCAGTGCTCTGAGCCGGGAGCGGCCGATGCGAGACGGCCGATGGCGTCAACGGAATGGAACTGCGATCGGCGTAGCCAAGCTCGCGGAGCTTGCTTAGTAGAACTTCGGAGAAACGGCCATTGAACCGTCCCGTACCCGGCTTCGGCAGGGTATCGTGCGCACCGAGCGCCAAAGCGGCAATGGTTTCTTCCGCGCCGTCTTCGGCCAGCGAAGACACGATCAGAACCTTGGCACCCTTGGCGGCCTCGAGGATGCGTGGGATCGACTTCAACCCGCCAGCGCCTGGCATTTCCAAATCGAGCAGCACAATGTCGACCATCACCTGCCCGAGGGCCTCGATGGCGTCCTCCGCAGTGCCGGCTATCCCGGCAATCTCGAAATTGCCGTCGGCATCGATCATACGGCTGAGCACGGCACGCGCGACCATCGAATCGTCGACGATCATCAGCCGGATCGGCCGGCGAGCTTGTCGGCCGGATCCAGCCCGTTCGCTGGCCCGGGAGGTGGCGAGCGCCCCGCTCATGTCCAGAGCCTCAGGCGACGCCGACGAGTTGCAATTTGATGTGAAGCGTCTCGCGATCGAACGGCTTCATCACATATTCGTCCGCTCCGGCCTCAAGTGCCGCGCGGATATGCGCCATGTCGTTCTCAGTGGTGCAGAAGACGACCTTCGGCTGGTCGCTGTGACCACGCTGCCGGAGCAGCTTCAGAAACTCCATGCCGCTCATCACCGGCATATTCCAGTCGAGCAGGACCACGTCCGGCATCTTGGCCTCGCACCGGTCCAGCGCCTCGCGCCCGTCGCCAGCTTCCTCGACCTGGAAATCCAGCGTTTCGAGGATATGCCGTGCGACCTTGCGAATGACCTTGCTGTCGTCGACGATGAGGCAGGTTTTCATATTTCCAATTCCGTAAACTGTTGGCGCTGTCTCTAAGCGATAAGGGTAACGAACCTCTTAAGCTGCCCGGGCTTCAGTATTGGGCCCGGCAACCAGGGCGGCGATGTCGACCAGCAGCAACGGCCCCTCCTCGGTTTCGACCATCCCTTTGGACACCCGTTCCCAGCCATCTCCCATCGCGGCACGAATGGGCACCGGGTCCGACAGGGCCTCGACCACGTCTTCGACCGCATCAACCGTGAGCGCGTAATGATGGCCGTCCAGCTCAACCACGGCAGCTTCGTGAAGCTCCCCGTCGTTAAGCTCGGTCGTGCCAAGCTCGAGCGAGCGCTGGCAATCGATCACTGTCAGCACTCGGCTGCGCAAGGCAGAAAGGCCGGCCAGGTGGCTGGGCGCGCGCGGCACTGGGATTAACGCCTCGAGCTCGACGACGCTTTCGACTGCCGCCGCCGGCAAGGCGACACGGCTACCGGCGATGGAAACAATCAGCAGCAACTCGTTCATCAACGCCTCCCCGCGCTTGACGCCTTGAGGGCCATCAACAGCCCGGCGCGGTCGTAGCGGTAAATGCTGTCCTCGCCGTTGGCGGCGTCAGGATCGGTCTCGAGCCGGAGAATACGGCCGGCCTGTTCGGCCTCGATCGACTTGCCTTGCGAAACGATTGTCACGTCGGCAGCAAGCTCATCCTGCTCGCCGATCACGAGATATCCTGCCGCCTCGACGATCGGACGGAGCATATTCTGCATCCAGGCGTCATTTTCGGGCAGGCGGCAGACCAGTTGCGCCTGCGACCGGACCGAAGCGCCGAGATACTCGGCAAACAGCCAGTGAGCGTCGATCAGCTCGGCCGGTTCGCCGTCGATCAGGGTGACACCGCTGATCGCGCCGGGAACATCGGCGGGGATGACGTCGCGGTCGACGGTCATCAGGTCGATCACTTCGCGGAAAGCATAGCCAAGTTCATGGCAGCCATCGTTGAGCCGGAAAACGCGGATCTTGCCTTCGAGATTCTTCGGTTTGTCGACACCCGCAAGTGGCAGGATCGCCTCACCGAGTTGGACCCGAAGCTGCCCGGCGGTTTTCCGGATGGCTGCCGGTTCGACTTCTTCAATCCGGTCCACCACGCCGAGCCGGAGCGCCCGCCGCGCACCGTCGAGCCCACGGAACAGGAGCACCGGCACTTCATTCGAGTTGGCAACTACCGGCGCGTCGACCCCGCGACCGCCGCGTTCGATCGCCTCCAGCCTGACGCCGCCGACCTGCGCAAGTCCCGCCGGATCGAACAGCAGGATCGGGCTGCCGTCATCGGCCAGGGTAGTGCCGGCATAGAGTCCGGTCGCCATCACCGCCGGAGCGGCGGGCTTGACCACCAGCTCCTCATGGTCATGAATCTTGTCGACGGCCAATGCGTAGACGTCACCGCCTGCCGGGCGGAGCACCACCAGCGTGCGGTCTTCGTCGGCCATCTGGTTGGGCAGTCCCAAAACGTCGGCCAGGGCGACTTCGGGGACGCGGCGGCCACGTATGGTCGCAACACCTGCGCCGCCGATCGTCTCGAGTGTCACACTGCTTCCGTTTGCGCGGACTATTTCCTCGATGGCCGAACGCGGAATGGCGAAATGCTGGGTTCCGATCGACACCGTCAGTGCCGGAATGATGGTCAATGTCAGCGGAACCCGAAGCGTCATCCGGGTGCCGGTGCCAGGCTTTGAATCGACCTCGACGACGCCGCCGATCCGCTCCACGTTGGAACGGACCACGTCCATGCCGACACCACGGCCGGAAATGGCGGTGACCGCCTGCGCCGTTGAGAGTCCAGCCTCGAAAATCAGCGCCAGCTGCTCACCGCGGGTCATTTTCTGGGCGGCGTCGCGTTCAATTACCCCGTTTGCGACTGCCTTTTCGACCAGCTTGGAACCGTCGATGCCTTTGCCGTCATCGGCGATCTCAATCAGGATCTGATTGCCCGACTGACGCGCGGAAACCGCCAGCAAGCCGATTTCGCGCTTGCCCGCCTTGAGGCGTTCGGCCGGGGACTCGATGCCATGATCGACGGCGTTGCGGATAATATGGGTCAGCGGATCGCGGATCATTTCGATCATTTCGCGGTCAAGCTCGACATCACCGCCGTCGATATCGACCAGCACCTGCTTGCCGAGTTCGGCGGATAGGTCGCGGACCATGCGCGGCAGCGCGACGAACAGGTTTTCGATCCGTTGCATGCGGGTTCGCGTGATCGCGTCCCGCATTTCGGCGATGATCCCCGAGAGCCGCTCGAACGCGCCATCGACCGCAACCTCGCCCGGGGCCTCGCGCAGGCGGCGGGCGAGCTCGTTGCGGGCCAGCACCATATCCGAAACACCGGACATCACGCGGTCGAGAAGTTCTACCGACAGCCGGATGGTTCGAGGGGTGGATCCCCCCTTGGTCGCGCCATCCGCTGCCACTGTTGCGGCGACTTGGACGACCGGACCTTCGGCACCTGGGGCGAGCGCTTCGATCAGCTGCGAGTCGTCGCCGTCCGGAACGCCCTCGCCGGCGTCGATCGACGCAATCATCTCACCAATGCGGTCGATCACCGCCAATACGGCACTTACGAGTGCTGAGTCCGGCGTCCTGCGTCCCGCCCGGCAGTCGGCAAGCGCATCTTCGGCAGCGTGGCTAAGCGCCTCAAGCCGTGGGAAGTCGAAAAACCCGCAATTGCCCTTAACCGTGTGGACAAAGCGGAAGATGCTGTCGAGCCGGGCACGGTCGTCGGGGCTTGCCTCCCACGCGACAATTTCGCCGCCCAGCGCGTCGAGCATTTCCCGGCACTCGGCCACGAAATCGGCAATAAGGTCGTCCATCGGCGGCGGGGTCCCACGCAAATTGGTTGCTTGAACCCTCTATGCCGCCAAGGAGTTAACGCCGCGTTATCCCTGAGACTCAGGCTCGCGGCAGAGTGACGCCAATCATCAAAATCTGATCGGCCGGATCGCTGAGCTGAATAGTGCCCCCCGCCTCCGCAGCGAGGCTGTGCGCTAACCATGCCCCCGCCGCCCGAGGCTCTACTTCGCCGCCCGCGTGACCATTGGCGATGGTCTCACGCAGTTTGGGATCGAGCAGGATTCTTTGCCCTTCGGCACGGATCACCATTTCAAGCCCGCCGTCGTGTCGTTCTGCGCCGACATCGAGCCGCCCGCCACGAACGAGCGAGTCACCGGCGATCATCGCCAGGTTGAGGAGCAATTTGATCGCCCCCTTGGGCAGCTTGTCGTCGGCTACCATCCACCCAAGCTCGGTGCGGCCGTCGGAGCCATAAAGTCCTTCCAGCGCGGCCTTGGCCTCGTGCGTATCGATTTCGTCGCCGAACCCGCCGCCCGCGCCGAACGCGAGACGGAAGAATTTGAGTTTATTGGCGCTGGCCCGGGCGCTTTCGGCGAGCAGTTCGAGACATTTCTCGCGCATTTCCGGATCTTGCTCGTCGGCAAGCAGCTCGATGCCATTGTTAAGCGCGCCCACCGGCGACATCAGGTCGTGACACAGACGCGAACATAACAGGCTCGCAAGTTCGATTGCGTTCATGCGCTGCTGATGCGCGAGACTCTAACCTGAGGCAAGTGTGCGGCGCACCATTGAAAGGAACGGCCGCCATTCCCAAATATTATTCACATGTCCGGGGGGGATGCCACGATCGAGATACAGCTGGATGCCAGCCATGCCGGCTGGCGGCTGGATCGGGCATTGGCCGCGCAGGTGCCGGCTCTCTCGCGCGAGAGATTGAAGGTACTCACCAAGGCCGGTGCGCTGACCCGCGCGGGCAAGGCCGTGCGCGATCCGGCGACAAAAGTGAAGGGTGACGAAAGCTTCGTCCTGGTCGTGCCCGCGCCCGAGCCGGCGCATAATGAGCCCCAGGAAATCCCGCTGCCGATCGTCTACGAGGACGATCATTTGCTGGTGGTGGACAAGCCTGCCGGTCTGGTGGTGCATCCGGCCGCTGGCAACCGCGACGGAACGCTGGTCAACGCGCTTCTTCACCATTGCGGCGGCTCGCTAAGCGGAATTGGCGGGGTGGCACGTCCGGGCATCGTCCACCGCATCGACAAGGACACGTCGGGGCTGCTGGTCGTCGCCAAGCATGACAAGGCACATGAGGGGCTCGCCAAACAGTTTGCCGACCATTCGATCGACCGGCGCTATTTGGCGATCGTATCCGGAGTTCCGCGGCAGGCCGAAGGATCTGTCGACGCGCCGCTGGCCAGATCGGCGCAGAACCGCAAGAAGATCGCGATCGTAGCCAAGGGCAAGCGCGCCGTGACCCATTGGAAACGGCTGGAACTGCTCAATGATGCAGCGCTTGTCGAATGCCGGCTGGAGACCGGCCGGACGCACCAGGTTCGCGTTCATATGGCTTCGATCGGCCATCCGCTGGTCGGCGACCCAGTCTACGGGCGCGGAAAATCCGCTCACAGAAAGTTGCTTAATCAATTGGACTTCAAGCGCCAGGCACTGCACGCAGCGCACCTGGGGTTTGTTCATCCCGTCACGAAGGGACGTTTGTCGTTTGACTCCGCCCTTCCGTCGGACATGCAGGAACTGTTCACCGCACTTGGTGTATAGGAATAATACAGCTAAGGGGCTTGCCCCTTGCTGAGGGAGTGAACGAAAACGATGGCAAATGGTGCTTCCAGGGTTGTGTCGATTCCTGCTTCGGGCGGGGAAGCCGGCCTCAACCGCTACCTCAGCGAGATCAAGAAGTTTCCGATCCTCGCTCCGGAAGAAGAATTTATGCTGGCAAAGCGGTGGCGCGAACATGGCGACACCGACGCCGCCGCGCGCCTGGTCAACTCCCACCTGCGCCTCGTCGCGAAGATCGCGATGGGATATCGCGGCTATGGCCTGCCGGTCAGCGAGCTGATCAGCGAAGGCAACATCGGCCTGATGCAGGGCGTCAAGAAGTTCGAGCCGGACCGCGGCTTTCGCCTCGCCACCTACGCCATGTGGTGGATTCGCGCTTCGATCCAGGAATTCATTCTGCGCAGCTGGAGCCTGGTCAAGATGGGCACCACCGCGGCTCAGAAGAAGCTGTTCTTCAACCTGCGCCGGATGAAGAACCAGATCGACGCCTTTGAAGAGGGCGATTTGAAGCCGGAAGCGGTTACCAAGATTGCGACCGACCTCGGAGTCACTGAGGAAGAAGTCGTCAGCATGAACCGCCGCATGGGCATGGGCGGCGACACCAGCCTCAATGCCCCGCTGCGCGACACCGAGGGCGAAGGCCAGTGGCAGGACTTCCTGGTGTCTGACGCGCCGCTGCAGGACGAGGTCATCGCCGACGATGAGGAACGTCGAGTGCGCCACGACTTGTTGGTCGAGGCGATGGACAGCCTCAACGATCGCGAAAAGCACATCCTGACCGAGCGGCGGCTGATCGATGATCCGAAGACTCTTGAAGACCTGTCGCAGGTTTATGGAGTTAGCCGCGAGCGCATTCGCCAGATCGAGGTGCGCGCGTTTGAAAAGCTTCAGGCCGCGCTCATTCGATTGGCCGGCGAGCAGCGGCTACTGCCAGCAGCCTAGTAGCACGGCGGGCCGCCTACTCGGCCCACCGACCCGCAATTCTAGGCACTTGCAATAATCCACAGAGAGTCCGACGCTCAAAGTTTGGAGAGCGCTGGCCGCTCGACATGCGACTCGGCGCCCCCGTCAACACGGAGGAAGGGAGAGTCGCATGCCTGGAGAATCCAAGGGCACGAGGGTTATCGCGCTGGTCGGGCCGGCCGGCGCGGGCAAGACTAGCTTGGCGGAGGCCTTACTCTTCGTCAGCAAGACCACCGACCGGCAGGGTTCAGTCGCCAACAAATCGAGTATCGGGGACAGCTGCGAGGAAGCCCGCTCGCGCGGCGGCTCGACCGAAACCAACCTCTACAATTTCTCTTATCTCGGCGACAAATATGCCATCGTCGATGCCCCCGGCTCGATCGGCTTTGCTGCCGACGGCAACCGCGGGGTGGCCATTGCCGATGTCGCCATTGTCGTGGTCGACCCCGACCCGGCTCGCGCCGCGCTGGCGGCGCCGGCATTGAGGATGCTCGACGAACTCGGCATTCCCCATCTCTTGTTCGTCAATCGCATCGACCAGGCGCATGGCCGAATCCGCGACCTCCTGACTGCCCTGCAACCGATGAGCGTATCGCCACTGATCGCTCGCCAAATCCCGATCCGCGAGGGCGAGAAGGTAACCGGCTTCGTCGATGTCGCGTTGGAGCGCGCCTATCATTACGCGCCAGGCAAGGAAGACGAGCCGATCGCCCTTCCCGACGAATTGGCCGAGCGCGAGGCCCAGGCACGGACGCAACTGCTTGAACAGCTCGCCGATCATGACGACACACTGCTCGAGCAACTGCTGATGGACCAGGTGCCGGAGCCCGGCACGATTTTCGCCGATTTGAAGCGGGAAACCGGCGACAATCTAGGCGTCTCGGTGCTGTTCGGCTCGGCCCAGAACGGCTGGGGCGTGGGCAGGCTGCTCAAGGCCCTCCGCCACGAGGCGCCGGGGCCGGAATCGACCGCAGCAAGGCTCGGGGTCGACGCCCCTGCCCTATACGCCTTCAAAATCTACCATGGCGGTTCGGTCGGGCGGCTGGCGCTGGCACGAGCGATTGGCGGCGCGGTTCACGAGAATACCGATTTCACCAGCAGCGGCGGCGAACATGGCCGCCTCGGCGCGCTATTCTCGGTGCAAGGGGACAAGACGACCAAGATCGCCGAGACCGCCAATGGCGACATCGTCGCGGTAGCCAAGGCCGATGCCGTCAGGTCGGGCGATTGGCTTGGTTCAGGCAAGCTGCCCCAGCCCGTCGAAACCGAGCTGCCTTCCCGCAACTGCGCGTTGGCCATCGAACCGGCCGACCGCAAGGACGACGTCAAGCTGTCGGGCGCATTGGCCCGCATCCTCGAGGAGGATCCAAGCCTGACGCTGGAGCAGGATGAGGCGAGCCATGAAATGCGGCTGCGCGGAATCAATGACGAGCATTTGAGGACCGCGCTCGCCAAGCTCAAGCGGCGTTATGGGGTCGAGGTGAAGCATCACGCGCCGTCAATCGGCTATCGCGAGTCGATCCGGCGCCCGGTGACCCAACGCGGGCGCCACAAGAAGCAGTCGGGCGGTCACGGCCAATATGGCGACGTGATTATCGAAATCCGCCCGCTCGGCCGCGGCGAAGGCTTCAAGTTCGATGAAAAGATTCATGGCGGGGCAATTCCCAAGCAATGGATCCCCGCAGTCGAGCAGGGGGTCAAGGACGCGATGCAGAAAGGCCCGCTCGGCTTTCCGGTGGTGGACGTCGGCGTGACCCTGACCGACGGCAGCTACCACAGCGTGGACTCGAGTGAACTCGCGTTTCGACTTGCCGGGCGGGTAGCGATGCAGGAAGCGATGGCCGGCGCCGTGCCGCACCTGCTCGAGCCAGTGCAGAAGCTGGTGCTGGTCACCCCGGCGTCGGCAACCAGCCGAGTGTCCTCCGCGGTCGCGGGCCGTCGGGGCCAGATGCTCGGGATGGGGCCGCGCGAAGGGTGGATCGGCTGGGACCGGATCGAGGCATTGATACCGGAAGCGGAGCTGGGTGGCCTGGAGGCGGAGTTGCGCTCCATGAGCCAGGGCCTGGCCAGCTACGAAGCGGAGTTCGATCATCTCGCTGAGCTTAGCGGCCATCTGGCGGAGAAGGTGGTCCAGCAGCACGAGGCCGAACCGGCCTGAGCAATGGTTTCAAAGAGCGGGGCTCGCGATGGCGGGCCCCGCCTCCTTGACGTAGGATTTGCCAGCGGCTTGGGTGGCGCCGCCACTAGAGGAGCCTAAGCGTCTTGGCCACGAAACTTACCCGCTACATCCTGTTCGCACTGGTCCTCGGCATCGTCGCCGGTTGGGCGACCAACGCCGCGATCGACGACGGCACGCCCGGATCGGCAGAGCAGCTCAAAGAGATCGCGGAATATCTGTCGATCGTCACCGCGCTGTTCCTGCGCCTGATCAAGATGATCATTGCACCCCTGGTGTTCTCGACGCTGGTCGCGGGGATCGCGCATATGGGCGACATCGCCGCGCTGGGCCGGGTCGGCCTGAGATCGCTGGTCTGGTTCATTGGCGCCAGCCTGGTCTCGCTGACGCTGGGCCTCATTCTGGTGAACCTGCTGCAGCCAGGCGTCGGCCTCAACCTTCCCCTGCCGCCGGTGACCGCCGCCAGCGGGGTCGAAACAGCCGCATTCAATCTCAAGGACTTCATCACCCACCTCATCCCAGCTTCGATCTTCGATGCGATGAGCACGAACGAAATCTTGCCGATCGTCATCTTCTCGATCTTCTTCGGGGTCGCGCTGACCGCGGTCGGCGACGCCGGAAAACCGATTGTCCGCGGCGTCGAATCACTGGTGAAGGTGATGTTGCAGGTCACCAATTACGTCATGCGATTTGCGCCGTTCGCGGTGTTCACCGCCGTGGCCAGCGCGATTGCCGAAAAGGGACCGGAGATCCTCTACACCTTCGGCAAGTTCGTCGGCAGTTTCTACCTTGGCCTGGCAATCCTTTGGGCGCTGCTGATCGCTGCCTGCTTCGTCATCGTCGGCCCACGCACCCGACACCTCGTGCGCTACATCCGCGACCCAGTCGTGCTCGCATTCTCGACCGCGTCGAGCGAGGCGGCCTATCCGCGAACATTGGAAGAGCTTGACCGGTTCGGCGTCCCGCCGCGCATCGCCAGCTTCGTCCTGCCGCTGGGCTATTCGTTCAACCTGGACGGGTCGATGATGTACATGACCTTCGCGACAATCTTCATCGCCCAGGCCTATGGCATCGACCTGACGATCGGCCAGGAAGTCACCATGCTGCTGGTGCTGATGATCACCTCGAAAGGCATGGCCGGCGTACCGCGCGCCAGCCTGGTGGTGATCGCCGCGACTTTGGCGATGTTCAAAATCCCGGAGGCCGGCCTGCTCTTGATCCTTGCGGTCGACCATTTCCTCGACATGGGCCGCTCGGCGACCAATGTCGTCGGCAACGCCGTCGCCTCAAGCGTGGTCGCGCAATGGGAAGGCGAGCTCAATCCCGAGGGACCGCCTGACATAGAGCCGGCCCATGCGCCGTCGCACGTCGCGCAGAAGAAGATTGCCGACGATCATTTCTAGGGCACGACCCTAGCCGAACGGCCGGTCGATGCTCGGTGGCGGGGTGGTGAAGAACTTCGGACCGCTTTCGGTCATGTGCCAGCAATCCTCGAGCCGGACGCCGAACTTGCCGGGGATGTAGAGCCCGGGCTCGTCCGAGAAGCACATGCCCGGTGCGAGCGGTGTGGTTTCGCCGTGGACGAGATAGACCGGCTCATGGACCTCCATGCCGATGCCATGCCCGGTCCGGTGCGAGAGGCCGGGAAGGCGATAGCCCGGTCCGAAACCCCAGCTTTCGTAGACGCGGCGGACAGCATCGTCGACGGCGCCGGCCGGCAACCCGACCTTCGCGGTCTGGATCGCGATCTGCTGGCCGCGATGGACCTGGTCCCACAGCTTGCGTTGCTCGGCCGTCGGATCGCCGACGACATATGTCCGGGAGATGTCGGCCTGATATCCGTGGACCGAAGAGGTGCAGTCGAGCAGGACGACGTCGCCCTGCTGCACGACATGCGGCTGCTTGCTGCCGTGCGGGTAAGCCGTCGCCTCACCGATCAGCACCAGTCCGCCATCGTAGGCCGATCCCATCTGCTTGTGGACGCTGGCGATCATCGCGTCGATCTCGACCGGCGTCATGCCGAACCTGGTGCGTTCGCCGGCATAGCGTAGCGAGGCGAGCATGATGTCGTTCGCTGCCTGCATCAAGGCGAGCTCGGTGGCCGACTTGATCATCCTGAGCGAACGAACCACCGGATTGGCGCTGACGATCGGCGCTCCCGGCAACTGCTTCTTCAGCCGGTCCTCGATCCAGAAACGGTTGGTTTCCTCGAACGCGACCGGCTGCCCGGCAACCTTTCGCTCACGAAGGAAGTCCGCAACCAGCTTCAAAGGATCCTCATCCTCATTCCAGGTTCGGATTTCCGCCGGCACCTGCAGCATTTCCTCGATGCTCGGCCTCTCGAAAAAGGGCGTGACGATGATCGGATCGCCCTCGGCCGGAATGACGACCCCGGTCAGCCGTTCGCTCCGCCACCATTGGATGCCGGTGAAATAATCGAGGCTCGGCCCGGACTCGACCAGCACTGCGCCGATTCCGGCGCGGCGCATCAAATCGCGAGCTTTGTTGAGCCGTCCGACGCGTTCGGCCGCAGCAATCGGCGGCGGAATCGGAATGGACGGAAGGTCGGTCGCGCCCTGGATTGCGGCCCAGGCGGGTGAGCCGCGGCTTAATATAGCGCCGGTAGCCGAGGCCATGATTCCACCGAGCAGTGCGCGCCGACTGGTCTTGCCGAGGTTCATCGTGACTCCAGTAAATTTAAAGGGCCGAACTGTTGCAAGGCCGTCGCCAATGGGCCAGCAGCGGCGACCCATGTTTGACGCAGCTTTCCAGGATAGCAAGAGGCGGCCCGGCACGCGCGAAATGACGGCGATGCTTGCCGGGCTGATGGCGCTCAACGCCTTCGCCATCGATGCGATGATCCCGGCCCTGCCGGACATCGGTCAGACGCTCAATGTGGCGCAGGAGAATGACCGCCAGCTGGTGATAATCGCCTATTTCATTGGCTTCGCTTCGACCCAGCTCGTCTGGGGCCCCCTGGCCGACCGCTTCGGGCGCAAGCCGATTCTCGCCGCCGGCATCATCCTGTACGGGCTGTTCGCCCTTCTGTGTGCCTTCGCCGGCAGCTTCCCGCAGCTGATCGCCGGGCGCGCTGCGATGGGCGCATCGGCGGCTGTCACTCGCGTCCTTGTCATCGCCATGGTCCGCGACCTGTTCGAGGCGGAAGCGATGGCGAGGGTCATGAGCCTGGTATTCATGGTGTTCATGCTGGTTCCGGTCCTTGCCCCCAACATCGGGCAGGCGATCCTGCTGGTCGCCTCCTGGCGGGCGATTTTCATCGTGCTGGCCGCCTATGCGATGACCATGCTGGCCTGGTCGTGGTGGCGCCTGCCGGAAACTCTCCACCCCGAATACCGCCGCTCCCTGAAATTTGGTTCAATGGCGAGCGCCATCGTCCAGACCGTCCGCGAACCTCAGTCGCGCGGGTACACTCTCGCAACCACCGTCATTTTCGCGGCGCTGGTCGCCTATATTTCGTCAGTCCAGCAGATCGTCTTCGATGCGTTCAAGACGCCACATCTCATCGGCCTGGTCTTTGCAGCAATTGCCGCGCCGATGGCCCTTGCCTCCTGGTTCAATAGCCGGATCGTCGAACGGTTCGGCCTGCGCCGGGTCGGTCATAGTGCCTCGTTGGCGCTGGCGATTGTCACCTCCCTCCATGCCGCGGTGGCGTTGGCCGGTTGGGAAACACTGGCCAGCTTCATCGTGTTGCAGGCATTGACGATGTGCTGTTTTGCCTTTGCATCATCCAACCTTGGAACGCTTGCGATGGAACATATGGCGCCAATCGCCGGGACAGCATCGTCGGTGCAGGGCGTGACCGGGACGCTCGGCGCGGCGACCCTCGGCTTCCTCATCGGACAGCAGTTTGACGGCACGGCGACGCCGTTCGTGGTCGGGACTGCGGCTTGCACATCCATTGGCTTCTTGCTGATCGTGTTGACCGAACCCAAGCGGCTGTTCGCCCCGATCGAGGCGGATCCGGAGGAGCTGGAAGCGGCTCGGGAATCGACCGCTATTCCCGAAGACCTTGCCTAGCAGCGCGGCTTCTTCAGCAGGCCAAAAGAAAAGGGCGGAGGAAATTCCCCCGCCCGATCTAGGTTCCGGAATGAAGGCTGTTCAGCCTTCAACCGACGTGGGTTGGAATAGCGCCCCGCGCTACTCCGCCGCCACCTCGTCATTGTCGCCATCCGGCCCGACCATCAGCGCTTCGCCGACTTCCTCGGTACGCCCACGGATCGCATTTTCGATCCGCTGCGCGACTTCGGGATTTTCCTTGAGGTACTGCTTGGCATTCTCGCGGCCCTGGCCGATGCGGATCGAGTCATAGCTGAACCAGGCTCCCGATTTCTCGACCAGGCCGGCCTTGACGCCGAGGTCGAGGATTTCGCCGACCTTGCTGACGCCCTCGCCATACATGATATCGAATTCGACCTGCTTGAACGGCGGCGCGACCTTGTTCTTGACCACCTTCACCCGGGTGGTGTTGCCGACGATATCGTCGCGGTCCTTGATCTGGCCGGTGCGGCGAATGTCCAGGCGAACCGACGCGTAGAACTTCAAGGCATTGCCGCCGGTGGTCGTTTCCGGATTGCCGTACATCACGCCGATCTTCATCCGCACCTGGTTGATGAAGATGACGGTGCAGCGCGAGCGGCTGATCGAGCCGGTCAGCTTCCTTAGCGCCTGGCTCATCAGCCGGGCCTGCAGGCCAACATGGCTGTCGCCCATTTCGCCTTCGATTTCGGCCCTCGGCACCAGCGCGGCAACCGAGTCCACCACCAGCACGTCAATCGCATTCGAGCGGACCAGCGTATCGACGATCTCAAGCGCCTGCTCGCCGGTATCGGGCTGCGACACGATCAGCTCGTCGATGTTGACGCCGAGCTTCTTGGCATAGACGGGGTCGAGCGCATGTTCGGCGTCAACGAAGGCAGCAGTGCCGCCCTCCTTCTGCGCCTCGGCAATGGCATGCAATGCCAGTGTCGTCTTGCCCGAGCTTTCGGGGCCGTAGATTTCGACTACCCGGCCGCGCGGCAGGCCGCCGACGCCCAATGCAATGTCGAGGCCGAGCGAGCCAGTCGACACCGTGTCGATCTCCATCTTCTCGCGGCTGCCGAGCTTCATCGCCGAACCCTTGCCGAACGCGCGGTCGATCTGCGCGAGGGCCGCTTCCAATGCCTTTTGACGATCCGTGTTCACACTGTCCCCATCCAAGCCGACGACTTTGAGCTGCGCTGCCATGGCCTTTATCCCTTCGTCAATTGGGTGGCCTGATGCCCCCTTGAAGGAACATTTCGTATCCTATTTGTTCCACTAGAACAAGAGGAGAACTTCTATCGGCAGTTCATTGGTCAGCGCGCGCCAGAACTGACTCAATAATGGGCGTAACTCTATCGATAGTATAGGGTTTCTCGATTGTTGGAACGTCCATGAATTCGGCCGGCGGCGGATCGACATGGCCGCCGGTGGCAAGCACGAACGGCGTGCCCTTGTCGCGCAGCGCCGACGCAACCGGCCAGACGCTCTCCCCCTTCAGGTTGATGTCGAGAATCGCAAGGTCGAAGTCGCCCTTCTCGATTTCCTTGAGGGCGGCGCCGACGCTGTCGCAATTGCCGCTGACCCGATGACCCAGGGATTCAATGAAGTCCTCGAGCATCATCGCAATGAGTGGCTCGTCTTCGACAATCAGGATGGAACGTGCGTCCGCCATAGGCATGGAGATAGCAGCCGGACCGGAAGAGGAAAGAGTTAATTGGTCGCCAGCGCCTTCCGCACCGCCTCGGCCAGCTCCTGAACCGAAAAGGGTTTGGGAAGGAAGGCGACGTTGGCAATGTCGATCGATTTCCTGAGTTGCTCCTCGGCATAGCCGGACATGAACAATATTGGCAGATCGGGCCGTGTCTTGCGCGCTTCACGGACCATGGTCGGGCCATCCATCAACGGCATCACCACGTCAGAAATCAGCAAGGCAATCTCATCTCCGCGGTCGACGATCTCCAGAGCCTCCTCGCCATTGTTGGCGGTCAGCACCTGATAGCCGTGCCGGGTCAGGGCCCGCTCAGCCACCGTTCGGACCATCGGCTCGTCCTCGACAAGCAAGATCGTGCCAGTGCCCCAAAGTTCGCCCTCGCTGTCCTTCTTGGCCGCCCGTCGCCCCGTTTCCTTTTCTTCCTCGACCCGGTGGACCGGCAGGTAAATGGTGAAGCGAGTGCCCTCGCCAACCTTGGAATCGGCGAAGATAAAGCCGCCCGACTGTTTGACGATGCCGTAGACGGTAGAAAGGCCGAGCCCGGTCCCTTTGCCGACTTCCTTCGTGGTGAAAAAGGGTTCGAACACCTTGCTCAGGATCGATGCCGGAATTCCGGTGCCGGTGTCGGCAATCGACACCGCCGAATAGTCGGCGATGGGCAGGATCTCGCTGCCGAGGTCGGCGACCTGGTCGGCCCGCACCGCATAGGTCTGGATCGTCAGCGCGCCGCCGCCCTTGGACATCATTGCGTCACGGGCATTGACCGACAGGTTGACGATAACCTGTTCCAGTTGCCCGGGATCGGCACGGACCGGTCCGAGGTCGCGCCCATGCTTGACCACCAGCTGCACGGTCTCGCCAAGCAGGCGTTTCAGAAGGTGCGAGACCTCGCTGATGACGTCCGGCAGCTGCAGCAGTTGCGGACGCAGGGTCTGTTGGCGCGAGAAGGCGAGCAGCTGCCGGGTCAGGCCCGCGGCGCGGTTGGAATTCGATTTGATTTGCTGGATGTCGTCGTAATCGGTGTCGCCGGGCGTGTGACGCATCAGCATCAAATCGCAGTGGCCGATGATCGCCGTCAGGATGTTGTTGAAGTCGTGGGCCACGCCGCCCGCCAGCTGGCCCACCGCCTGCATCTTGGTTGCCTGGGCGATCTGCCGCTTTAGCTTGGCCTCTTCACTATTGTCCTTGAGTAGCAGCAGGACAGCAGCGTCGCCCAGGCCGCGAAGCCCAGCCACCGTCATCGCCACCGGCTCGGCCGGCTGATGCGCCAACCGCACCGGCAGGTCGGTCGACATGGACGGGCCCCGGGCGTTGCGGCGCACCGCGTCAGCGACCGCCGCCTTGTCTTCCTTGACCACCAGGTCACCGGGATATGAGGGCATTTCCGCATTGCCGATACCTCCGGCCACGCGGAAGGCATTGTTCATCGTCAGAAAGCGGCCATCGCGGTCAACCAGCGCCAGGCCGATCGGCAGCATTTCCAGCAATATTTGCACGTTGGTCGAACTGGCGAGGCTTGGCCCCTCCTCCCAGTCGAACATCAACAGGGTTGTCGCGCTCTTGTCCGAGCCTGGTTCTAGTGGAACGCTAACCAATCGAAGCGGCCGTCCGTCGGACCCTTCGGTGAGCAGACGCACGGCGCCCTCCCCCGACGTCTCGATCAGGTCGGCGAATTGCGGCGGCTTGCTCGGGAGTGCGGTCCCCGACAGGGCACGATCGCTGAACAGACCATTGGCTGCCACCAGCCGGCCTTTGCCATCTACAAGCACCGCCATCACGCCCGCAGCGCCAAGCTGTTCTCCGACCGGGCCTGAAATCCGCTTGGCAGCCACCGCAACCGCGTCAGGCGGGGCGGCTCCCACGAACCGCCAGATAAGCAGGCCGGCGTCGGCCCCTGCGCGCATCACGCTTATCGCGGCAGGCCCTTTGGCCAGCTGGACATCGGCGATTTCCGCGGCGCCGTCTCGCAGGGCGGCCTCGGCCAGTCCGGCGATCATGTTGCTCGCCTGCTTGCCCTTGCCGAGTTCCAGTGGCGGCTTTTGCCCGAAGGCCGCCTTGTAGGCGGCATTGACGGACGTGAGCGTTCCGTCCCCCTGGGTCATTGCCACCGCGTCCGAAGACATGCCGATGGCGGATGCCACCAGCGCCAAATCCGGCAGAATCAGCGGCGGCGCCTCGACCCGCTTCGCGCCGCGCCGGTCAATCACAAATGCCGCGACCAGCATGGCGACGAAGCCGGCCAGGAACAGCGCCCCGTAAAGCTGTTGCCCCAACAAGTAGAACAGCAGTGCTCCGCTCGCGGCCGCCGCGGCAACCAGCGCCGGCACCAGCCAGCGCAGGCCGCCGCTTAGCGGCTTGGCTTCAGAGAGGTCGAACTGCTCGTACAGCAATAGCTCACCACATCCGGACGCGTTGTTCCGGGGCCAGATACAGCTTCTGGCCCGGCTTCACGTCGAACGCTGGGTACCATGGATCGAGGTTGCGCACGACCCAGGCGCGCTGCTCGGACGGCGAGTGCGGATCGGTGATCAGCCGCTGGCGGAGATTGGCCTCGCGGTAATTGCGGCGCCACACTTGGGCCCAGCCCAGGTAGAAGCGCTGGTCGGCGGTGGTGCCGTCGATCACCGGCGGTTCCTTGCCACCCAGCGAGTGGACATACGCGTCATGGGCGGCGGTGAGGCCGGCCAGGTCGCCGATGTTCTCGCCGAGAGTCAGGCCGCCCTTCACATGCATGCCGGGCAGCGGCTCATAGGCGTCGTATTGGGCGATGAGCGCCTTGCCGGCCGCTTCGAACGCCTTGACGTCCTCGGGCGTCCACCAGTCGGCGAGGCGCCCGTTCTCGTCATATTTGGCGCCCTGGTCGTCGAAGTGATGACTGATTTCATGCCCGATCACGGCGCCAATGCCGCCATAATTGATCGCCGGGTCGGCATTGGGATCGAAGAAGGGTGGCTGCAGGATGGCGGCCGGGAAGACGATCTCGTGCATGCCGAAATTGGCGTAGGCGTTGATCGTCATCGGGGTCATGCCCCACTCCCAGCGCCGGATCGACCCGCCCAGCTTGCTGACGCTGTCGGCATGCTTCCATTCGGCCGCGCGCATCGCGTTGCCGATGGCGTCGCCGGGGACGATCTCCAGCGTCGAATAGTCGTGCCACTGGCTGGGATAGCCGATCTTGGTCACGAAATTGGCGAGCTTGGCCCGGGCGCGAACCTTGGTATCCGGCTTCATCCAGGTGAGGCCCTCGATCCGCCGGCCCATCGCAGCGACGACGTTCCGCACCAGCTCGTCAGCGGCCGCCTTGGTTTCGGGCGGATAGTAACGCTCGACATAAATCTTGCTGACGTCGTCGGACAGGGCACTGACGGTGAAGTTGACCGCCCTCTTCCAGCGCGCTTCCTGTTCCGGCGTGCCGGAGAGTGCGGTGCCGTAGAAGGAGAAGGCTTCCTTGTCGAAAGCACTCGGCAGCACCGGTGAATATTGGTCGATCGACTGGACCAGCAGCTGGTCCTTGAGCACGCCAAGCGGGGTCTTGCTCACCAGCCCGGCGATGCCGGTGATCGCGCTCGGCTGGGCGACGTTCACTTCCGGCGCGTTGATCCCCATGCCTTTCAGCATGGTTGCGAAGTCGTAGCCCGGCGCACGCTTCACCAGCTGCGCGAAGGTCATCAGGTTATAGGTCTTGGTCGCGTCGCGGCTCTCGATCTGGGTCCAGTGGACCTTGGCGACCTTCGTTTCGAAATCCATGATCGCCTTGGCCCGGGCGGCGGCGTTGGCTTCGCCCGCAAGGGTCAGCACATTGGTCAAATGCTGGACATATTTGGCGCGAACCTCCGCGATCTTGGGATCGGCCGAGAGATAATAGTCGCGGTCCGGCATGCCGATGCCCGACTGCGCCAGCCCGGTGACATAGCGGTCGGGGTTCTTGTCATCCTGGTTGATGTAGAATGCGAAGGGCGTGGTGATGTTCATGCGGTCGGCTCGGGCATAAAGCTCGGCCAGGCCGGCCTTGCTCTTCAGCCCGTGAACCTGGTCTAGCCAGGGCTTGAACGCCGCCAGACCCTTGGCGTCGATCGCGGCGGTGTCGAGATAGCTATTGTAGGCGTTGCCGATCTTGCTCGCCGGGTCCTTGGCGGTTTCCTCGATAATTCCTCGCGTGCGCTCCTTCGACAGGTCTTCGAGCACGGTGAACATGCCATAGTTGGACTTGTCGGCCGGGATCGCCGTGTTCTTCGCCCAGTTGCCGTTGGCATATTGATAGAAATTGTCGCCGGGCAGGACCGTCGAATCCATGCCGGCGGAATCAAATCCGAAGGCGCCGTAGGTTGGTTTTGGCGCAGGAGCCGATTCCGGGGCGACGGCAGCCGGTGCAACCGGCGTCTCGGCGACGGGCGGCGGCGGGGCCGAACAACCCGCAAAGGCCGTGCTTGCAGCCAAAACCACTAACCAACGATTCATCATAATCCCTCCCCGGATCAATATCTTAACGCGACTCGCTCATGGACGTGCGTAACGCTGTCGCCACTTGTGGCCAACCCACCAGCGCCATCCGACAAGCGACACGATATAGCCGGCGAACGCCACGCCAAGCCCAATCAGGAACAGGCCGCTGACTAGCGCAGGTGCCGCGTCGGACAGCAGCCATTGCACCCACAAGGAGATGCTCTTGCCGCGCAACGCCATGAATGTCGCCAGGTTGGTGTGAAATCCGATCCAACCGCCGACTTCGATCGCCGCATAAAGGAAAAAGGGCGTGGTCAGCGGATTGGACAGGAAGGTCATCGCCGCGGCAATCGGGATGTTGCCGCGCAGCGGAACACACAGCAGCGCCGCGCCGACTATCTGAATCCCCGGCACCATCAGGAAAATGCCGATCAGCAGTCCGGCGAAAACGCCGCGCGGCACGGACCGACGGGTAAAGCGCCACAGCTCACTATGCCGGATGCGCTCGCCGAATGGCTTCAGCCATGGGCTTCTCAACACCTCCTCACGCGAGGGTGCGTTCTTATGGAGAAAGCGCTGCCAGAAATTCGGGCTGCTAGCCATGTTGCCTCAAAAGCCTGCCCTGTTCCCGTTTCCAGTCGCGTTCCTTGATCGTCTCGCGCTTGTCATGGGCTTTCTTGCCCTTTGCCAACGCCAGCTCAATTTTCGCCCGCCCCCGCGTGTTGAAGTAGATGCTCAACGGCACCAGCGTCAGGCCCTGGCGGGTGATCGCGCCGTGCAGCTTGTCGATTTCCTTGCCCCGCAACAGCAGCTTGCGCCGCCGCCGCGGCTCGTGGTTCATCCAGCTTCCGGCACCATATTGCGGGATGTGGCTGTTAATCAGCCACACTTCCTCGCCCTCGATCAGCGCATAGCTTTCGGCAATCGAGCCCTCACCGGTGCGCAGTGCCTTGACCTCGGTGCCCTGCAATTCGATGCCGGCCTCGAACCGCTCCTCGACGAAATAGTCGAAACGCGCGCGCCGGTTCTCGGCGACAACCTTGGCCTTGTCGAATTCCTTGATTGCGCCAGGTTTGGACATTGCCAGCCGCGTTAGGTGGCAAAGCCAATCCCTGCAAGGGAGCCGAGTTAGATCAACCCCGCATGGCTAAGCGCCTCGTCTACCGCCTTCTTCGAAGCGGCCGAGGGTTCGGTCATCGGCGCGCGCAACTCGGCTGGGAAGCCGTTCTTGACCCGGGAAAGCGCATATTTGACCGGCCCCGGCGAGGCGTCGCTGAACAGTGCGGCATGCAGCGGGAATAGCCGATCCTGCAGCTCCAGCGCCTCTTCCCAACGCCCTTCCCGCGTCGCTTCCTGGAACCGCGAACAAAGCTTCGGCGCGACGTTGGCGGAGACCGAGATGCAGCCGACACCGCCCATGGCGTTGAAGCCGAGCGCCATGTCGTCATTGCCCGACAGCTGGATGAACTCCCTGCCGCAGCCCTGGCGCTGGGCGGACACCCGCGCAAGATTGCCGGTCGCGTCCTTTACCCCGATGACATTGGGGAGCCTGGAAAGCTTCGCCATGGTTTCCACCGATATGTCGGTGATGGTCCGTGAGGGTACATTGTAGAGGATGACCGGGATATTCAGCCCGGCAACGGCGGACAGATGAGCGTAGATCCCATCCTGGTTCGGACGGTTGTAGTAAGGCGGCACGTGCAAGGCGGCGTCGGCGCCGGCGGCTTTTGCCGCCTTGGTCAGCTCGATTGCGTGGGCGGTGTTGTTCGATCCGCAGCCGGCGATCACCGGCACCCGTCCCCGCGCCACATCGACCGTGATCTCGATCACCCGGCGATGTTCGTCGTCGGAGAGGGTCGCGCCCTCCCCGGTGGTACCGCACGGGACCAGCGCGTTGGAGCCTTCGTCGATCTGCCATTCGACCAAGTCTCGGAATGCCGCTTCATTGACTCGGCCTGCCGCAAATGGAGTCACGAGCGCTGGTATCGACCCGAAAAACATGAAACTTTTCCTTCACTTGAACTTGCGGGGGCGTTCAGCGTTCGCGATTTGGAAGTCCGTTGTTCAGCGGCTGATAAGGACTCGTACGGCATTATGTCCAGCATGAGGAGCGCGGGGATTCTCGGGACATTCTTCCTGTCGACGATGGCGGCTGCCTCGATGCAGCAGGCGCCTTCGGCGCCGCTGGCGCCGGTGGCGGTCCAGGCGAGCAGCCAGGCCGCGGTCTATGACATCAACTATGCCTTGTCCGACTGGCGGCGGCTGCGCGCCAGCAGCGGATACAGCTTTGCCGACTATGCGCGCTTCGTGAACGCCAATCCCGGCTGGCCGGGAGAAAGCGGAATCCGGCGCAGCGCGGAAAGGGCGATGCGGGCCGGCGAGAATGCCAACACGGTCCTCGCATTTTTCCGCTCGACCGAGCCCCAGACCGGCAATGGCTGGGCGCGGCTTGCGGAGGCCAATTTAGCCGTGGGCCGGTCGGCTGAAGCGCTGGCGGCAGCGCGAGGCGCCTGGGTGTCGGGCGATCTCAGTCAATTTGACGAGCAGTCGCTATTCGCCCGGTTCGGCAGCCAGCTGACCGCCGCCGACCATGACAAGCGGGTCGATGCGCTGCTGTTCGACAAGAAATATAGCGACGCCTACCGCATGCTGGCCTGGGCGAGCCCATCTCGCCGCGCTGCGTTCCAGGCGCGCATCGCGATGCAGTCACGGATGGGCGACGCCGAGCAACGCTACCAGGCGGTCATCGGCCAGGTGACCAGCGATGCCGGCTTGATGATGGACCGCGCCCGCTACCTGCGCGACAGCGGCTATGTCCAGGCATCGCGCGATTTGTTCGCCCGCTCTCACAGCTTCACTGCCAAGCCCGCCGACCCAGAGCGGTTCCTCGACATGATGGCGATGCTGGCGAAGGAAGCTGCCGGGGATCGGCAATGGCAAACCGCCTATAATATCGGCAGCCAGATTGACGACGTCTTCGGACCGGGCGCGGACATCAGCCTGAAAAGCTATGCCATTCGCGACGAATATACGACGATCGTCTGGACCGCGGGCACCGTCGCGCTCGAGCGGATGAACCGCGGCCGCGAAGCGATCACCATGTTCGACAAATATGCCGGCGCCGGCCGCTCTCTGCAGGTCAAGACCAAGGGATGGTACTGGGCCGGCCGTGCCGCTTCGCAAGGCGGCGATCATCTCCGCGCCCGCAGCTATTTTGAGCGCGCTTCGGCGACACCGGAATTGTTCTACGGCCAATTGGCCCTGGAACGGCTAGGCCGGATCGTGCCGCAGCCGGCGGGGACGCCGTTGATGCAGGTGACCGATACGCAGCGCCAATCATTCTACCAGAAGCGACTGGTTCGGGCCGTGAAGTTGCTTGGCCAGCAGGGTCAGTGGAGCGAGCAAAGCCTGTTTATCCGTGCCCTGTCGGAAGACCTCGACAACGACGCCGATCGGCTGCTGGCGACGGAAATGGCCAGCCAGGTCTACCGTCCAGACCTTGCGGTTTGGACAGCCCGGTCAGCCCGCAACGCCGGCAATGCCTTTTATTACAAGGCCACATATCCAACCCACTCTTCAGGTGTTCCTTCAGGGCGCATGTGGTCTCTGGTAAATGGAATAACCCGGCAGGAATCCAGCTTCGATCGGGCGGCGGTCAGCGGGGCCAATGCCCGCGGATTGATGCAGCTTATGCCCGGCACAGCCCGCGAACAGGCGGGGAAAATGGGCGTTGGCTATGATTATGGGCGGCTGACTTCGGATCCATCCTACAACGTCATGTTGGGAAGCGCCTACTTTCGCCGCCTGGTCAACACCTGGGACGGCAATTACCCGCTAGCAGTTGCCAGCTATAATGCCGGCGCCGGCAACGTCCGGAAATGGATCAACAGCTATGGCGACCCGCGCGGAAACGTCGATATCGTCAGCTGGATCGAGAAGATTCCGTTCGAGGAGACCCGCGGCTACGTCCAGCGGGTTCTTGAGAATAGCGTGGTCTATGACCGGCTGAATCCATCGCTGCCGGGACCGCAGACGGTCCATATCTCGGCCTATCTCGGCAAGTCTCAGCGTCCGGGCTGACCCCCAGCATTGTCATTGCGAGCCGTCGAAGCGGCGCGGCAATCCATGGCGCAGGACCTGGATTGCTTCGCTAAGCCCGCAATGACAAAGCGCTGGAATGCCGGACCGCCCTCCCCGATTCATCACGCCGCAGGGTATCGCTCGCATCCACGCCGAATATGAGCAGCTGTTCGGCGAAGAGCGGCCGAAAGTCGTGGAAATAGTGTCCTGGGCGGCGTCGCTCGGCGATCGCTCGGAAAATGCCGACTATCACTACGGCAAGAAGCGCCTCCGGGAGATCGACCGCCGCCTATCTTACCTCTCCAAGGTGATGAAGTCGGCCAAGGTGGTCGATCCTGCCATGCAGGAGCAGCGCGATACGGTGCGATTTGGCGCAATCGTCGAGCTGGCCGACGAAAATGATGACCGCCGCGTCGTAACGCTGGTTGGGGAAGACGAGTCTGATGCAACGGCGGGCCGGATCAGCTGGGCCGCTCCTATCGCCCGCGCCCTGATCGGCGCCAAGGTTGGCGACGAGCGGGTCGTTCGCCTTCCCGGTGGCGAAAAGAGCTACGAGATTTTGAGAATCAGCTACCCGGACTAGGCGTTATTGGTTTCACTGATCTTTGGTGAGCGGAACGGAACGATCGTTTCGCCCAAGGCCGGCGGCTCTGCCGGCATCGCTTTTTCCATATGGTCGGCGATGGCCGTCAGCGCAGTGATGCAGCTGGCGGTTTCGTCATTGGCGTCGATCGGCGTCCAAGGCGCCCAGCGGGTGTTGGTGTGGGCGAAGAAATCCTGCAGCACGTCATTAGCGCGATCACGGTTGGCGGGCCCGATGATCGGCTGATAATCCTGCAGATGCCGGAGCCAGGGGTCTTCCTGCCGCGCCCGAAGGCTGGCCGCCTGTTTTTCGGGAGTCACATGGAAGAATAGCTTGGCGATCATTGTGCCATGGTCGCGCTGCTGAGCCTCGAACTCGTTCACTTCATCGAGCGCCCGGGCCCAGCGCTTGTCATCCATCTGGCCAATGACGCGCTGCTCGAGCATTAGCCGGTACCAGCTGCGGTAGAAAATGGTGGTGTCGCCTGCGGCGGGCAAACGGCTCCAGAATGGTGCAAGCCAATGACGTTCATCGTCGGCTTCGGCGCTTCCGGCGACCTTGATCACGCGAACATGGGTTGGGTCGAGCGAGCCGACCAGCCGCTTGAGGACCGACCGCTTGCCGGCGCCCACCCAGCCTTCGAACAAGATGATCGCCCGCTTGCGGTGGACGATCTGAGAAAGCTGCAGGCGCGCCAAGCGCTGCTCAAGCGCCTCGAGCGCTTCAGCGGCGTTCCCGGAGAACGGTTCCCCCCGTTCAAATTCCGTTAAATCGATTGGCACGGGCGAGGCCTAACCCAAAGGATGTGCGCCCGCAATCTCACTCAGTCGCCTGTCCGACAATGGGGCGGTCGGTGCGTGGCGCGAACGCCACGAACTGTTAGCCGGCCTTCGGCGCGCCATCGGCGACGATGCGGATCGACAGTTCTTTAAGCTGCTTGTCCATCACCGGCGCCGGGGCGTTCATCATCAGGTCCTCGGCCTTTTGGTTCATCGGAAATACGATGACCTCGCGGATGTTGGGTTCGTTTGCCAGCAGCATGACGATCCGGTCGATCCCGGGGGCGGAGCCACCGTGTGGCGGGGCCCCGAACTTGAACGCCCCGATCATGCCGGGGAAGCCGGTGTCGACCTCCTCCCGGGTGTAGCCGGCGATCTCGAACGCCTTGTACATAATGTCGGGACGGTGGTTGCGGATCGCGCCCGAGGAGAGCTCCACGCCGTTGCAGACGATGTCATACTGCCAGGCTAGGATGTCGAGCGGGTCCTTGCCCTCCAGCGCCTCCATCCCGCCCTGCGGCATGGAGAAAGGATTGTGGCTGAAGTCGATCTTCTGCTGCTCTTCATTATATTCGAACATCGGGAAGTCGACGATCCAGCAGAAGCGGAACGCACCCTGTTCGATGAGGTCCAGCTGCTCGGCGACGCGGGTGCGGGCGAGGCCGGCGAGCTTGGCCGCATCGTCTTCCTTGCCGGCGGCGAAGAAGATCCCGTCGTCGGCGCCAAGGCCCATCGCCTCGGCCAGCTTGTCCATCCCCTCGGCGCCGTGGTTCTTGGCGATCGGGCCGCCCCATTCGCCCGCCTTGCGGGTGGCATAGCCGAGGCCGGCGAAGCCTTCGCCGCGCGCCCACTCGTTCATGTCGTCGAAGAATTTGCGACTCTTGTCGGCGGTCCCCGGCGCCGGGACCGCGCGAACCACCATGCCCTTCTCGACCAGGCCGGCGAACAGGCCGAAACCCGAGCCGCGGAAATAGTCGCCAACATCGCTGATCAGTAGCGGATTGCGGAGATCTGGCTTGTCGCTGCCATATTTGAGCAGCGCTTCCTTGTAAGGGATGCGCGGATATTCGCCGGCCGGGGTGACGAACTTGGCGTCACCAAACTCGGAGAAGACGCCGGACAGGACCGGCTCGATCGCCGCGAAGACATCGTCCTGGGTGACGAAGCTCATTTCGAAATCCAGCTGGTAGAATTCGCCAGGGCTGCGATCGGCGCGGGCGTCCTCGTCGCGGAAACAGGGCGCGATCTGGAAGTAGCGGTCGAAGCCGGCAACCATCAGCAGCTGCTTGAACATTTGCGGCGCCTGAGGGAGTGCGTAGAATTTGCCGGGATGGACGCGGCTCGGGACGAGGTAGTCGCGCGCGCCTTCGGGCGACGAGGCCGTCAGGATCGGCGTTTGAAACTCGGTGAAGCCCTGATCGATCATCCGCCGCCGGATCGAGGCAATCACCTTCGAGCGCAGTATGATGTTGGCATGCAGGCGGTCGCGGCGCAGGTCGAGATAGCGGTATTTGAGCCGGATTTCCTCCGGATAGTCGGCCTCGCCCGCCACCGGCATCGGCAGCTCGTTGGCCGACGACTGAACGGCAACCTCCCTGGCGACGACTTCGATATCGCCGGTGGCGAGCTTGGGGTTCACCGCCCCGCCCTCCCGCTCAACCACCTTGCCGGTGATCGTCACCACCGACTCGAGTTTCAGCTGGTCGAGGATCTTGAGCGGCTCGCCGCCCGCAGCGCAGACGATCTGAGTCAGTCCGTAATGGTCGCGAAGATCGACAAACAGAACCCCGCCATGGTCGCGCTTGCGATGGATCCAGCCGGACAGGCGGACGGTTGATTCGACGTCGCTCTTCCGGAGGTCGGCACAGCTATGGGTACGGTAGGCGTGCATTTAATTGGGCTCGCTGAGAAAAAGGCCGCGCAGGCGGCGAAATCAAGCGCCGCCGCTTCGCGTTCACTCGTCCCTTTGTCAAGGCGCGAGCATGACGCTATGGCGCGCGGCAGATGAAGATTCACCCGCTAATCACGACCACCAAAGAGCTTTCCGCCCTCGTTTCCCGAATGTCGAACCAGGACTTCGTTACGGTCGACACGGAATTCATGCGTGAAAACACTTATTGGCCAGACCTTTGCCTGATCCAGGTGGCGACGACGGAGGAAGCTGCCGCCATCGATCCCAAGGCCGATGGCCTTGACCTTGCGCCGCTGCTCGACCTCTTGGTCGACAATCATGATGTCCTGAAGGTGTTTCATGCCGGCGGGCAGGATTTGGAAATCATCCATAACCTGACCCACAAGGTGCCCAATCCGCTGTTCGATACCCAAATCGCGGCGATGGCGCTCGGCTATGGCGAGCAGGTCGGCTACTCCAACCTGGTCGAAAGCGT
>DATJKE010000112.1:0-4430 GCA_035491735.1 Sphingomicrobium sp.
GTGCAGCTCATCGAGCAGCTTCTCGTCCGAACCGGTCAAGGTCGCCGCGGTTTTCCACCGGGTGATGTAGTGAAACACCAGCCACGGCAGTCCTATGAACAGCGTGACAATTGCAATTACCGGAATGAAATCGTCCACTTATGCCCCCTTGGCCTTCAAGGCCGCCTTCATCGCTTCGAGCTCGGCATCGACCTTATCGGTAGCGCGAAGATCGGCAATTTCCTCTTCCAAACTTTTCGGTCCGGTCATTCCCATCGCGTCGGCTCGGCCTTCGGCGAAATCGGCGCGCCGCTCCAGCTGATCGAAGCGTGAGAAAGCGTCCTCGGTGCGGTTGCCGTGCAGCACTTCGCGGGCCCGGGCCCGGGTTACGGCGCTCTCGATCCGCGTCGCAATGGCATTCTGGCGGGCACGGGCCTCGCGCAGCTTGCCCTGCAACTTGGCGATGTCAGCTTCATAGCCCTTCAGGGTCTCGTTGATCGAATCGAGCTCAAGCTGCAGGCTTTCGGCCATGTCGGCGGCCTTCTGCCGCTCGATCAGAGCCTGTTTCGCCAAGTCCTCACGATCCTTGCTTAAGGCCAATTCGGCCTTTTCGGTCCAGCTCGACTGCAATTCGTTGAGGCGCACCAGCGCGCGCCTCATTTCCTTGCTGTCGGCGATCGAGCGCGCGGCGGAGGCACGGACCTCTACCAGCGTCTCTTCCATTTCGAGGATTATCATACGGATCATCCGCGCCGGATCCTCGGCGCGATCGAGCAGCTCGGTGAAATTGGCTGCGAAGATATCCCGCGTACGGGAAAAAATGCCCATCAAGTCACTCCAATGACAAGCCCTGTCACATTTCGCTTTGCAGGCTTCATGCCAAAAATTCGGTTCCCTGTGAATTCCGCGGAAAGTTTCAAAAATCGGCAGAAAATTGCGCGAAACATCTTGCCACATGGTGGGAATTGCCACCACATGTTGGCGTATGGAGCGGGCAAATCAATTCGTCGGTCAAAGCCTGGCATTCCTCGACGCAGTCGAGCGGGCGAGCCGTGCCGCACCGCTCAATCGACCGGTCCTGGTAATCGGCGAGCGCGGCACCGGCAAGGAGTTGATCGCGGAACGGTTGCACCACCTTTCATCGCGCTGGGCCGGACCGCTGGTGACGATGAATTGCGCCGCGCTACCGGAAAATCTCATTGAGGCGGAGCTGTTCGGGCATGAAGCCGGCAGCTTCACTGGCGCCGCCAAGACCCGCCATGGCAGGTTCGAGGAGGCCGACGGCGGCACATTGTTCCTCGACGAACTGGCGACCCTCTCGTCAGCGGCCCAGGATCGGCTGCTGCGGGCAGTCGAATATGGCGAAGTGACCCGGATTGGCGCATCCAAGCCAATCTCTGTCGACGTCAGGATAGTCGCCGCGACAAATGAACATTTGCCGAGGCTGGTCGATCAGGGCCGCTTCCGCGCCGACTTGCTCGACCGGCTGTCATTCGAGGTGGTGACTCTACCGCCGCTTCGCGCTCGCCAGGGCGACATTCCGCTGCTCGCCGAGCATTTCGGCCGGCGCATGGCAGTCGAGTTGGATTGGCCAAACTGGCCAGGCTTTTCGAGCCGGGCGCAGGCCGAACTGGAGGCCTACTCCTGGCCGGGCAATGTTCGGGAATTGAGGAACGTCATCGAGCGTGCGGTCTATCGCGCCGAGGATCCGGAACGGGAGGTCGACGCCATCCAGTTCGATCCTTTTGCCTCGCCGTGGGTGCTAAGTCCTGACCCCGCGGGCGCAGTCGAGGTAGCGGCCTACGCCGCGCAGCCCGCCGCGGCGCCCGCCGAACCAACCACGCCGGCCGCGCCGGCGACGACCGACGATCTACGTGGCGCCGTCAATGCTTACGAAAAGACGCTGCTTGAGGAGGCATTGGCGCGTCACCGCTACAATCAGCGCTCTACGGCAGCCGCGCTCGGCCTTACCTACGACCAACTCCGCCATGCGATGAAGCGGCATCAGCTGGCACTAACATCGCCTGGCTAACATTCGCCAAAAACATGCTATAACCCGGCCCGGGGTGTCACAACCAAGTGTCGGGAGGTCGTATGACGAAGCTCTCTCACCTGACGGTTCTGGCTGTAATTGCAGTACCAATGTCCGCTAGTGCCGCGGTGGTCTCCATGGGCAGCGGCTATGCCGTTTCCTGCTATGAAGCTGCTGAGGGAACTGGCGCCACATTGCGTGCCCTCGACGATTGCAACCATGCACTGGCCGAGCAGGCGCTTCCGCCCGAAGAGCGGGTCGGCACGCTCGTCAACCGTGGGATTATCCTGCTGCGCCGTTCGGACGTCCAATCTGCCAATGCCGACTTCGACGCGGCACTGCGGATGGATCCGCGCCAGCCAGAGGCGTGGCTCAACAAGGCCGTGGCGCACGCCCGGTTCGGCAAGAGCACGGACGCCCTGCCGCTGGTCGCCAAGGCCCTGGAATATGGAACTCGCAAGCCGGCGCTTGCCTATTTCGTGCGAGCCATGGGCAATGAAGACAGCGGCAACATCGCCGCCGCCTATCATGACCTGCAGCGCGCCCGGCAGCTTGACCCCAAATGGGAAGAGCCGAGGATCGAACTCCAACGGTTCCAGGTCCGCCAGCTCTAGCCGGCGGACCTCATCACCCTGCCTAGCGCGGTAGCGACTGGAAGCTCGCCATCGCGTAAAGCATCGGGATCGACAGCAGCGTGTTGGTGCGGCTCGCCAGCATTGCAACGCGCGCCGCCTTCGCCTTTGTCGCGTCGTCGGCTTCGACCAGGCCGAGCGCTTTCTTCTGGTTTGGCCAGATGACCCCCCAGACGTTGAATCCCATGATCAGGCCCAGCCACATTCCGGTTCCGATCAGCTGGAAGCCAGGCTGGAAGGTCAGCGCTTCAACCAGGTACCCGTTGACCCACGCCAGCAGCAGGCCAATCAGCATGGTCATCGCCGCCGCCCAGCGGAAATAGAAGAGCGCATTGGGAGCGATGTATTTGGATACGCCCGGCTTCAGCTCGGCCGGGATCGACGGCATGGTCGGGATCTGCACGAAGTTGAAATAGTAGAGCAGTCCGATCCAGGTGATGCCGAAGAAGACGTGCAGCCAGCGCAGCACGACGGCGGCATTTAGCGCGTCGGCATGGAAGCCCATCATCAGGCCAATTGCCGCGACCAGGCCGATCAGCAGCACCATGTTCAGATTTTCAAGGATCTTGCCCATTCATTCCCCCTCTATTCGTTGGCGGTTTCCCCGCTTCGATGCGCTGCTGTTACGACCTCGAAGGGGTAGGGGGCAAGAGATTGACGCCAAGGCGTGGAGCCGGAAACGCCGCCTGGCGTTGAAAGAGGGACGCCATCATTTACTGCCGGAGACAAGCAATGGCCTTCAATCTTCCAGAGCTGCCGTTCGACCGCGATGCGCTCGGCCCGCACATGTCGGCGGAGACGCTCGAATTTCATCACGGCAAGCATCACAAGGCCTATGTCACCAAGGTCAACGAGCTCCTCGGCGATACTGACCTCGAAGGCGTCTCGCTGGTCGAAGTGATCCGTGCCGCGGACGAGCGCAAGGACAAGAAACTGTTCAACAACGCGGCGCAGATCTGGAACCACAGTTTCTTCTGGCAGTGCCTGGCGCCGGAGGGTTCCACCCGTCCATCAGGCAAGCTTCGCGAGATGATCGGTTCAGATTTTGGCGGCGAGCAGCAGTTGCTCGACAAGCTCGCCAGCGAAAGTGTCAATCATTTCGCCAGCGGCTGGGGCTGGCTCGTTATCAACAACGGCAAGCTCGAGGTGACCTCGCTGCACGATGCCGACACACCGGTTGCGCACGGCATGACGCCGCTGCTCACCATCGATGTCTGGGAGCACGCCTACTATATCGACTATCGCAACGAGCGGCCGCGCTACGTGAAGTCGGTGCTCGAAAATATCATCAATTGGGACTTCGTCGCGAAGAACCTTGACGGCCAGGGCGCCAGCCGCGCCGACCAGCAAGCTACGATTTCAGCCGATAACCTGACCTGAAGATCCAGATGATCGCGGTCAGCGGTACAATAATGACTGCTGCCGTCATGGCCACGCTCGCCCAGATTGGTACGTCGCTGACGCCGAAGAAGGTCCAGCGATAGCCGGCGACGAGGTAGAGGATGGGGTTGAGCAAGGTAACAGTGCGCCACGGCTCGCCGATCGAGCCGATTGAATAAAACACGCCCCCAAGAAACGTGAGAGGAGTGACGACCAGCAGCGGAATAACCTGCAGCTGCTCGAAATTCTTGGCCCAGATGCCGATGGCAAAGCCGAGCAGGCAAAAGCCGACGGAAATGGCGACCAGGAACAGCAGCATCATCAGCGGGTGGGCGACCCACACGTGAACGAACAGGGTCGCGGTGGCGAGCGTGACCAGCGCCAGGATCACCGACTTGGTCGCCGCC
>DATJKE010000113.1:0-38305 GCA_035491735.1 Sphingomicrobium sp.
TCGACACCTACAAGGCGCGGGTCCGCTGGCTGGCGGCCAACCTGCTGACCGCGCTGGTCGCGACCACGGTGATCCGCTTTTTCGAGGATTCGATCGCGCGCATGGCGGTGCTGGCCGCGCTGATGCCGATTGTCGCCGGCGTCGGCGGCAATGCCGGGACCCAGACGCTGGCGGTGACCGTCCGCGCGATTGCTACCAACCAGCTCACTGCCTCCAACCACTGGCGAGCGGTGTGGCGCGAGATCCGCGTCGCGCTGATGAACGGGCTTACCATCGCTTTCCTGATCGGGGTCGGCGTCACCCTGGTACTTGGCTCCGGCGTGCTGGGCGCGGTGATCGCCGCGGCGATGATGACCAATATCGTGGTCGCAGGGCTCGCCGGGGTGCTGGTGCCGCTCGGGCTTGAACGGGCAGGAGCCGATCCGGCGGTCGCCTCAAGCGTGTTCGTGACCATGGTCACCGACAGCATGGGCTTCCTGGTATTCTTGGGGCTCGCCACTGCCGCGGGACTCTAGCCTATTGAACTGGCGGGACTTTCCCGCCACGCCGCACCGGTGCCGCTTCATCTCACCAAAGTCGCCGTCGGCTGCGCCAGCCTCGAGGCGCTGCAGAACCGGATCGCCCGGCGCGTCAGCGGCAATTTGGTGCGGGTCCCCACCCGGATGCGGCCGAAACGCGCCGAGGAGCTGATCGGCGGCTCGCTCCACTGGATCGTCAAGCACCGCATCATCGCCCGGCAGCAGATCCTGCGCCTCGAGGACCGCAACGACGGTCGCATCGATATCGTCTGTTCTGCCGAACTGGTCACCGTCCCGCCAAAGCCGAAGCGCGCCCACCAGGGTTGGCGCTACCTTGAAGAAAATGACGCTCCGACCGGCGAGGACGACGGCACGGGCCTGAGTGAGCTACCGCCACGGCTCTACGGCAAGCTGCGGGCGCTGGCGCTGGTTTGAGAGTTGGGAGCTAGTCCTTGCAGCCGGTGACGGTGGCCGATCCCTGCGCCTTGACGGTGCAGGCGGGGTTGCCGGCCAGCGTGACCGACGCGACGCCCAGCGCATCAATCTTGGCCGAATTGGCGACATTGGCCTTGACGATTGACGGCCCCTCGGCGCCGATCACCGCGTCCTTCACCTGCAGCGCGTCGCCGTCAAAGCTGGATGTACCGCGAATGGTGGCGGTGAGCTGGGCGGCGCGGCCCGACATTTGGGTGCTGCCCGCGCCTGAAATGCCCGCCTTAAGCTGGTCGACGTCGACTCCATCGAGCCGGACCGTGCCCGAGCCCTGGATCGAAAGGTCGAAGCTGAGGCCCCTGACCCGGTCGACGCTCAGCGCTCCGGATCCGTTGATCCAGGCGGTCTTGAGGTCAGGCGTGCCGACCTCGATCGTGACCGGCCCGCGGTCCTCGCCGCTATAGCCGCCCCAGCCGCCGCCTCCGGTGCGGACGACCAGAGTCCGCCCCTCGACCCCGATAGACAGGCCGTCGAGTGACAGCGGCGATCCGGTTGCTCGCGCAAACGGCGAAACATTGGTCTTCAGAGCGACCCTGTAAGGTCCGTCGATGCGGATCCGGTCGAAGCTGGTGACGGAGTAGTTGCGCGTGGCCGGCGCGGCTGCGTCGGACGGGGCCGGCAGGCTGGCGAGCACCAGCAGCGCGAGGATGGGCAATCGGTCGATCATTCGCCCATCCTCACCGCAACATGGTTAAGGCAAGGTTACGAGCAGCGCTCGATCAAGAGCAACGAACGTCCCCCGACCCGGCCTTGGAGACCGAGCATTTCGCCCCGCCGCTGATATCGACGTCGCCCGATCCCATGATCGAGACGGATGCAGTGTCGCTGGCGTTGGCGGCAACGTTGCCGGATCCGGCGATCGACACGTCGGCTTTCCGGCTGGCCAACCCGCCTGCGCGGATGTCGCCCGACCCGGCAATCGACAGGTCGACGGCGTCGGCCTTGCCGGCCGCATCGATGCCGCCTGAACCGGCGATGTTCAGCTTGATCTTGCCGCCGGCGATGGATGCAAGCTTGAGGTCTCCCGACCCGGCAACGGCGCCGTCGAAGTCGCCTGCGACCTTGTCGACATTGACCCCGCCCGACCCGGCGATCGCCGCGCCGTGCAGCGCCGCTGCGTTGACCGTGAACACCGCCTTGCCATTGTGCCAGTTGAAGTGGATGCCGCCCCGCTTCTTGGGCCGGATCTTCAGCGTGCCATTCTCGACCACCACCTCGGTTTCGTCGAGCAGGTTGGACCCGCCCTGGGCGCTCACGCCCGGCGCTCCGCCGCTCACCACATTCACCTGGTAGGGCCCCGATACGGCCAGCTTGTCGAATGCGCCGACTTGGTAGTTGCGGCTGACCTTAGGCCCCGCGTCGCGGTCTTCGGCCTTGGATCCGACATGGCAGGCGCCGGCCAGCAAGGCGACGGCGGCAGTGGTGATAAAGCGACGACTCATCATGGTCCTCCCTATAAGGCGTATTGCATCGCTAATACACTAATGCAGATCCGCAATGCAATGCAAGAGCGTTCAGATCGGCGCGATCGGTGAAGGGGAGGGCCCCGGCTAACCCTTTCGGGGCGACTTAAAGTCTTGGTTCTCAATTTGGCTAAGAATCACCCTCCCTAGCCTCCTGCAATCAGCGGATGCGGCTCTCAATGCTTGGGCGGTTGATTCAGCGTCCGCCATGTCGGCAAGGCGATCCAGTTCAATTGCAAATGCTTGAAATTTCACAATGCTTTGCAGCAGCCGCGCCGCCTCGGCTGGGCTTTCGCCCGGCGAGTCCGGACCAGGGACCAGCTGCAAAAAGGGCCTTGCACGGTCCTGGCTCAGCGCAGGCTCTTCGACGTCCTGAATGTCGCGCGACAACAGGATCGCCTGGGCGACATGATTTGTGATCATTTCGATCGCGTCGATCTCATCCAGGGTCGGGCCGCCGACCGTCCGATGATAGATTGCGAAGGTGCCGATAACCGCGCCGTCCGGACCGCGGATGGGCGTCGACCAGCATGCCCTGAGGTCATGCGGCAAGGCAATGTGAAGAAAGTCGGCCCACAGGGGATCCGATGCGATGTCGGTTACATAGACCGCGCGACCAAGAAAGGCGGCGGTTCCGCATGAACCTACGTTGGGACCGATCTTTATGCCGTCGATGGCCTCGCAATAGGCACGTGGAAGGTTGGGCGCCGCCCCATGCCACAGGCTCTTGCCTTCGGGGTCGAGCAAGAGAATCGACGTCAATATTCCGTCCGCCATCGCCTCGACGGCCAGGAGGTGCCGGCTGAGCACGCGCTCCAAACTGTCGCCATTCGCCAGTTCGGAAGGGACCAGGTTTTCGCGAATGCGCAGCGATTCACCAAGTCCAAGCGCAAATGACATCTGTCTCTCTCCAGACGCGGCAGAAGCCCAGGCTTTCATGGCCTGAACTGCGCCGAAACATGCAGCGGCCGCAGCCCCGAACCGTCGGTTGGCGAATTGCATCCCCGCTGTCGCCTTGGTCGGCTCTTAACGGCCAAGTCCCACCCTCTTCATCTGCCAAGCCGAACCGACATCATATCGAGATATTCCCTGATCTCGGACTGGCTGCTGCCCCAGAATGGCTGGCGTTTGCTTCCGCTCCGGCGCATCTAACGATTCCGACGGAGGCGATTATGCTGAGTCATTTCAAAGGCCTGCCTGGCGCTCCACTGGTCGAACGCACCATCGGCGATGCGTTAGTCCTCGCCGCCGAACAATGGGGCGATCGCGAAGCCCTTGTTTCGGCGCATCAGCAGCTGCGGTTCACCTATTCTGAGTTGCTCGAGCAGGTGGATCGCCTGGCAACGAGCCTGATCGCGCTCGGATTGGAGAAGGGCGATCGCATCGGCATCTGGTCTCCCAATTATGCCGAATGGGTCATGACGCAGTTTGCGGCCGCCCGCGCCGGATTGATCTTCGTGACGATCAATCCCGCCTATCGCCTGAGGGAGGCTGAATATACGTTCAATAAGGTCGGACTTCGCGCGCTGGTCGTGGCGGAGAAGTTCAGGAGCAGCGACTATGTCGGCATGGTCGAAACGCTCGCGCCCGAGCTTGCCTCTTGCGAGCCGGGCCACCTCCAGTCCACAAAAATTCCGACCCTGCAAATTGCAATAAAGCTGGGAAACACGCCGCGCCCCGGGTGGATTCTGTTTGACGAGATCGCCTCGCGCGGGGCGGGGAGAGAGGAACTTGTTCGCCGCTCGAAAACGCTTGGCGCGCATGACCCGATCAACATCCAGTTTACCAGTGGAACGACGGGCATGCCGAAGGGTGCGACCCTGTCGCATCACAACATACTGAACAATGGGTTCTTTGTCGGGGCAGCGCAGGATTTCAGCGACAGGGACCGGCTCTGCATTCCCGTGCCGCTTTACCATTGTTTCGGGATGGTGATGGGCGTTCTAGGCTGCCTCACGCATGGGGCGGCCATGGTTCTTTCGGGCGACGCATTCGATCCCAGGTCGGTCTTGAAGGCAATCGAACAGGAACGCTGCACGGCGCTCTATGGCGTGCCGACCATGTTCATCGCGGAACTGGCCCAACTCGATGATGAGAGCTTCGACTTGAGCTCGCTTCGAACCGGAATCATGGCCGGCGCGGTCTGCCCCGAACCGGTCATGCGAGAGGTCATCGAACGCATGCACATGAGCGAAGTGACGATCGGTTATGGAATGACCGAGACCAGTCCGATCAGTTTCCAGACATCTCCGGACGACCCACTGGAGCGGCGAGTGACGACAGTGGGGCGCGTACAACCGCATCTCGAATGCAAGCTGGTCGACGAACAGGGCGATGTGGTGCCGATCGGCTCCCCCGGGGAGCTGTGTACCCGGGGCTATGCGGTAATGCTCGGCTATTGGGACGAACCGCAGAAGACGGCCGAGGCGATCGATGCCGAGGGGTGGATGCACAGCGGCGACCTCGCTGTGTTCGACGAGCAGGGCTTTGGAGCAATCGTCGGGCGCATCAAGGACATGATCATTCGCGGAGGTGAGAATATCTACCCGCGCGAAATCGAGGAGTTTCTGCTCGGCCATCCGAAGGTGGAGGATGTGGCCGTGGTCGGGCTTCCCGATGAAAAATATGGCGAAGAAGTCTGTGCCTGGATCCGGCTCGAGGCCGATGAGCGGATGACGGAGGATGAATTACGCGATTTCTGCCGAGACCAGATCGCGCACTACAAGATCCCTCGTTATGTCCGCTTCGTCGACGCCTTCCCGATGACGGTCACTGGCAAGGTCCAGAAGTTTCTCATTCGCGAGCAGATGGCCGAGGAGCTTCACCAATCCGTGAGCATGTCGAACTTGGCCTAGCATTCACCCCGATTACAAAAAGGGCGCCCGGCAAGGGGCGCCCTTCTCGATTGGCTGGCAAGTTCGCTTACGCGGCTTCCTTGGCCTTGTTATGGATCGCAGCAGCCTTGTTCAGGATCTCATGGATCTTGGCCAACGCCGCCTTCTCGTCGGTCTGCTCCATCGCCGCCAGCTCGCGCGCCAGGCGCGACGAGGCCGCTTCGAAAATCTGCCGCTCCGAATAGCTCTGCTCAGGCTGGTCGTCTGCGCGGAACAGGTCGCGGGTCACTTCGGCGATCGAGGTCAGGTCGCCCGAATTGATCTTCGCTTCATATTCCTGCGCGCGGCGCGACCACATCGTGCGCTTGACCTTGGGCTTGCCCTTCAGTGTCTCGAGCGCGTCCTTCATGGTCTTGTCGCTGCTGAGCTTGCGCATTCCGACCGAGTCCGCCTTGGCGACGGGAACGCGAAGGGTCATCTTCTCCTTCTCGAAGCGAAGCACGTACAGGTCGAGACGGGTTCCGGCGATTTCGGTGCTTTGGAGTTCGACCACCCGGCCGACACCATGCTTGGGGTACACAACATAATCGCCAACATCGAAGTTAAGGGCCTTAGCAGCCATTCCGTCACCTCTTTCAATTGTCCACTTGCGCCAGCGCAAACGCCACCGTAATCGCCCCCCAATAGCGACCCCCCGGTCCGGCACTGGTACCTGGATGTGATCCTGTATGAATGAGCCGCCGCGGGAGGCGACGGCCTGTGTCAATTATATAACAGAAAAATTCTCAGATTTCGAGTCCCAGCTGCTTCGGCTCGGACTCCGCTTCGTCGACCATCGAATGAAGGCCCAATCCGAGCAGTCTGATACCTTTGGGAACCGGCAGCAGAGCCTCCAGCAACGCCTGTCCGGCGGCCTCGAAGGCGGCGAAGTCCGGCACCGGTTGGGAAAAGCTTTTCGAACGCGTTATTTGCGTAAAATCACCGAATTTTACCTTGAGCGTGATCGTTCGTCCTTTCACCTCGGACCGCTCGATCCGCTGCCAGGCGTAGCCTGCAACACGGGCCAGTTCGCGCCGCAGGTCTTCGGCCTCGACAAAGTCGATGTCGAAGGTTCGTTCCGCACTGACGCTCTTGTAGGGCCTGTCCGGTTTCACTTCCCGGTCATCGATGCCGCGGGCGATTCGCCAGTACCAGCGGCCCGACGATCCGAAATGCGCCTCCAGCTGCTCGATCGGCCAGGAGGCCAGGTCGGCTCCGGTCAGGATACCGAGCCTTTCCATCTTTGCCGCAGTCACCGGCCCCACGCCGTGAAAGCGCTTGACCGGAAGCGTCGCGACGAAGGCCGCGCCCTTGTGCGGCGGGATGACGCACAGGCCGTCGGGCTTGTTCTGGTCCGACGCCAGCTTGGCGATAAACTTGCAATAGCTGACTCCGGCCGACGCGGTGAGCCCGGTCTCGGCCTTGATCCGCGCTCGGATTTCCTCCGCGATCGCCCTGGCGGTGCCGAGGCGGCGCCGGTCCTCGGTCACGTCGAGATAGGCCTCGTCGAGCGACAGCGGTTCGACCAGGTCGGTATAGTCGGCGAAGATTTCCCGGATCTGCTGCGAGACCGCCCGGTAGACGTCGAACCTCGGCTTGACGAAGACCAGCTCGGGGCAGCGGCGCTTGGCCGTGACCGACGGCATGGCGGAACGCACGCCATATTGGCGCGCCTCATAGCTCGCCGCCGCCACCACCCCGCGATGGCCCCCGCCGACCGCGACCGGCTTGCCCTTCAGCTCCGGATTGTCGCGCTGTTCGACCGACGCGTAGAAGGCGTCCATATCGACATGGATGATCTTGCGGGTCGGAGCGTCGGTCACTGCGCGAAAAATCCTGTCCTACAGCAGCCACTTCTGTCTAGCGTCGCCCGGCATCCGATTCTCTCGAAGATTGGCCCATTGGAAACCGCCATGGTCAACGTGAACATTGTGAACATTCGTGGGCGGCCAGCTTTGCAACCGGCGTCGCAATCTGCTTAAGGGCGCCGCAATTCGTTCCAACGGGAATCACACATGAACATCCACGAATATCAGGCCAAGGAACTGCTGGCGAAATTCGGCGTGCCCGTTCCTGCCGGCCATGCGGCGATGAGCGTCGATGAAGCAGTCGCCGCCGCCGAGCAGCTCCCCGGGCCTCTGTGGGTGGTCAAGGCGCAGATCCACGCCGGCGGCCGCGGCAAGGGCAAGTTCAAGGAACTCGGCGCCGACGCCAAGGGCGGCGTCCGCCTTGCCCGCTCGATCGACGAAGTTCGCGCCAACGCCGAGGAGATGCTCGGCAAGACCCTGGTCACGATCCAGACCGGCGCGCAGGGCAAGCTGGTCCAGCGTCTTTACATCACCGATGGTGTCGACATCGAAAAGGAATTCTACCTGGCGCTGCTGGTCGACCGCTCGACCGGGCGGATTGCCGTCGTCGCCTCGACCGAGGGCGGCATGGATATCGAAGCGGTCGCCCATGACACGCCGGAAAAGATCGAGACCATCACCATCGATCCCGCGACCGGGCTGATGCCCCATCATGGCCGCGCGGTCGCCGCGGCGCTCGGTCTTTCCGGCGACCTCGCCAAACAGGCCGCCAATGTGCTGGCCAAGCTGTACGATGCGTTCATCGGGACCGACGCCTCGCAGATCGAAATCAACCCGCTGGCGATCACCGCCGGCAACAAGCTGATGGTGCTCGATGCCAAGGTCGGCTTCGACAACAATGCCGAGTTCCGTCATCCCGACCTCGAACTGCTGCGGGACATCACCGAAGAGGATCCGATGGAGGTCGAGGCCTCCAAGCATGACCTCGCCTACATCAAGCTCGACGGTGACATCGGCTGCATGGTCAACGGCGCCGGCCTTGCGATGGCGACGATGGACATCATCAAGTTGAATGGCGCTTTCCCGGCCAACTTCCTCGACGTCGGCGGCGGCGCTTCGAAAGAAAAGGTCACCGCCGCCTTCAAGATCATTCTCTCCGACCCGGCGGTGAAGGGCATTCTCGTCAATATCTTCGGCGGTATCATGCGTTGCGACATCATCGCCGAGGGCATTGTCGAGGCGGCCAAGGAAGTGTCGCTGTCGGTTCCGCTGGTGGTCCGCCTGGAAGGGACCAATGTTCAGCAGGGCAAGGATATCCTCGCCATGAGCGGCCTGCCGATCGTCGCCGCCAACGACCTTGGCGACGCGGCCCGCAAGATCGTCGATCAGGTCAAGGAAGTCGCCTGAGCAAATAATCAAATCGCTCAGGCAAAGCCTCGGGCTTGCAAGCTTGTGCATGAGGTGCAAGGGCGGCCCGCAATCGGAATGAACAAGTCGGAGTGAGCCATGAAGCTGCTCGTTGCCGTGAAGCGAGTGATCGATTTCAACGTCAAGCCACGGGTCAAGATGGACGGCTCGGGCGTCGATCTCGCCAATGTCAAAATGTCGATGAACCCGTTCGACGAGATTGCGGTCGAGGAAGCCATTCGCCTCAAGGAAAAGGGCGTAGCGACCGAGATCGTCGCCGTGTCGATCGGCCCGGCCAAGGCCCAGGAAACGCTGCGCACTGCGCTGGCCATGGGCGCCGACCGCGCCGTTCTGGTCCAAACCGAAGAAGAGGTCGAGCCGCTGGCGGTCGCCAAAATCCTCAAGGGGATTGCCGCCGAAGAGAACCCCGACCTCATCATCCTCGGCAAGCAGGCGATTGACGACGACAGCAACCAGACCGGCCAGATGCTGGCTGCGCTGCTTGGATGGCCGCAGGGCACCTTCGCGTCCAAGGTTGAAGTCGCCGGAAGCGACCTCAACGTCACTCGCGAGATCGATGGCGGGCTGGAAACCGTCAAGCTGGCGATCCCGGCGGTGGTCACCACCGACCTTCGCCTCAATGAGCCGCGCTACGCCTCGTTGCCCAACATCATGAAGGCCAAGTCGAAGCCGCTCGCGACCAAGTCGCCGGGCGATTATGGCGTCGATGTCGCGCCGCGGCTGGAGACTCTGAAGGTCAATGAGCCGCCCAAGCGGCAGGCGGGCATCAAGGTCGGCTCGGTCGACGAGCTGGTGGGTAAGCTGAAGGCGCTGGGAGTGGCGAAATGAAGACTCTGGTTCTGGTCGAGCATGACGGGTCGTCGGTCAAGGACGCGACCCTGGCCGCCGTCACCGCCGCCTCGAAGCTGGGCGAAGTCCATCTCCTGGTCGCCGGCAAGGGCGTTGGTGGGGTGGCCGATGCCGCCGCCAAAATCGCCGGTGTCGGCAAGGTCCATGTGGCTGACGGTGCGCACCTCGAGCACCAACTGGCCGAGGATGTCGCGCCTGTCGCAGCCGCGCTGATGAGCAGCCACGACGCTTTTCTCGCGCCCGCCACCACTACCGGCAAGAATGTCGCGCCGCGCGTCGCAGCGCTGCTCGACGTGATGCAGATTTCCGACATCTTGTCGGTCGAGGGCGAGGACACCTTCACCCGTCCGATCTATGCCGGGAACGCGATTGCCACGGTCAAGACCAAGGACTCCAAGAGGGTCCTCACGGTTCGCGGTACGGCATTCGAAAAGGCGGCATCGAGCGGCGGCACGGGCGCGGTCGAAGCGGTCGACGCCGGCAGCGCTTTCGGCAAGTCGAGCTTCGTCTCCGCCGAGCTTAGCAAGTCCGAACGGCCGGAGCTGACCAGTGCCAAGGTGATCGTTTCGGGCGGCCGTGCCTTTGGCTCCAACGAGCAATTCCATGGCCTGCTCGACCCGCTGGCCGACAAGCTCGGCGCCGCGGTCGGCGCCAGCCGCGCCGCGGTCGATGCCGGCTATGCGCCCAACGACTATCAGGTCGGCCAGACCGGCAAGATCGTCGCACCGGACGTCTATGTCGCGATCGGCATCTCCGGCGCGATCCAGCATCTCGCCGGCATGAAGGATTCCAAGACCATCATCGCCATCAACAAGGACGAGGAAGCGCCGATCTTCCAGGTCGCCGACGTTGGCCTGGTCGGCGACCTGTTCAAGATCGTCCCGGAACTGACCGGGAAGCTCTAGGAGCCCTTCAAGTCGCTCGGCAGCGTCGGTTCGCTGAGCAGCTGCTCCATCCGCTTCCACCGTGCCTCGGGCGTGGCGCCCGCGGCTTCGATGTCCGCCCGGACCATGTCGAGGCCGAGGCCGTAGTTGATTACATAGGTGCGATACTGCTTGGCGAACTCGGTCAGCTGCTTGGCGCGTTCCGGACTGACCAGCAGGTAGTGCTGGGTCAGTCGAACCGCTTCGGCCTCATCGATTTTGCCGTCGATCATGTCCCGGGCGATCGTCAGGCGGGCGCCCTGCAGCTTCTGCATTGCCTGCTGCAACGTAAAATAGCGTTCGGCGTCGGCCACCGGCAGACCGGCAAGCGGATATATTTTGGCCGACTCAAAGGCCAGCCGCTCGCGCCCCGGAAATGCCAGCTCGATCCCGTAATTGGCCGATCCTTCGGCAAGTAGCGACTGCGGCGAATAGAGCGGATAGACGCTGAACTCGATCCACTTGCGGCCGTTGGTCAGACGCTGCTCGAGAAGGGCGTTCAGGACATGATGTCCCGGATAGCCCTCGTGGCAGCCAAGGTCGACGGCCCGTGAGACGCGGATCGGAAGGTCGGTGTTGACCTCGATCCGGCTCTTGTAGCCGCCCTTGTAGTAATTGTACCCAGACCAGCTCTTGCCGGTGACGAACGCAAGTTCGAAATTCTCGCCTTTGGGCAGGGCGATGTGTTGGACGGTTCTCGCCTTGCACTCGGCGATCGCCGCCTCGAACACCGGCTTCAACTTGGCGGAAGGGATGGTGAACCTGGCCTGGAACGCCTCGACCCGCTTGTCGAGTGGGCCGCTGCCCGGCACGAGCGTTTCGACCTGCTGCAGGACCTGGTCATAGCTGGTGAGAGGCTTCAGTGCCGGGCGCACCGCGAACAGGCCTTTCGCCTCCTCCTCGAATGACAGTTTTTCGCCGCGCAGCATCCTGAGGCGGGTTTCCGCCGCGGTTAGCTGCGCCAGGAGGAAGCGCGCCCGGCGCTGGTCGATGCCTTCGGCCTGACCGGCAGCATCGACGACACGCTTCGACAGGTCCGCCGTACGCTTGGCCAACACTTCCAGCGATTGGCCGGCTGCATCAGCCTTCGCCTTGGCCTGGATTTCAGGCGGCCCGTAATAGGCGTCGATGTAGCCCGCTTCCTTTTCGCCGATGGTGAGGCTGAGCAGGACATAATCGCGGGCGATGGCATTGAGTTCTGGCGCCACGGCCGGCTGATGCTCGCCGCGGCAGCTGGCGAGAGTGGCGGCGACAAACAGGGCGGCAAGCAGACGGTTGTTCACGCACTTCTCCTGCACGGTCGGCCGGGTCATCGGCGGACGCGGCGAGCGCTGTCAACGCATGTTCTGCAAAGAGATGGGCCCGTTCCCAAGGAGGTGGGAGCGGGCCCAACGCTTAGTTGGGCGGGCCGGCGCCGAATAGCTCGGTGACGTTCTCGACGTCATTGTCATCCTGCTGACCGGCCGGCGCCAGGCGAAGCATCGCGTAGCCAGCCAGGGCGGATAGCAGCGATCCGGCAAGCGTTCCGACCTTCGCCTGGTCGATAAGCAAGTCATTTCCTGGATAGGCCAGGCCGCCGATGAACAGGCTCATGGTGAACCCGATGCCGCATAGTATCGACGCGCCATAGAGCTGCTGCCAGCCGCTGTTTGACGGCCGCGCCGCCAATCCGGTCCGGACCGCTACCCAGATCGCGCCGAAGATGCCCAACTGCTTGCCAAGGAATAGTCCGGAGAGGACGGCCAGCGGCAGGGGCTGGATCAGCTCGCGGCTGCCGCCCAGCGCCACGCCCGCAGACGCAAAACCGAACAGCGGAACCACGACGAACATCACCCAGGGGTGGATGGCATGCTCCAGCGTCTTGAGCGGCGACGGCGCCTTTTTATCGCCAAGCGGAATGGCCAGCGCGGCGAGCACACCCGCTATGGTGGCATGAACGCCGCTCGCCAGGACTAGCAGCCACAGCAGCGCGAAACCGGCGAGATAGGGCCAGAGTCGCCGCACCCCCAATGTCCCGAGAGCGGCCATGACTCCGGTCAGGGCGAGGGCAGCAGCAAGGGCGACGATATTGAGGTCCTGGGTGTAGAATAGCGCAATGACCAGGACGGCGCCGATGTCATCGACAATCGCAATCGTCACCAACAATAATTTGATCGAAGGTGGTGCATGGCGGCCAAGGATTGCCAGCACTCCAATGGCAAAGCCGATATCCGTCGCGCTCGGAATAGCCCAGCCGCGGACCAGTTCGGATCCGGTTCCAGCAATGGCTACGAATATCAGCGCGGGCACCGCCATGCCCGAAGCTGCCGCGATGATCGGCAATCGTCGCTCTGCCGGGGTAGACAGCCGGCCTTCGTACCATTCGCGCTTCACCTCCAGGCCGACCAGCAGGAAGAAGATCGCCATGAGTCCGTCGGCAACCCAATGATGCAGGTCGAACTGTCCAAGACGCGGCAATGCCGGCCCGAGCTTCGTGTGCAAAAGGTCATGATAAGCGGGCGCGAAGGGCCCATTGGCCGCAACCAGCGCCATCGCAGCGCAGGCAATCAGCGCCACGCCGGCATATTTGTCGAGCCGTTGTTGATTTGCGGGTGACGCTGCCATCGCAGGCTGCCTAACGGTCTATGGCGATTTTGGAAGAATGATCATGCGCTGCGTTGTTTGGTTCGCTGCCGCGTTTCGCTCGGAGTTTCGCCAAAGCGGCCGCGATACCAGTTGCTGAACGCGGACAAGGATGAATAGCCGAGTGCGTCGGCCACATCCGTCAGGCGGAGCCGGCGCTGGCCAAGGTAGCGGCTCACTTCACGCACCCTCACTCGATCGAGCAGGTCGCTGAACTGGGTGCCGTCATCTTCCAGCCGTCTCTGCAGCGTTCGCACCGTAATTCCAAGGCTGTCCGCGACGCTTGCAATGGAAGCGCGGCCTGCAGGCATCAGCAGCTGGATCGCCTGCTCCACTTCCTCGACGATTGACCGTTCGCCAGGGTCGATCATCGCATTGACCAAATTGCGGGCATGGAGCGCCATCGCAGGATCGGACCGCGGATTGCTACGGTCCAGGTCGGCCACGTTCAGCAAGATGCCCGCATATTCGGAATTGAACTCGATCGGACAGGAGAAAAGCCGCTGATAGACTGGATGTTCATTTGGCGGAGTCGGCTCGTAGGGCAGGCTGATCGCGATAGGCTGCCAGTCAGCGCCAAGCACACTGCGGCACATCTGATCGAGTACGCCCAAGGCAAGGTCGTCGGCCTGACGAGAGGGCATGGGCGGGTCGAGTGCGAAATGCTGGCGCAACAGCACCATGCCGTCGAATTCCTCGCAGCTCGCAACTAGAGTGGAATTGATGCGGTTTCGGAACTGGATCAGCACCGACAAGGCGTCGCGCAGAGTGGATTGGTGGGCAATCAGCAGGCTGACCATCCCGAGATCCGCAAGTCCCCGCAGTTCCGCCATCCTGAGGCCGAAGGTCAAGCAGTTGGATGCCGCCGCGCTTTCCTCAAGCAAACGGATGACCGGACGGGCCGGAAGCATCTGCTCGGGATTGTCCAGCATTGCCCGCGTCAGCCCGCTGCGCCGCAGCAGCGGGATCGTGTCGAGCCGAAGTGCTTCGGCGACCGGGAAATAACCCGTAAGCGCGGCCGCTCTGACTAGTTCCATGCCGACTCCTGTCGCCAGCTAAGCAAAATTTGTCACGAATTATGCAAAAGGCAAGCCGGCGCGGGCGTAGGCCGAATTTTCACGGACAAGGGAGATATAGATGGCGCACGCCGTACGCTTCTATGAAACGGGCGGCCCCGAAGTGCTGCGCTACGAACAGGTTCAGGTCGGCGATCCAGGCCCCGGCCAGGTCCGCGTTCGCCACGTCGCCGTTGGGCTGAACTTCGCGGATACCTATTTCCGCCTCGGCTATTATCCGGTGCCGGTGCCGAACGGCATGGGCGTTGAAGCGTCAGGGGTGATCGAGGCTGTCGGCGACAATGTAAACGGATTCACGATCGGCGACCGCGTCACCTACACCGGTAGTCCGCTGGGCGCCTATTCGACCGACCGCGTGATGCCGGCGGCCTCCCTGATCAAGCTTCCGGTCGATATCGACCACAAGACCGCCGCGGCCTCTACCATGCGCGGGCTGAGCGCAGCCTATTGGCTGTTGAAAACCAATCCCTGGATGAAGGCGGGCGACACGATCCTGTTGCACGCCGCCGCGGGCGGGGTCGGGCTGATTGCCGTTCAGTGGGCGAAGCTCCTCGGACTGCGCGTCATCGGCACCGTATCCTCGGAGGAAAAGGCGGAGCTGGCGAGGGCGCATGGTTGCGACGAGATCATCTTTTACAGGCGTGAGGACGTGCCGAGCCGGGTCAGGGAGCTTACTGGCGGCGAGGGCGTCACGACCGTGTTCGACACGGTCGGCAAGGACACCTTCGAAGGGTCGCTGAAATCGTTGAAGCGGCGCGGTGTGCTGGTCGGGTGCGGGACTGCCTCGGGGCCATTCCCGCCGATCGACGCGCTCCAGCTCGCGATCCAGGGTTCAGTCTATTTCCAGCGTCCGGCGCTGGCCGATTATATTGCCGATCCGGCCGAGCGCGCCGAGCTTGCGCGTGCGCTGTTCGACCATGTTGCGAGCGGCCGCATCAAGATCGAGATCAACCAGCGTTACGCGCTTGAAGACGCGGTGCAGGCCCATCGCGACCTGGAGGCGGGGAAGACCACGGGCTCCTCGATCTTCGTCATATGATGCGCGTCGAGAAACTCACGGCCCATATCGGCGCCGAGGTTTCGGGCGTCGACCTGGCGGAAGCCGCCGCCAACGACGACCTCTTCGGCGCGGTCAAGGAGGCGCTGCTTCAGCACAAGGTGTTGTTCCTCCGCAATCAGGACATCGCCAAGGCCGATCATGTCGCCTTCGCCCATCGCTTCGGCGCGCTCGAAGATCACCCGGTTGCCGGCAGCGATCCCGAGCATCCGGGGCTGGTCTGTATCTACAAGGACCTGGATTCCCCGCCCGACTTCTACGAGAACGCCTGGCATTGCGACGCCACCTGGCGCGACTGCCCGCCGATGGGCGCGGTGCTGCGCTGTCTCGAATGCCCGCCAGTCGGCGGCGACACGCTTTGGGCCAATATGGCGAGAGCTTACGCCGACCTTCCGGACCATGTGAAGGAAACGATCGACGGCCTCCATGCGCGTCATTCGATCGAGGCGAGTTTCGGAGCGCGCATGCCGGTCGAGAAGCGCCACGCGTTAAAGGCGCAATATCCGGACGCCGAACATCCGGTTGTTCGCACCCATCCGGACACGGGCGAGAAAGTGCTGTTCGTCAACAGCTTCACGACCCACTTCACCAACTTCCACACGGTCGACAACGTCCGTTACGGTCAGGACTACGCGCCCGGCGGTGCTAACCTGCTCCAATATCTGATCGGGCGCGCAGCGATCCCCGAATATCAGGTCCGCTGGCGGTGGGAGCCGAACAGCGTCGCGATCTGGGATAACCGCTGCACCCAGCATTACGCAGTCATGGATTACTGGCCCGCCGTCCGGAAAATGGAGCGCGCGGGCATCATCGGCGACAAGCCTTACTAACGGAGATTCCCATGCAGTTCATGGACGACAGCCTATTGCCCGAAACACAGGAAAAGTTGGTCATCACGGTCGCGCCTTACGGCCCCGAATGGGCTGTGAGCGATTTCCCAGAGGACCTGCCCCTGACGATGGACCAGCATGTCCAGCAGGCAATCGACTGCTACAATGCCGGCGCAACCGTGCTGCACATCCATGTGCGCGAGCTGGACGGCAAGGGTTCGAAACGCCTCTCAAAGTTCAACGAGCTGCTCGGCCTGCTGCGCGAAGCCGTGCCGGACATGATCCTGCAGGTCGGCGGGTCGATCTCCTTCGCCCCGGAAGGGGAGGGCGCCGAGGCGCTGTGGCAGTCGGACGAGGCCCGCCACATGCTGGCCGACCTGACGCCCAAGCCGGATCAGGTGACCATCGCCGTCAATTCGACGCAGATGAACATCATGGATCTGATGAGCGAGGCGGAATATGGCAACACCAGCCTGTCCGATCCCGACACTTACCACGCCTATCGGGAAATGGTCGTTCCGGCCGGCCCCGAATGGGTCGAAGAGCATCTCCGCCGCCTGGTCGCGGCCGGCATCCAGCCGCATTTCCAGCTGACCAACATGCCGGCGCTTGAAACGGTCGAGCGGCTGGTCCGTCGCGGCCACTATAAGGGTCCGCTCAACCTGACCTGGATTGGTATCGGCGGCGGCTTCGATGGTCCGAACCCGAACAATTTCATGGAATTCATCCGCCGCGCGCCCGACGGCTCCACGATCACCGCCGAGTCAGTGATGCGCAACGTCTTGCCGCTTAACGTGATGGCGATGAGCATGGGCATGCATGTGCGCTGCGGCAATGAAGACACGCTCTACGGCCCCGACGGCAGCAAAATCACGTCTGTCCAGCAGATCGAACAGTTGGTGCGGGTGGCAAAGGAGCTTGGCCGCGAGATTGCGACCGGCAAGGAAGCCCGCGAAATCTACAAGATCGGCGTCCAATATAACAGCGTCGACGAGACGCTGGCGCAGCTCGGCATGGTCCCCAACCGCGAACCAGGCCGGCGCGCCCTGCCCAACCGGTACGCGGCATGAATGAGGTGGCCGAACGGCAAGAGAGGGTCCCGGCCTACGCCTGGGTCATCTTTGCGCTGACCTTCGGCCTGCTGATTTCCGACTATATGGCGCGGCAGGTCTTGAATGCCGTGTTTCCGCTGCTCAAGACCGAATGGGCCTTGAGCGATGGACAGCTCGGCCTGCTGAGCGGCGTGGTCGCAATCATGGTCGGGCTCCTGACCTTTCCGCTATCGCTGTTGGCGGACAGGTTGGGACGAGTGAAAAGCCTGACCGTCATGGCGGTGCTGTGGAGCCTGGCGACACTGCTTTGCTCCATCGCCGACAATTATGGTCAGATGCTTGCGGGGCGACTTTTGGTCGGCGTCGGCGAGGCCGCTTATGGCAGCGTCGGCATCGCCTTGGTCGTCAGCGTTTTTCCGAAACGCCTTCGGGCGACGCTTTCGGCAGCTTTCATGGCGGGCGGCCTGCTTGGACAGGTGCTTGGCGTGGGCATCGGCGGCGCAGTCGCAGCCGCGCACGGATGGCGGATGGCCTTCATGGCGATCGCACTAGGTGGGCTGGCGCTGGCTGTCCTCTTTCCGCTGCTGGTCGGCGAAAATCGGATCGCCGTGCTGTCAACCGCGGCTGGGAATGTGCCCTATGAGCGCAAACAGGCGTTTCCGAAGATTTCCAGCCTGTTTGCCGGCCGCACCATCAAATGCGCCTATGTAGGCAGCGGCCTGCAGCTGTTCGTCGCCGGCGCGTTGCCTGCCTGGCTGCCGACTTATTTCAACCGCTATTACGACTTGCCGGTCGATGGCGCCGCCTCGCTTGCCGCATTGTTTCTCGCAATATGCGGCGTCGGCATGGTCGTCTGCGGGCAGATCAGCGATCGGCTGTTTAGCAAGCCGGATCAGCGGGTGCGCCTTGCCGCCGGCTACTGCCTGGCCTGCGCGCTGCTGCTTGGTGCTGCGCTGGCGCTTCCGGCCGGCCCTCTCCAGCTGATCCTGCTCGGCCTTGCCATCTTCCTCGCCGCCGCCACGACGGGACCAGCCGGGGCCATGGTTGCGGGCCTGACCCCGGCGGCAATTCACGGGACAGCTTTCGCGACCTTAACCTTGGCAAATAATTTCCTTGGGCTCGCTCCCGGTCCGATCGTGACCGGATGGCTGGCCGACCGGCTAGGCCTTCTTGGGGCGTTGCAGTGGCTGCCGTTGGCCAGCGTAGCAGCGGCCGTGGTGTTCCTTTGCGCCCGCCGCTCCTCGCAGGCGGATCTCGCTTTCGCGGAGTAATATATGAAGTGGGTAAGTGCGTTAAGGCTCCCCGCCGTTAGCGGGCTGGGCCCGGGCCTGCTGGCATCGCTGATCATTGCCGCGGCTGCTGCATTTCTGGCCGATCATTACGGCGGGCCAGTCATGTTGTTCGCGCTGCTGTTAGGCATGGCGATGAACTTCCTGAGCGAAGTCGATCGCTGCAAGGCCGGCGTCGCCTTCGCGTCAAGGACCGTGCTTCGCCTTGGTGTTGCATTGCTTGGCTTCCGCATCACGATTGAGCAAATCGCGGCCCTCGGATGGCAGCCGATTGCTCTGGTCGTCGCTGCCGTTTCGCTGACCATATTCGTTTCGATCTGGGCGGCCAAGGCGATGGGATTCAGGTCCGAGTTCGGGCTTCTTTCAGGGGGTGCCACCGCCATCTGCGGCGCTTCGGCAGCCATGGCGCTTTCCGCGGCTCTGCCGGCGCACGAACGGAAGGAGAGAGCCACCTCCTTTACCATCATCGGCGTATCGACACTGTCGACCCTTGCCATGATCCTTTATCCGGCGATTTCAAATCTGTTCGGGTTCGATGATCATCATGCCGGGGTGTTCATCGGAGCTACCATCCACGACGTCGCCCAGGTGGTCGGGGCCGGCTATGCCATTTCCCCCGAAGCCGGCGACACCGCCACTGTCGTCAAATTGATGCGCGTCGCCATGCTGCTGCCGGTCATTGTGGCCGTTGGGGTTTGGGCGCGGTCTCGCGGCGGCCACGGCGATGGACAGCGGCCACCGCTGCTTCCCTGGTTCGTGACTGCGTTTGCAGCGCTTGTCGTGATCAACAGCCTTGTCCCGATACCGGAAATCATCCGCGACGGCGGCAACATTGCATCACGCGGATGCCTTATCGCAGCCATCGCCGCGATCGGCGTCAAAACTCATTTCCAGGAAATCATCGAAATCGGGTGGAAGCCGGCCGTGCTGATGGTCTTCGAGACCGTCTTCATCGCCGGCATAGTACTCATCGCCATTTGGGGAGGATTAGTGTGAGCTCATTAGACGGCGTTACCGTCCTGTTTGTCCCGGGACTGCGCGATCATGTTGCCGAACATTGGCAGACGTTGTTGGCAGCGGAGCTGCCGGGCTCCGTTACCGTTGAGCCGCTCACCGAAGACCGGCTGAGCTGTGCGGCCCGCGTCAAGGCGCTCGATGAAGCGCTGTCCCGGATCAAGGGTGAAGTGGTGATTGCCGCGCACAGCGCAGGGGCGTTGATGGTTGCCAACTGGGCGCTCGCGCCCACGCGGCAGATCAAAGGCGCGCTGCTGGCGACGCCGGCCGATGTCGAAACTCCATTGCCCGCCGGCTATCCGGCGTTTGCAGATCTCAAGGCAAATGGCTGGATGCCGATCCCTCGCAAGCCGCTGCCGTTCCCGGCAATCGTGGCCGTCAGCCAAAATGACCCGCTAGCGCAATTTGAAAAGATTGCCGGCCTGGCCCGCGCCTGGGGCGCCGAGCTCCACGATGCCGGCGAAGTCGGCCACCTGAACCCGGCAGCGGGCTATGGCCGGTGGGACGGCGCCCTGCCGCTGCTCGAGCGCCTCGCTGGCTAACCAACTCGCTGGCTGACTGGCAAAAGAAAACCCGGCGCCGTGGACCCAGCGCCGGGTTTCCCCCTCCCCAACTCGAACTACAAAACTCAGTATCGGAAGGTAGCCGACAGCCCGTAGGTGCGCGGATCTGCGTGAAGGCGGCGAACCGCGGTGCTGCCCGGGAACACCCCGTTGCGCAGTCCCAGCGACGCTTCGAGGAACTGGTACAGGTTGCCGGCCTCATATTGCTTGTTGAGCAGGTTGTTGCCGAACAGCGAAACCGACCAGCGGTCGTTTGCGCCGTTGATCGTCGCCCTGGCGCCGAGCAACGCATAGCCGTCGATGACGGTCTGCGGGTTGGCGTCGTTGACTAGGCCCCCAAACTGCTTGGACACGAACGACAGGTTCGAATTGATGTCCCAGCTCAGGCCATGCCAACCGATGTCGCCGGCCCAGTCGAAGCCGATCCGGCCGGTCCATTTCGGCGCGAAGGTCGCTGGCTTGCCCTTGAGGTTCTGGGTCGACCCAAGCCCGACGGAAGTGCAGACGACTGGATTCGCCGCGCAACCGGGAAGCCCGGCCGCATTGTCATATTCGGTGAATTCCGAGTCCAGGTAAGCAAGGCTGGCGAACAGGGACAGATTCCTGAGCGGCTTGGCAACGCCATCGAACTCGAAGCCCTGGTGGCGCAGGTTGCCGGCATTGCGGACGGTGAAGCTGGTGCCGTCGAACGCGCGGTCCTGGAAACCCTTGATATCCATCCGGTAGAAAGTGAGGTTCAAGGTCAGCTTGTGATCCAGCCAACTGGTCTTTGCGCCCAGTTCCCAATTTTCCGTCGTCTCGCGGTCGAAGACCCGGCGTTCCGGCACGAACAGGGTGGTTGGCGGTGTGGTTGGCGGAGTGACCGGTATCGTCGTCAGGGACGGCGAACCTGCGCCGCTGTTGTAGCCGGCCGATTTGTAACCGGTCGAATAGGTGCCGAAGATCAGTATATCGTCGTTTGGCTCATAGTTGAGGCCGAGGCGATAGGTGAAACGGCTGTCATCGATGTTCGGCAGGGTCAAGGACTCCGCCGCCCTGACGGTCGCCATGAAGGGATTGGTCGTCTGGTTGTACGATCCTTCCTTCTCATCCTTGCTGAAGCGGCCGCCCACCGTCGCGAAGAACTGGTCGTTGAAATGGAAATTGGCCTGCGCATAAGCGGCGTAACTGTCGACGGTCTGATGCACGCTCTGCACCGTGGCATTGGTTCCGCCAGTCGAGCTTTGGAAGGCGTTGCAGGCCGTTCGTCCCGGCCCTGCGGGGACCAATTTGTTGCAGAACTGCGAGTTCATGTGCAGCAGTTCGCCCTGCCGGTACCTCTCGTGGAAGTAATAAAGTCCGGCGACGAGGTCGAGGCGGCCATCCAGCCATTTTTCTGCCGGCGAAATGAACTGCAGCTCGTGGTTCTGGGCTTTTGAATCGAACAGACCGGTGCGTGACGCAATCGGGGTTGGCGTGAACACCACGTCGCCGTCGAGCTGTTCATTACTCCAATCGCGATAGGCGTTGATCAGCCGGACGGTCGAACCACCGCCGACATCCCATGACAAGGTGCTGTTCAGGCCCCACTGCTCGTCATCGACGTTGGCGGTGAGATACTGGTTGAGATGACTGTCCTTCATGTCGGTGTCGGGAGCACCGAGGAAGCCGCTGAAAAAATTCCACTGCGCATCCGACACGCTGCTGCGGTCGAAGTCGATGTTTGTGGCGCCGTCGCCCTTCTGCCTTGCATGGTCGGCACGGAACACCCATTCGACCGGACCAACTTCGCCGCGGAAGCTGCCGCGCAGCACGCTTTCGTCGATCCCACCGACCTGCTTGCCGTCGAAATCGTTATGCCAATAGCCTTTGAACCATTGCTGCGACCCGGCGAAGCGGAAGGCAGCCTTGTCGCCGACCGGCACGTTGACATAACCCGACGCCTTGTAGCGGTCGCCGTTGCCGATCTCGCCCGTCACCTCGGCGTTGAAGTCGCCAAATTTGGGGCGTGCGGTGTGGAAGGAGACCGCACCGACGCTTGCGTTGCGGCCGAACAGCGTACCCTGCGGGCCGCGCAACACTTCGACGCTTTCCATATCGAGCATGGAGCTAACGACCGCGCCGACGCGCGGGACGTAGGCGCCATCGAGGAACACAGCGACGCTCGGCTCGACCGTCGTATTGCTGGCAGCGCCAATGCCGCGAATGGCAAGGCGCACATAGGATGTCTGGGCACCCTTGGCGATGCTGAGGTTCGGAGTGACCTTGGTCAGCCCCTCAAGATTGACGACATTGTTCTTCTCCAGCGTATCGCCGGAAAAGGCAGCGATCGAAATCGGCACGTCCTGGACATTTTCGGAACGCTTCTGGGCCGTGACGACGATCTCGCCGTTGTCGGCCGAAGGCTCATCGGCCGTCGGTGCCTCGGCCGCAGCCGCATTAGGAACGGCGGTTGCGTCCGAACTTGCTTCCTGGGCGAAAGCGTGGGTGGAACTCAGGGCACAGGCAAGCGCGAAGGCGCTGGCGCAAGCATTTACGCGAAATCGGCCAGTCATTTGGATTTGAACTCCCCGGGAAAAGGCGGTTTTTCTTTTGAGCCTTAGCCCGTTGGTTCACGGCAATTTGAGAGTTCATGCCACACATTTAAGGATTGCCGACATTGCGCGGGACACAATATGCTTCGGGATAGAACGCTGTGCCTGATGGGTGACACTCCGCTTCAGGCCCGTCGCGGGACATCCAGAAATCGGTCAGCGCAAGTGATGGTGCCCAGGGGCGGGATCGAACCACCGACACCGTGATTTTCAGTCACGTGCTCTACCAACTGAGCTACCTGGGCCCACGAACAGCGCCGGTCGGCGCCGCGAGCGAAGGCGGCCTCTAACTGCCGCTGTCGTCGCTGTCCAGCCCTTGGGGCTCAGCCGGCGGCCCGGCAATGCGATATCCGTCCCCAAGCCATTTTAAGAGGTCACGGTCCTTGCAACCGCGACTGCAAAATGGCGCGTGCTCGACCGACGGTGGCTTGCCGCACTGCGGGCAGGGCTTGGATCTAGGCGCGTTCGGCATGTCCGCCCGAAATGGCGAGCGAGGGGTCGCTGCGCAAGGTTACGGCGCCGCCAACCTGCCGCGATAGCTGGTCAAGCCATTCGCGGTGGCCGCTCAAAACCGCGATCACCGATGGATGTGCGGCAATGCGAATCGCCCCGACCTCCCGGCAAGCGCGTCGGAGCAATGCCCGAGTTTCGAACGCCGCCCGGTCGCCAACCAGTTCGAACAGCGATGCATGTCGGCGCGGCCGGACGATCTGGAGGAAGCCGAATCCGTTGACGGCAGTTCGTTCGAAAGGCTGTGGCAGGACTTCATCGACGGCTGCAGCCGCAGACTGCCGCGACTCCTTGTTCCTGGCCGTGGGCAGGTCAACTCCGATCGATCCGCCGATGCCATGGCGCCGAATAGCCTTTGCGGCCGCCCGAGCACCGGCCACCGCCAGTTCGCCCGGAGGCAATTGTCCGTCGACATCGATCAGCGTCATCGCTGGCGTCAGCGAAACCCTTAGCTCGCCGCCCGGAAATGCTACGACGCCGCTACGCGCTTCATCGATCAAATCGTCCCAGCCAGCATCGTCAAATTCTTTGGCGACGGCTTCGCGACCTTCCAGGGATGAGTGGGAGGCCGCCGACTGATCGGTCATCCTCGCCAGCGGACGCTTCCATGGCTCGTCGCCGCCCAGCGCCTCGCGGGTCACTTCGATGTTGAGCTTTGCGCCCTCTGTTACGCCCGGCGCACCCTTCGGAAGCAAATATTCCAGCCCGCCTGCCACCGCGATGGCGGATGACCTGGCGGATTTCAGCTTGGCTTCAAGGATCGCGCCGGCAGGGACGATCCCGCCGATGCGAACTCTTGCCTCGACGATCCGGCCATTCTCGACGAGCGCGCATCGGGTCTCGCCGATCCCGCGCTCGATCAGCCATTCAGGCGACGGCATGGCCCGCGCTCTTCAACAGCAATCGCGTTTCCGCCAGCGGCAGCCCGACAACATTGGAATAGCTCCCGGCAATGTGGCGGACATAGACTTCGCCATAGCCTTGCAGCGCATAGCCGCCGGCCTTGCCGCGCCATTCGCCATGGCCGGCGTAATAATCGATTTCTTCCGAAGAGAGCCCCTTCATCGCGATCATCGTCTCAACCACTCGCGATCGTGTCGGCTGGCCGGGGATGGCCAGCGCCACGCCGGTCAACACCCGGTGCCGCCTGCCGGACAACAGCTTCATGCATTCGCGCAGCGTCGTCTCGTCTTCGACCTTGGGCAGGATCCTGCGACCGACCGCGACCACCGTGTCCGCAGCCAACACCAAAGCATCGGGATGACGCGCCTCGACCGCCTCGGCCTTCTCGATCGCTAGCCGCAGCGCATGATCCCGCGGCAGCTCTCCGGCCGGCACGCTCTCGTCGATATGGGCAGGGTCGATCGCATCGGGCGTGACGCCGATGCGGGCCAGAAGATCGAGGCGGCGGGGGCTCGCCGAAGCGAGGACCAGCTTCATCAGGCGGCCGGGCCGGGGCCTCCGCGCCCGGGCATGAAGCGGTAGGTGATGCGGCCCTTGGTCAGGTCGTAAGGCGTCAATTCGACCAGCACTTCGTCGCCGGTCAGCACGCGGATGCGGTTCTTGCGCATCTTGCCTGCAGTGTGGCCGAGGATCTCATGGCCATTCTCCAGCTCGACGCGGAACATCGCATTGGGCAGCAGCTCGACCACCCGTCCGCGCATCTCGAGAAGTTCTTCCTTGGCCATTAAAATCCTTTGTCGCTGTAATTCGGGTTGGCGGCTCATAGCCGCGAAGGTGGGCAAAGAAAAGGCGGGCCGGGAAGTCGCGCTCAGACCGTCAGCACGGTCGATCCCGTGGTTTGCCGAGCTTCGAGGGCGCGGTGGGCTTGGGCTGCATCCTTGAGCGCGAACCGCTGCTTGACCTCGACCTTGACCTTGCCGCTAGCAACCATCTCGAACAGTTCGCCAGCGGCTGCCTCCAACTCGGCCCGCGTTCCGATGTAATGAAACAGCGTCGGCCGGGTGAGGAACAGCGATCCCTTCTGCGACAGCAGCAGCGGCGAGATCGGATCGACCGGCCCCGAGGCATTGCCGAAGCTGACCATCAGGCCGCGCGGTCGCAGGCAATCCATCGATCCCATGAACGTGTCGCGACCGACGGAATCATAGACCACCGGCAGCTTTGCGCCGCCTGTAATCCGATCGACCTCGGCAACGAAATCATGGGCAGGGGTGACGATCGGATGGGAGCAGCCGTGGGCGCGGGCAAGATCCGCCTTCTCATCGGTTGAAACCGTTCCGATCACGGTCGCGCCAATCGCCGCGGCCCACTGGCAGAGGATCAGCCCAACCCCGCCAGCCGCGGCATGAACCAGAATCGTGTCGCCCGCCTGCACGGCATATACTCGGCGCAGCAACATCTGGACGGTCATGCCCTGCAGCAACATAGCCGCCGCCTGTTCGTCGCTAATCTCGTCGGGGAGCTTCACCAGCCGGTCGGCATCGATCAGCCTCACCTCGGCATAGGCGCCGATCGGCCCGGCATAGGCGACGCGGTCGCCGGTATTGAGCCAATCCACCCCGGGTCCGACTGCTTCGACCGTTCCAGCTCCCTCGACGCCAGGAATGAATGGTGCCGGCTGGGGGTAGAGGCCGGTGCGGTGGTAGACATCGATAAAGTTCAGTCCGATCGAAGTCTGCCGTAGCCGGACCTGGCCGGGCCCGGGCTCGCGGACTTCAACCGCGCGCCAGTCCAACGCCTCGGGACCGCCGGGTTGATCGACGACTATCGCGTGCGGCATCGGCTGCTCCTTTGTTGGAGGCAAATGGGAGTGTCTCTGGGCAAAAGAAAGCCCCGCCGCGGCAAAGCCGGGCGGGGCTAAGTTTGAAACGGAGCGCAGGTGCCTAGTGCGCCGCGCCCTGCGCCGCCAGCGCTGCCAACAGCAACAGGGCGACGATGTTGGTGATCTTGATCATCGGGTTGACGGCCGGGCCGGCCGTATCCTTGTACGGGTCGCCTACCGTGTCGCCGGTGACCGCGGCCTTATGGGCCTCGCTGCCCTTGCCGCCATAATTACCGTCTTCGATATATTTTTTGGCATTGTCCCAGGCGCCGCCGCCCGAGGTCATCGAGATGGCGACGAACAGGCCGGAGACGATCACGCCGAGCAGCAGGGCGCCGACTGCGGCCAGGCCCTGCGAGCGGTCGCCCGCGACCAAGCTGATTCCGAAGAAAACGACGATCGGCGCCAGCACCGGCAGCAGCGATGGCAGGATCATTTCCCGGATCGCGGCCTTGGTAACCAGGTCGACAGTGCGGGCATAATTGGGCCGCACCGACCCGTCCATGATGCCCGGATTGTCGCGGAACTGGCCGCGCACTTCCTCGACCACCGCGCCCGCGGCGCGGCCGACTGCGGTCATGCCCATCGCCCCGAACAGATAGGGGAGGAGCGCGCCCAACAGCAGGCCGACGATGACATAGGGGTTGGACAGGCTGAACAAGGCGTCGAGATTGGCGGTGACGCCGATCTCGGGACCGAACTCCTTGAGGTCGGCAGTATAGGCTCCGAACAGCACCAGCGCGGCGAGACCGGCCGAGCCGATCGCGTAGCCCTTGGTCACCGCCTTGGTGGTGTTTCCGACGGCGTCGAGGGCGTCCGTGCGGTTCCGGACCTCGCCCTCCATCCCCGACATTTCGGCAATGCCGCCGGCATTGTCAGTCACCGGGCCATAGGCGTCGAGCGCCACGACCATGCCGGCGAGTGCCAGCATCGCCGAAGCGGCAAAGGCTACGCCCAGAGGCCCCGCCAGCTGCCAGCTGATGATCACGCCGGCAACGATAACCAGCGTCGGCAGGGCGGTGGATTCGAGGCTGATCGCCAGGCCCTGGATGACGTTGGTGCCGTGGCCGGTCTGGCTAGCCTTGGCGATCGATTGGACCGGGCGATGATTGGTGCCCGTGTAATATTCCGTGATCCAGACGATCAAAGCGGTCACCGCCAATCCGACGAAGCTCGCCCAGACGAGCCTGATTGCCGGGAAACTCAGGTCGGACGTGGTTATGACCTGGTTGAGATCGCCAAGCGCATAGGTTGCTGCGCCCCAGATCGCCGGGACCGCGAGGATCGTGGCCGTCCAGAACCCCTTGTAGAGGGCTCCCATGATCGATTCTTTTTTGCCAAGCCGCACCATGTAGGTGCCGGCAATCGAGGTGATGATGCAGACGCCGCCGATCAGTAGCGGCAGGCTCATCAACGGCAGCAGCAGCGGCGATGCTCCGACCAGAAGCGCCACGGTGACCATCGTGATGCCGACGGTGACGACATAGGTTTCGAACAAGTCGGCGGCCATACCGGCACAATCGCCGACATTGTCACCGACGTTGTCGGCGATCACCGCCGGGTTGCGGGGATCGTCCTCGGGGATTCCGGCCTCGACCTTGCCGACCAGGTCGGCGCCGACGTCGGCGGCCTTGGTGAAGATGCCGCCGCCCAGACGGGCGAAGATCGAAACCAGCGAGGCGCCCAGTGCGAGCGCGGTAAGGGCGGTCACGACGACGCGGTCGTTCGGTGCATATCCCATAACGTCGGTGAGGACGGTGAATACTCCGGCAATAGCGAGCAGTGCGAGACCCGCGACGAGCAGGCCCGTGACCGCTCCGGCGCGGAAGGCCACGGTCAGGCCGTTCTGCAAGCCGGTCCGCGCGGCCTCGGCGGTGCGGACATTGGCGCGAACCGAAATGTTCATGCCGATGAAGCCCGCCGCCCCCGACAGGATCGCGCCGGTGACGAAGCCGGCGGCGCTCAGGCGGCCGAGGAAGGCATAGACCACGACGGCAACGATGATGCCGACGATGGTGATGGTGGTGTACTGGCGACGCAGGTAGGCGGAGGCGCCTTCCTGGATGGCGCCGGCCACTTCGACCATGCGCTGGTTGCCGGGCGAGGCGCGGAGCACCTGCTGGCTGGTTAGAATGCCGTAGAGCAGCGCGATGACGCCGCAGGCAATCGCGATAAGGACCAGATTCATGAAGTGAATTTCCCCTAATTGACCCTGGGGCGGCTGCCCGGTGACCCGGTTGCCGCCAGAATGCGGAGGGGAAGATGTAACGGGGATTGCGGCGGAGGCAACCCGCCTAATTCAGCAAGATTTTAATTAGTTGAGCAGCAGCGCGGCCGCCATTCCGGAGGCGAGGCCGACCAGTCCGATGATCCACTGACGGGCGCTAAGCGCGATGTTCATAACCAAGCTGCTCCGGCAACGGCACTTCGCCGGCCGCGTCGAAGAGCTTCAGCCCGTCGCCATCGGTCAGCGTGCCGATGCGGGCAAGGATGGTCCGCGCTGGTAAAGAAAGGCTTAAAGGGTCGAAACTGGCAGGGAGGGCGGCGAGCAGCGCATAATCGTCGCCACCGGTTGCAGCCGTCAGCCGGGCACGGCGTTCCCGCCCACGTTCGGCGACATAGGCCCGCGACAAGGGCAGGGAATCGAGGTCGATGGTGGCACCGCAGTTGCTTGCGGCAACGAGCCGGCTTGCGTCGAGCAGCAACCCATCCGACAGATCCATCATGGCGGTCGCATGGGGGGCCAGCAGGCGCCCGGCGGCCAGCTGCGGCACCGGGCGCCGGTAAGCCTCGACCAGCGGGCCTTCGGCTTCACCATCTTCTTTCAGCACTGCAAGACCGAGTGCGGCATCGCCCAGGGTGCCGACAACCCACAGCGCATCGCCGGGCGAGCCGCCAGCGCGCGATGGGATGCTTGCCCCGCCGCGGCCGACCGCCGTCAGGTTCAGGACGCGCGGAGCCCCTGGAGGCAAGGCGATGGTGTCGCCACCGACCAACGCTAGGCCATAGGTTTCACAGGCGGCTTCGACACCGGTCAGGAATCGCTCGTCCCAATCGCTATCGCCGCCCAGGGTTACGCCCATCAGCGCGGCGAGCGGCTCCGCCCCCTTGCCGGCGAGATCGCTGAGGTTGACCGCGACCAGCTTCCACCCGACCGACGCTGGTGGGTCGTCCGGAAGGAAATGGACCCCCTCGGCGATCATGTCGTGGGTCAAGACGAGATCCCCGATCACGGCGACATCGTCGTCCAGTCCCCGCGATGCTGGATCGGTAGCGATCAGCCGCAGCCGGTCGATGAAGGCAAACTCACTGTCACTCATGTGACTGCTTATAGACCCGCGGAAACCGGCGGTGGAAAGCCCTAAGCGGCGGGCCGCGCCGTCTTGGCGATGGCGTCGAGCAGTCCGTTGACGAAGCCTTTCTCGCGCTGGTCGTAGAAGGCGTCGGCGACATCGAGATATTCGTTGATGACCGTCGCGACCGGCACATCGTTGCGGGCGATCAGCTCATAGGCGCCGACCCGCAGGATGGCTTTCATCGGCTTGTCGAGCCGTTCCAGGCTCCATCCTTCGGCAAGGCGCTTGGTGATCAGCTGGTCGATCTCGTCGCGGCGGGCCAGCGTTCCCTCGACCAGGTCGTCGAAAAAGCTGATCTCCGCCTCGGCATAGGTCTCGCCTTCGATCGTCGCACCGAGCCGATGATTGTGAAATTCGTGGAGCAGCCGTGCTGTCGGCGTGCCTTCCATTTCCTGCTGATAGAGCGCCTGGACGGCGGCGAGCCGGGCGGCGGAACGGGAAATGGAGCGAGTCATGATGGCCGCGGCCTGTAGCCGCTCATACCGCCAACAGGAAGGGCTTGAGCGCTTCGGCAACTCGCTCAGGCGCTTCCCACGGCGCGAAATGGCCGACGCCCTTTAGCGGGAAGAGCTCGACGTCGTCGCCAACCTCGCCGATTCCCTCGAGCTGGATTGGCAGCAGGGCCTTGTCTTCCAGCCCCCAGATCACCCGCACGGGAATGCTCAGCCTGGGAACGCCACGCGTCACCCAGGCGGGCATGGCGGCATTCTCGTCCAGGGCGGGCACTACGGCCTGGCTCGCCCGATACCAGTTGAGCATCGCGGTCAGTGCGCCGGGGCGGCTCCATTGGTCGATGTAGGTTTGCCGCTCTTCCGCCGGGATCATCGTCAGGTCTGCATGCTTGGCGAAGCTCTTGTCGAAGAAGGTTTCAAAGCCCATCGCCGCGATACCGGCTTCCATACCGGGATTGCGGAAGGCGCGGATATATTGGGACGCAGCCCGTTGGGCGTCATCGACGATGAGGCTCCTTTGGAAGATCATCGGGTGGGGCGAATTGATGATCGCTAGCCGATTGATTCTCCGGTTGCCGCGCAGCGCCGCCGCCCAGGCTATCGCGCCGCCCCAGTCATGGCCGACCAATGCGAACCGGTCGATGCCCAATGCATCGGCGAGCGCGAAAATATCGGCGATCAGCGTGTCGGTAGCATAGTCGGCGACGTCCTGTGGGCGGTCGCTGTCACCAAAGCCCCGTAGGTCTGGCATAACGAGACGGACGCCATCTTCGAGCAACGGAACGATGGCACGCCAGGTCCGGTGCGACTCTGGAAACCCATGGATCAGGATCGCCGGCGGCGCATCCTCTGGGCCCGCCAGCGCGACATTCATGCCGATGCCGGTCGACAGTCCGACCCTGCGATATTCGGTCATGGATAGGTGACCGTTAAGGGAATCTCGGGAAGCGGGATAAACTCCTGATCGTCGCCTGGCACCAGCGGGAATCGGCGCGCTTTCCAATCCTCCTTGGCCTGATTGATCCGCTCGCGCGATGAGGAGACGAAATTCCAGAAGACATGGCGCTGGGAAGCAAAGGCCTCGCCGCCCAGCAGCATGATCCGCGACGGCGATTCGGCGCTCAGGGTCATCGGCTCGCCTGGGGCCATCACGTAGAGTGTGAAGGGTTTCAACCGGTCGCCGTCGAGGCTGGCGTCGCCCTCGGTCACCAGCACGGCCCGCTCGTCGGCAACAGCGTCGATTGGGATGCTCGATCCGCCGCCGAGCAATATGTCGGCGTAGATGGTCTGGCTGTGCTCGGTGACGCCGGCAGTCTTGCCCCATAGCGTGCCCATAAGCACTCGCGCGGAGACTCCCTCTCCTTCTACAAGGGGCAGGGCAGATCCGTCGACATGCTCGAAAGCCGGCTCGATTTCCTCCTTGCCGTCTGGCAGCGCCAGCCAGGTCTGCATGCCATAAAGCGAGGGGCCATCGGCTCGGAGCGCCGTCGGCGAGCGCTCCGAATGAACGATTCCGCGCCCGGCAGTCATCAGGTTGATCGCGCCGGGTTCGATTACGGCATGGCTGCCGATGCTGTCGCGATGCTCGATCGCGCCTTCGAACAAATAGGTCACCGTGGCGAGGTTGATGTGCGGGTGAGGGCGCACGTCCATCCCCCTGCCGGCCGGCAGGCGAGCGGGACCGAACTGATCGACGAAGATGAATGGACCGACCATTCGCCGCGGCTTTGAAGGAAGGGTGCGGCGGACCTTGAAGTCACCGAGGTCATGCGTGGTCGGAGTAATCGTTTCCATCGGCGCGACTCCTTCGCCTCCCTCAACCACAAAAGCAGGCAGGAAGGAAAGAGCGGTCAGTTGTTGTCATTAAAAAACCGAAACAAGTCCGATACTTAGAAACAAAGCAACCAAATTCGACGAACGGAGGTTGGCAGCGGCGGGCTAAATTGGCTAATCGGCGCGCTGCGGGATACCGCGATGTTCGTTGCGATTAATAAAAGGTAGGTTTTCAAAGAGTTGCGAAGGCCCCCCAGCGTTCGCCAGTCCCCATAAACAATGTGTTCATGAAGCGCCCGCGATGCCTGGCGGTGCGTTCCAGCCAGAGGATACCCGATGCGCAAGCTGCTTGCCGCCACCTGTTTGACGCCCCTGTCGTTCGCTTTGCTCCCCGCCGTCGCCAATGCCGAAACCGTCATCAGCACGGCGATCACCACGCCAGTGCTGACCAGCACCGGCAATGACGATGTGCGGATTTCTTCCACTGGCTCGGTCAAGCCGGCCGGCGGAAATGCGGTTACGATCGACAGCAACGACAGCGTCAAGAACGAAGGCCTGATCCAGATTACCGGAGCGAACAATTCGGCCGGCATCGTCGCCAACCCGGGCCTTGCCGGAAACATCACCAATAGCGGCACGATCACTATCGACGAGAGCTATACGCCGACCGACACCGACAATGACGGCGACATCGACGGAGCCTTTGCGCAAGGCTCGGGCCGTTTCGGCATTCATGTCCTGTCCGGCGGCACCTTCACCGGCAACATCCTCAACAGCGGCAATATCACCATTGAGGGCAATGCGTCGGCAGGCATCGCGGTCGATAGCACCTTGGCCGGGAACATCTCGCTCACCGGGGGCACGATCAATGTGCTCGGCGACAATGGCGTCGGCCTTCGTACCAGTGCAGTAAACGGCAACGTCAACCTCACCAACGGCACGATCATCGCCCAGGGCGCCGGCTCCGTCGGCGTGTCGCTCGGCGGGAACATCAGCGGCGCGCTGGTCATCCAGAACAGCGTCACCGCCAGCGGTTATCGCTACCTGACGCCACCAGCCGACCCGTCGAAGCTCGACGCCGACGACCTGCTGCAGGGTGGTTCGGCGGTGGTGGTCGCGGGCAACGTCGCCGGCGGCATCGTCTTCGACGCGCGTCCCGCTGACAATAGCACGACCGATACCGACGAAGACGACGACCTCATTGAAGATGCCAACGAGGGAACTGCTGCGATCTTCAGCTACGGCGCTGCTCCTGCTGTCCAGATCGGCACCTCGTCGCAAGCTGTCACCGTCGGTGCTGTCGCCTCGTCAACTGCCGGACATGGCCTGGTGATCAAGGGCGGCATCCATGGCAACGGAGTTTACAAGGGAGTGTCCGCGACCGGTCTGTCGATCGGCGGGGCAGGCCAGACCGTCGCCATTGCTGGCGGCGCCACCATCAGCGGTAATGTTACCGCACAGGCCAGCGAAGCAAATGCCATCGCCATCAAGATTGGCGCCGGCGCCACCGTTCCCGAACTGGTGATCAGCGGAACTGTCGCCGCCCAGGGCGGTGGGACCGACACCACATCCGCACAGACGATCCTTGTCGATACGGGCGCGAACGTCACTACGATCCGGAACAGCGGCAACATCACCGCCGCTCGTAGCGGCAGTGCAGGGACCGCAACGGCGATCCTCGACAAGTCGGGCGGCCTCAATCTGGTCGAGAACAGTGGCCTGATCACGGTCAATAATAGCGATACGCTGGGGACTGCCGCGACCGCGATCGATCTCAGCGCCAACACGGTCGGAGCGACGGTCCGGCAGACAGTCGTCGCGTCCGGCACAGCACCGGCAATCAACGGCCAGATCAAGTTCGGCACTGGCAATGACGTGCTCGACATTCGGGACGGCGCCGTCACCGGCAATGTATTCTTCGGCGGCGGCAGCAACACGCTGTCAATGTCCGGCGACGGGGTGATGAACGGGAATGCCGATTTTGGCGGTGGCGCCGGCGCGCTCCAACTCAGCGGCACGTCCAACTTCACCGGTAACCTGCTGAACAGTGGTGGCGTTGCCGCAACCGTGGGGACCGGATCGCAACTCAATGCCACCAACCTGGGCAGCGTTGGGCTAGCGTCACTGACGACCGGATCGGGTGCGACGATCGGCGTTTCGATCGACGGCGAAGCAGGCACCAACACCCTTTACAGCGTGAGCGGCGCTGCCAATCTCGGCACCAACAATCTGATCGCGGTCAACCTGCTGACGGTCGGCGACGTTGCCGGCACCTATAAGATCATCCAGGCCGGATCGTTGACGGTTGGGTCGGGATTGACCAGCGCGGTCGGTTCGCTTCCGTTCCTCTACGATAGCAGCCTCGTCACCACGGTGCCGAATGAGGTGTCGCTGACCATCCGGTTGAAGTCGGACGATGAGCTCGGCATCAATCGCTCGGAAGGCGACATCCTCGACGCCGTGCTGGCGGCAGCCGATTCCGATACCCAGATCGCGGGTGTCCTGCTGGACGTCGGCGACAGCGAAACCCTCCAGGACACGCTGCAGCAAATGCTTCCGGACCATGCCGGCGGCGCGTTCGAGGCGGTCACCAAGGGTCCGCGGCTGGTCAACCGGATGTTCCTGGATCCGCGTGCACCGGGCGAACCGGGCGATTGGCGCGTCTGGACGGAGCAGGTTGGCTGGGCGTCCAGCAAGTCGATCGGCGCAACGTCCGACTACGACCTTGGCGGCTGGGGAGCGACCTTCGGGCTTGAAGCCGGGCTTGGAGAAGCCGGCGGCGTCGGCGTGACGCTCGCTTATCTTTCGGGTCGCGACACGCATGGGGACAACGAGCTGATCGCCAACCAATATGAAGCCGGTCTCTATTGGCGCGGCAAATGGGGCGGTCTCAACACCTATGCGCGCGCAACCGCTGCGATGATCAACTTCGACAGCACCCGCCGGTTCAACGGGACCACCGACGACGTGCTTGTCGAGCGCGAAACGGAAGGCGACTGGAAGGGTCACCTTTATTCTGCGTCGGTCGGCGCCTCTTATGATTGGCAGATGGGCCGCTTCTCGGTCCGTCCGTCCGTCTCGCTCGACCACTTCAAGCTGAGCGAAAAGTCATACGACGAAAAGGGCGGCGGCGATGCCTTCGACCTCCATGTCGACGACCGCGACAGCGACGAGACATCCGTCAACGGCGCCCTGGCGCTGGGTTACGACTTGTTCGGCCAGCGCGAGAACAAGTCCTGGATGCGGGTCGAGCTGGAAGGCGGATATCGGAGCATCCTCAGCGGCTCGCTCGGCAAGACAACCGCTCACTTCACCGACGGCGAGGACTTCACGCTGACTCCGGAGAAGCGCAAGAGCGGCTGGCTCGGGGGACTAAGGGTGCTCGGCGGCGACAATGGCCTCGTGCTGGCCGGCGAAGTCAATGCCGAAGACCGAGGGGACAAGGTCTCGGTGGGCGGCCGCTTCAGCGTCCAGCTGGCGCTGTAGCGATCTCGGCTGTAGCGGCCCGGGCTATTCGCCCGGTGCCGCGGCCCGGATCGTGAGGGCGTGCACGCGCTCTCGCATCAGCTCGCCCAGAGCAGCATAGACTCTTCGCTGGCGCTCGACCCGGCTCAGCCCGGCGAATGCCGGGCTTTCGATGATCAGAGCGAAATGGCTTTCGCCGCGCGGATCGTGACCTGCGTGGCCGATATGCTGATTACTCTGGTCTTCCAGGATCAGCCGCGTCGGTTTCAGCGCGGCGGTCAGACGCTCGATCATTTCCCTGGCGACAGGTCCGGTGACGGTCTCGGTCATCGGCCCTATATAGATGGGTTCCGGTTGCGAGGAAGCGGTGACGGCAAGGCAGACCAAATGGCATGGACGGGTTGAGGGCGCGAAGGTCCGCTGCTCGGTGCGCGGCTGCCGTGCGCCGGGAGAATTCCGCGCTCCTTTGACGCCTTCCGATTTCGACGGGCCTGGCAGCTGGCGCTGGCTGTGCCTCGACCATGTACGCGAACACAACGCCAAATATAATTTCTTCGAAGGGATGAGCGCGGACGAGATTGAGGCGGCCCAGTCGCCGATCGCCGGTTGGGACCGGGCAACGCGAGCGTTCGCTCATGTCGGGAGTGACAAGGGCCCTGCGTGGCGCGACTTCGCCGATCCGCTCGACGCGATTTCCGCCCGCTTCCGGCCCGAGGCGGGGCGGCAGCCGGTCGACAGGTTCACTGCCCGGGAACGCCAGGCGCTGGGCGTGATGGGCCTCAATGAGGACACCGACCTCCACAAGGTGCGCAAACGCTATTCGCAGCTGGTGCGGCGCTACCACCCCGACCGCAATGGCGGTGATCGCAGCCATGAAATGAAGCTGCGCGAGGTGATTGAGGCCTGGCAGGTGCTGCGCGGGGCGAGGGCATTCCATTGACCCATGTCCGCCTCTGGCGGTTCGAGGTTCCGCCCGAGACGGAGGAGCGCTTCCTGTCGGCCTACAGGTCGGACGGCGACTGGGCGAAGCTGTTCGCCAGCGCGCCCGGCTTCGTCCGCACCGATCTGTGGCGCGACGGTGACGGCATCTATGTGACTGCCGACCATTGGGAATCGGTCGAAGCATTCGAACGGTTCCAGGCCGGGCAGGGCGACCACTATCGCCGGCTCGATGCCGAACTTGAGGGCATCGCCGGGATTGAGACATTTCTCGGCGGATACGACCTGGTCGACTAATCCCGGTCCGGCGCCCCGAGCGGAAAATAGGGGCGGTAGGGTCGGCCCTCGTCGACTGCCCGGGCCACCACCGGATGCGCCAGGAGGCGCGCCCGATATGCCTGCAGCCGGGGCCGGGACGGACCGATCTCCTCGACCCAGTCCGCATAGAAGAGCGATGGCGCCGCCGCGCAGTCGGCGATGGTGAAGGCGTCGCCGACCGCCCAGGGCCCGTCGCCCAGGTTCGCCTCGAGCCAATCATAGGCAATGTGCAAGTCCTTGCGGGCCTTGTCGGCGCCATAGGGATCCTTGCAGCCTTCGGGGCGAAGGATGTCGTTCCCGGACTTCTGCATATTGCCCATGACGTAAAGGTCGAAGAAGCGGTCGAGGAACCTCACCTGCCGCCCTGTCTCGCCCTCCGGAATCCAGGCATTGGGACCCGGATGATGCGCCTGCAAATGCTCGATGATCGTCGAGGTCTCGAACACTGCCGTGCCATCGTCGATCAGCAGCGGGAACATCCCGTACGGCGAATGCCGCTTGAGCTCCTCCATATTCTCTGGGTGATCCGGATCGATCATGCGGTAATTGAAGGGCGTGCCATCCGCCCACAGCGCGATTAGCCCCTTCTGCGTGTAGCTGCTGAACGGGTGTCCGAAATATTCGAGGCTCACCAGGCGCCGTCCTTGATTTTTTCCCGCAGCTCCAACTCCGCCTCGCTCGGTTCCTTGGTCGCGAACGTGCCGGTCGGCACCTCGCCATTCGGTTCATAGGCTCCGAATATGACGCCCTTGTCGGACACATGGCTCTTGGCCAGTCTGAACGCACCCGGGTCCTGGAGACCGTCGTAGATGCTCTTCCCGCGTCCCAGCAGGATCGGGAAAGTCATCAGGACCAGCCGGTCGAAGAGTCCTGCCGCAATCAGCGGCGGATAGAGCGTGCTGCTTCCCTGAATGAGCAGGTCGCGCCCGTCGCTCTGCTTGAGCTCGGCGACGGCTTCCGCCGCAGTCCCGCCGCCGATCTTGCGGCTATTTTCCCAGGTCAGCGGCTCGTCGGAATGAGTCAGCACATATTTGTTGATGCGTTGAAACTTCGCGCCGATCGGATTGTCCTGATTGTCGGGCCAATAAGCCGCGAAGATGTCATAGGTCCGCCTGCCGAGCAGCAGGTCGTATTCACCCATAATGACGTCTTCGAACGGGCCCATGTTTTCGCTCCAGAAGGGAGCGACCCATCCTCCTAGGCGGAAATCGCTGGTCGGATCCTCCTCCGGCCCCCCGGGCGCCTGCATGACGCCGTCGAGGGACTGGAACACCGCGCCGGTCAGCTTACGCATTAACCGTGTCACCCTTGAGAGCGGCCTCGATCTTGGCGATGTCGATCTTCTTCATCGTCATCATCGCCGCAAAGGCGCGCTTGGCGGCTTCCTTATCGGGATTGTTGGTCGCTTCGAGCAGCACCCGCGGCGTGATCTGCCAGGAGAAGCCCCATTTGTCGCGGCACCATCCGCACATGCTCTCCTCGCCGCCAGTCTTGGTGATGGCATCCCAGTAACGGTCGGTCTCTTCCTGGTTCTCGGTCAGTACCATGAAGCTGACCGCTTCGTTAGGCTTGAAATTGGGCCCGCCGTTGAGGCCGACGAACGACTGGCCGAGCACGGTGAATTCAACCGTCAGCTCTTCGCCTTCTTCGCCGCCCGGGAAATCGGACACCGCCGCATGGCGCTCGCCGACCTTCGTGTCCGGAAATACCGACGCATAGAATTCGGCCGCCTTGCGAGCCTCGCCCTTGTCGAACCACAGGCATGTGGTCAGCTTGTTGCTTGCCATTCTTCCTCTCCTTGAATTCGATCTTGATGATTTGTCTTTTGCCCGTCGCGGTTAACCCGAAGGACCATCATGTCGCCGGGGCCATGGACCGCCGCGAACAGCAGGCCGGCAATGAAGGTGAAATGGTCGACGAAGAATCCGAACTCCATCGGATTGCCGGTCCATTTTGAAGGGCCGTGGAAAGTGACGCCGAGGAAAAGGATGTATATCGCCGAGATCACCGCGACTTCGGAGAAATATAGTCCGACCAAAAAGCCAATCCCAAGAGCCACTTCGAAAAAGGCGGCAACCCATGCGAGGAACATTGGGTAGGGAAAGCCCGCACCGGCAATTTGGGCCGCTGTCGCGTCCATCCCCATCAGCCAAAACTTGAACGCCGCCGACATGAAGAACACGCCGGCGAAGATCAGCCTCGCAACAATGATTGCGGCCCTCGCCATCGTCAGCTTTAAGCCTTTCCCACCAGGGCGAATTCTGCGCCCTGCGGGTC
>DATJKE010000114.1:0-5485 GCA_035491735.1 Sphingomicrobium sp.
CCGATGATCGTCTGTGTCTGCAATGCGATTCGCGAGGATGAAGTGCGTGAGGTAGCGCGCAACGGCGCTACCTGCCCGATCGATGCCTATGCCGGGCTTGGTTACGAGCCGCTATGCGGCTGCTGCCTCGATTATGCGCAGGAAGTGATTGACGACGAACACAGCAAGCCGGCCAGGCGCAATCGCTCCAGCGTGGTGGTGAACTTTCCCCGGGCCGCGTAGCTGCGACTAAGTCGCATTATTTTTCGCTGATTTCCGCCAATTATTTGCTTTCCTTGACCGCGCGCCGGGCGTATGGCGGCGGCACCTTAAGGAGGCCGCGATGAAGGGCGACAAGAAGGTCATTCAGCTCCTCAACGAAGCGCTCAAGAACGAGTTGACCGCGGTCAACCAATATTGGCTGCATTACCGGATGCTCGACAATTGGGGCATCGCCAAGCTCGCCGAGTTCGAGCGGCATGAGTCGATCGACGAGATGAAGCATGCCGACAAGCTGGCCGAGCGGATCCTGTTCCTCGACGGCCTGCCCAATTTCCAGCTGCTCGGCAAACTGCGCATCGGTGAGAACGTCGAGGAAATGCTGAAGTGCGACCTCGCCCTCGAAATGGAGGCGCTCGGTCAGCTCAAAGGCGCCATCGCCCATTGCGAGAAGGTCCAGGACTATGTCAGTCGCGACCTTTTCAGCGAGATCCTCGAGAATGAGGAACAACATGTGGATACGCTTGAAAGCCAGTTCGACATGATCGCCCGTATGGGGCTGCAGAATTACATCCAGCTGCAGAGCGAGGGGACGGAGGAGTAGCTCGTCATCCCGACGAAAGTCAGGATCCACGAAAACAGCGCTGTCATGATTTCGCGAGCCGTATTCATGGATGCTGAATCAAGTTCAGCATGACGCTATGAGTAGGGCCAGGGGGGAACCGATGGCCACAGTGACCGACCGCATCTTCAGCCTCGACCTGATCCGCGGCGTCGCGGTGATGGGGATTTTCTCGGTCAACATCATCGCCTTTGCGATGATCGAGGCGGCCTATTTCAATCCATCCGCTTATGGCGGCTGGCACGGAGCCGATCTTGGACTGTGGGCGACCAACATGCTGGTCATCGACGGCAAGATGCGAACCCTGTTCTCGATGCTGTTTGGCGCCTCGACCCTACTTGTGATCGAGCGGGCCGAGGCGGCCGGACAAAGCGGCCCGCGCGTCCATATCCGGCGGATGCTGGTGCTGCTCGGCTTCGGCCTGATCCATTTCTACCTGATCTGGTTCGGCGACATCCTGGTGCTTTACGCCATGAGCGGGCTCATCGCCTTCCTGTTCCGCAAGCTGTCGATTCAGCGGTTGGTCGCTCTCGGCGCGGCCTTCCTGCTGGGTGGAATGCTGCTTTTTTCCGGTTTCATCTTCAGCCAGTACCAGGCCGACATCGCCGCCCATGCGCCCGGTGCGACACAGGCTGCGATCAAGGAATGGAACGAAGGGTTGGGCGGCTTTTTCCCAACCGCCGCCGAGATCGCGAAGGACAAGGCGCTGCGCCTCGGGCCATGGCTGGGCTTAGTGCAGGACAATCTTTCGCACTGGAAGCAGATCATTCCAAACACGCTGGTGTTCATGCCCGACACCATCGGCCTGATGCTGCTCGGCATGGCCGGCTACAAGTCGGGCTTCCTGACCGGAGAGTGGAACGACGCCGCCTATCGCCGCATTGCTCGGATCACTATCCCGATCGGCCTTGCCGCCTGCGCCTGCATCGTCGCCTATGACATCTCTTCCAAATTCTACATCATCGGCATTTTCATGGCGTTCGTGGTACTTGCGACGCCGTTCATCACCATCATGGCGGGCGGCTATGCCGCGCTGATCATCCTGCTGTCGCGCCGGCAGGGCTGGCTCGCCCAGCGCATTGCTGCCGCCGGCCGCTGCGCCTTCACCAACTATCTCGGCACCTCGCTGATCGCGACCTTCGTCTTCTACGGCTGGGGCCTTGGGCTCTACGGCTCGCTGTCGCGCTGGCAGGCGTGGCTGCTGGTGCCGATTGTCTGGGCGATCATGCTGGCCTGGTCGAAGCCCTGGCTACAGCAATTCAACTACGGGCCGCTGGAGTGGGCCTGGCGCAGCTTCGCCCGCGGCAAGCTGCAACCGATGCGAAAGAAGCGGCCAGAACCGCTCCCCGTTTAGATCCGTCCGAAACCCTGGTTGGCGACTTTCTTGCCGAACCCGCCGGCGGCCGGCGTGCGGCTCTGCAGCGGGTTGGTGGCCTTGTCGAACAGCTCGACCGTGCGGTTCCATAGCCGGCGAAGCTCGACTACGTCCGGAATAAGCTCGTCGGGAAAGCGATGCGATTCGATGCAGAAACGAGCTGTCGTCTCGATCTTTTCGGCCACGGCGGCCAGCGGCTCGGCTCCGAACTGGCGCGATTCGCCCTTCAACGTATGCGCGGGGATCACTAGCGCGACGGTGTTCTGATCGTGCATCGCCTGCTCGATAGCGGCGAGGCTTTTCGCCCCGTCCTCGCGGAAATAGGCCAAAATTCGGATGAAACCTGGGCCAAGCTCCGCCCGGCTCTTCTCGAAATAGACCCAATCAATGATGTCCGAGCCGTCGTCCACTTGGTTCCATGCTCCCCTGCGCCCCCCAGTAAAGCGCAGTTCCACAGGCCCTGACTAACTCGCAAAGGGTAAAGGAGCCGTTATTGTCCCTTGTCGTGGAATGGGTTCTTCGGCGCCCGCATGGTCAAGCGCAGCGGCACCGGGCCCAAGTCGAGCTCGCGGCGCATCGAATTCAACAGGTAGCGCTGGTAGCTTGTGGGCAGCTGATCGACCCTTGTTCCGAATATCACGAAGCTCGGCGGCCGGCTCTTCACCTGCGTGATATAGCGGAGCTTGATCCGCTTGCCTCCCGGCGCAGGCGGCGGATTCTGCTCGACCGCGCGTTCGAACCAGCGGTTAAGCTCGCCGGTGGTCACCCGCCGCGACCAATTTTCGCGGACTTCGAATGCCGCGCCCAATAGCTGGTCAATGCCCTTGCCGGTTTTGCCCGATACGGTCAGCAGCGGCACGCCTTTCAGCTGGCTGAGGCCTTCTTCCAGCGCGGCCTTGACCCCGTTGAACAGCGAAGAGGCGTGTTCGGCGACATCCCATTTGTTGAGTGCGATCACCAGTGCCCGGCCCTCTTCCAGCACCTGGTCGGCGATGCGCAGGTCCTGCGATTCCAGCCCGCGTGTCGCATCGAGCAGCAGCGCCACCACCTCGGCATGATCGATCGCCCGCTTGGTATCGAAGGCCGACAGTTTCTCGAGCTTGTCCTCAACCCTTGCGCGTTTTCGAAGGCCCGCTGTGTCGACCAGCTTGACGGGCTTGCCCTGCCAATCCCATTCGATGCTGATGCTGTCACGGGTAATTCCGGCCTCGGGGCCGGTGATCATCCGTTCCTCGCCGAGCATCTTGTTGACCAGGGTGGACTTGCCGGCATTGGGCCGCCCGACAATGGCCAGCTTGAGCGGGCCTGCCCCTTCCTCCTCTTCCTCGGCTTCGGTCAGGAAATGCTCATGCTCGACATGAGGACGGATCGCCTCGAACAGATCGACCAGCCCCTCGCCATGTTCGGCCGAAAGCGCGAAAGGCTCGCCGAGGCCGAGCGCGAACGCCTCCATCCGACCGGCCTCTCCGGCGCTGCCTTCAGCCTTGTTGGCGGCGATCACCACCGGAGTAGCATGGCCACGCAGCCAGCGTGCGATTTCCTCATCGAGCGGAGTGAGCCCCTCGCGCGCATCGATCAGGAACAGGGCGACATCTGCCTCACGTACCGCCGCGTCGGTCTGGGCACGCATACGGCCTGGCAGCGAGTGCGCGTCCTCGTCCTCGAACCCGGCGGTGTCCATCACCCGGAATTTGAGGTCGAGCAGCCGCCCTTCGCCTTCACGCCGGTCGCGGGTCACGCCTGGGCGATCATCGACCAGCGCGACGCGCTTGCCGACCAGCCGATTGAACAGCGTCGATTTGCCGACGTTGGGGCGGCCGATAATGGCGACAGTGGGAAGGGGCATTGCGCCGCCCCTGCCTGCCCGCCGCCGATGCGTCAACTAGCGGTAGGCGATCAGCCTGCCGCTGTCGGTCAGGATGTAGAGCGTCGAATTCGCCACCACGGGCTGGAAGCTGACGCCGTCCTTGATGTCGACCTGGCTCTGGAAGCTGCCGTCTATCGGATTGACGTTGATCAGCGCGCCGTTCGATCCCGCGACAATCAGGCGGTCGCCGGCCAGCACCGGGCCGACGTAAGTGATGAGCCCCGCCTTGCTCTTCATATGCTGGTAGCGGGGAAGCTGGTTGATCCAGCGGATCTTGCCGCTGGCGCGGCTCACCGCGACGAGCTGGGCCTTGTCATTGACCGCGAACAGCCATTCGCCGGCTACCCATGGCGTCGCAATCCCGCCAAAGTTGAGTTCCCAGATGCGCTGGCCAGTAAAGAGATCGAGGGCGACCATCCGGCCGCCCTGGCCGACAGCATAAACTGCTCCGCCGTCGATCACTGCGTCCGCATCAATGTCGCTCAATGATGCCACGCTGGTGGTGATCGATGTCCGCGCCAGCGCGTCCTGCCAGACCTGGCGGCCGTTCTCGTAACGATAGGCGTTGAGTTCGCCGCTCGAGAAGCCGGCTACCACGGTGCCCTGGCTGATCGAGGGAGCAGCGGCGCCGAACACACCGGCGATTTCCAGCGCGGCCGCATTGGACCAGTTGGTCGAGCCGTCCGATTCCTTGAGCGAATAAATCTGGTTATCCTGGCTCATTACATAGACTGCGCCATCGGAAATCGACGGTTCGCCGCGCAGCGGCCCGCCGGGACGAACGGTCCACACCGGCGCGCCGCTACCGGCGTCCAGCGCAGCGACATAACCAAGGCCGTTGGTCGCGTAGACCCGCCCGCCATCATAGGCGACACCGCCGCCATAGAGTGACGCACGGTTGTCGCCGACCTCGCCGAAGCGTGCCGACCACAGCTGTCCACCGCTGGCTCCGTCAAACGCCCTGACGACGCCCAGCGTATCCATGGTGAAGACCTTGCCGTCGGCCACTACTGGCCCGCCACCGAGCCGGCCACCCTTTCCGCTGCCTTCGCCGATCGACGCGGTCCAGGCGACGCCCAGGGCATTGCCCAGAGCGACATGGCCGACCGCTTTGCGGGCGTTGCCGCCGGACTGGGCCCATTCGGTGTTGGCTTCCGCCGCGGGCAGACTCATCGGCAGCGCGGCGGTCGCAGGATCGATGTCGATCTCGGCCTCGTTGACCAACACGGCGACTCGCTCGCCCGGAACGGTGATCTTTTCCTTCTTCTTGAAAATGCCGCCGACGGTGCTGCAACCGGCGAGCATTGCCGCGGTCATGAGGAGGATGGAAACGCGGGTTACGTGACGCATGGATGTCATGTCCTACTGGGCAGGAGTGGCGGTAAGGTCGACCGGCATCGAAGCCGTTGCGTCGACTCCCAGC
>DATJKE010000115.1:0-19641 GCA_035491735.1 Sphingomicrobium sp.
GAGCAAACCGATGAGTCGACCGGCATCTCGCAGCGCGCGGTGATCGACGACCTCGCCAAGTCGAAGAAGGAGGACCTGCGTCCGCGACTGACCCTGATGGGTGGCAAGGGTGCCGAAGAAGCGGGCGTCTATCGCCTGGCGGCGGGCGCGATCGTCGCCATCGAGGACGGCCAGACGGTTGAAGCTGGCGAAGTCCTGGCCCGGATGCCGCGCGAAGCGGCCCGGACCCGCGACATCACCGGCGGTCTGCCGCGCGTCGCCGAGCTGTTCGAAGCGCGCAAGCCCAAGGAAAATGCGATCATCGCCAAGGTCTCGGGCAAGGTCAGCTTCAAGAAGGACTATAAGGCCAAGCGCAAGGTCGCGATCATCCCGGACGACGGGTCGGATGCGGTCGAGTATCTGGTGCCCAAGTCCAAGGTTATCGACGTGCAAGAAGGCGATTACGTCAAGCGCGGCGACAATCTGGTCGGCGGCTCGCCGGATCCGCATGACATTCTGGAAGTGCTCGGCGTGGAAGCGCTGGCCGAATATCTCGTCAGCGAGATTCAGGAAGTCTACCGGTTGCAGGGCGTGAAGATCAACGACAAGCACATCGAGGTGATCGTTCGCCAAATGCTGCAGAAGGTCGAGATCACCGACGGCGGCGACACCACCCTCCTGGCCGGCGAACAGGTCGACCGCGAGGAGATGGATGACATCAACTCAAGGCTGGAGAAGAAGCAGAAGCTTGCGGAAGGCAAGCCGGTGCTGCTCGGCATCACCAAGGCGAGCCTGCAGACCCGCAGCTTCATCTCGGCGGCATCCTTCCAGGAAACCACCCGGGTGCTGACCGAAGCGTCGGTCCAGGGCAAGGTCGACACGCTGATCGGCCTCAAGGAGAATGTCATCGTCGGCCGGCTGATCCCGGCGGGAACCGGCGCCGGCATGAACCGGATGCGCATCGCCGCCTCGAGCCGTGACGCCGCGCTCCGCGCCCAGCAGCGCAAGCTGCAGGAAGCGCTGATCGCGCCGGAAACGGCGGCCGAGGAGCATGCCGCCGAGCTGGCCCAGGGGCCGGAAGCGGCGACCAATTCGGATCCGCTGGCCTCCGTCGCCCCCTCGGGCAGCGGCAGCGACGCCGATGCGGGCGAATATCTGAACGACTGATCGTTCGAATTTTAGCCCACAAGAAAGGCCCCGCTGGAGTGATCCGGCGGGGCTTTGCTTTGTCCGGCGATGTGATTTCAGCGCGACCGTGAGGGATGGCGCAATAATGCGCGCCGAAGAACTCCATTGCGCCGCCGAAACGGCCCGCTTTCGCCGAAGACAATTGCTCGTCCGGCGAAGCCGGTAACGGTCAACCTACACCCACGCTGTCAGGGGAGCGGTCACGCCTGCTCCGATTTCCAGCGAGCTCGTGCCTGCTTCCCTCGGTTTTGAAAGGGGAGTCACCGATGCGCGGCATACGCTGGACCACTACGGCATTCTTGCTTCTGACTGCCGCTCCGGGCCTAGCGCAGAGCGCCAACCAAAGCGCTGCATCTGCCGCAGACGATGCCTTCGGCACCAGCGTCGGCAATGAGCGCGTCGGGCTCTATAATCCCGACAGTGCGCGCGGCTTTAGCCCGGTTACCGCGGGGAACCTCCGGCTCGACGGCCTCTATATTGATCGCCCGCCAGACTTCAGCCAGCGCCTGATCAGCGGATCGAATATCCGAGTAGGGCTTACGGCGCAGGGCTTTCCCTTTGCCGCGCCGACGGGGATTGCCGATTTCGCGCTTCGCCGCGCCGGAAGCGATCCGGCTTTAAACGCAACCCTCGAAGTCGGCCCCTACACCGCTCGCCGCTTCGCGCTCGACGGCCAAACTCCGCTAACCAGCAGTATCAGCTTAGGAGCCGGTCTCGACTATGGCCGCGAGGATCAACCGAACGGCACCAAGGACTATTATTATACCTTCACCATCGCTCCCGTCTGGAGACCGCGCGACGGCATTGAAGTCATGCCTTTTTACAGCCGCTACTATTGGAAGGGCTGGTCAGGACAGCCGCTTTACTTCGTCGCGGGCGACTTCCTCCCGCCGCGGATCAGACGGCACGAAAACCCAAGGCAGAGCTGGGCAGGTGAAGTCGGCGTGGCCCCGACTTTCGGAATTCATTCCCGTGCAAGTCTTGGCCCCTGGTTGCTGCAGGCAGGTCTGTTCAAATCGGGGTTTGAGATTGAAGGCTCTACCGCTGAACTTTTCCAAAACGTGGACCGCGACGGAATGGGCGATCGCCAGATCATTGAACTGGGGCACCGCCGGACCTGGAGCGTGTCGGGGGAAATGAGGGTGTCGCGCCAGTTCGATGAAGGGAAACGGCGCCACACGCTGATGCTGAACCTGCGAGGACGGGACCGGCAACGGCGCTACGGCGGAGGCGTTACGCTCGCATTTGGCCGCGTGCCTGTCGATCAGAAGGGGCCGATTCCGGAGCCGGACTTCGACCTCGGTCCGCCATCGCATGACCATATCCGGCAAGCCAATGTCGGAGCGGGCTACGACCTCAAATGGCTGGGCGTCGGCCAGCTCAGTCTGGGCATTCAGAAAGTAAGCTATCGAAAGCAGGCGGAACGGCCGGGCGTCCAACTTCCGACATCCCGCTCCAATCCCTGGCTGGTCAATGCCGCGATCAATGTCGAGGCTTCGAAATCACTGGTCTTCTACGGCAGCTATTCCACCGGCCTCGAAGAAAGCCCGGTTGCTCCGGCCGTCGCCAGCAATAACGGCTTTGCCCCGCCTGCCATCCTAACCGAACAATATGATGCCGGGCTGCGCTATGTCATTTCGCCGAACGTCCGGCTGGTCGCTGGGGTTTATCAGATCGAGAAGCCCTACTATGGCCTCAACGCAAGCCAGCTGTTCACCAACCTTGGAACGATCCGAAATCGCGGCATCGAGCTTTCCCTGACGGGGACGATCGCGCCGGGACTCAATATCGTTGTCGGAACGGTCTTGATGGATGCAACGCTTAGCGGCGAGGCTGTCGAGCAGGGCCTGGTCGGCAAGCGTCCAGTAGGGTCATCTCGCCGAACGAGTTTTGCCAATATCGAATATCAACTGCCCGGGGCCGCGGGAGTCACCGCTGTCGTCGGCTATGGCGGCCGCGGCCGCACGATCGCCAACCGCATGAACAGTTCTACGATCGATCCGGCAAACAGCTTCTCCTTGGGTGCGCGCTATCGCTTCGATCTGGGCGGCAAGCCGACTTCTGTCTTTGCCCGGGTTGCCAACCTCACCGATGAATATAGCTACCAGATGTCTGGAGAGGGCCTCTATTACAGCCCGGGGCGCCGCTTCATCATGACCCTAACCAGCGATCTTTAGGGCCAACATGCAAAAGCCCCGCCGGATCGTCTCCGGCGGGGCTTCTTGCTTACGGCTTCAACGGCTTAGCAATTGCCGCCGTGAACGGCATTTTCGGTGCAATTGGCGGCCGACTTCACGTCGTCGCCGGCGCCGCGAACGGTATTGCATGCGGCAACTGCCAACGCGCCGCCGATCACCAGCAGTGTCACAACCTTACGAACCATGTTCTGAACTCCTTTTGATGGCGTAACGACCATGGCCGAAATCAGGTGGCTTTGTCGACCGCATTTGCCGCCGACTTCACATCATCGCCGGCGCCGCGAACCGTGTTGCAGGCTGCGACGGCCAGACTGCCCCCAATGAGCACAATCGTTACTGCCAAACGAAACATGAGAATTTCTCCTGTCTTGCAGCTGAACGAACGCCGCAGACGCGGATTTGGTGCCATCACGCAGGCGAAATCCTCCTACACCGCGACGGGCGCGGCGATGTGAGGATGGGGATCATAGGCTTCGAAAGCGAAGTCATCCGCCTCATAGTCGAAGATCGACTGGCCCCGGTCCTTCATCACCAGGCGCGGCAGTGCCCGCGGCTCGCGGCCGAGCTGTTGCCGCGCCTGTTCAAGATGGTTCGAATAGAGATGCACATCGCCGCCGGTCCAGACGAACACGCCTGGCTCCAGCCCGCATTCGCGAGCCAGCATATGGGTCAGCAGGGCATAGCTGGCGATGTTGAATGGCACCCCAAGGAAGAAATCGGCGCTGCGCTGGTAAAGCTGGAGGTTGAGCCTGCCGGCCGCAACCTGTGTTTGGAACAGGCAATGACATGGCGCCAGGGCCATTCGCTCGATTTCGCCCGGATTCCAGGCCGTGACGATTTGCCGGCGTGAGCCAGGGTCTCGCCGGATAAGATCGATCAAGCCTTTGATTTGATCGATGTGGCGGCCGTCGGCACTCTCCCAGTCACGCCATTGCTTTCCGTAAACGGGGCCCAGGTCGCCATTGTCGTCAGCCCATTCGTTCCAGATGCTGACATTGCGCTCCTGCAGCCAGCGAATATTGGTGTCGCCGCGCAGGAACCACAGCAATTCCACGATGATTGATCGCAAATGGAGCTTCTTCGTCGTCAGCAGCGGGAACCCGTCGGCAAGGTCGAACCGCATCTGGCCACCGAATAGCGACAGCGTGCCGGTTCCGGTGCGGTCCATCTGCTCGACGCCGTGGTCGAGGATCCTTTGCATGAGGTCGAGATATTGGCGCATGGCCCCACCCTAGCCTTCCCCGTCAGTCCGTCCAGCGGGAGTTTCGAACGAATTCATATCCGAAACGGACGGGCTTGGCTTAGGACCGAATGAGCGCTCCGAATAATGATTGGGCATGCGGTATCTGCGTGCCGAGTCACCGGCGTTCCTCAAGGGCCATGAAGCCGCGCGCCGCTTTTTCGCCGCTTGTTTTGAGAGCCAAGATCAGCGGCATGAGCATCTGCTGGTTGCCCACGTCGACGGCAACAGCCGTTGCCTCCATCTCGAGCGATACTCCGGCGACGCGGCCGAGGTGGGCATTCCGGTGCGCGCCATAATCGCCGATGCGCTACGTCTCGGCAGCGCCGGCGTAATCGTTGCCCATAATCACCCAAGCGGAGACTCCCGGCCAAGCGAAGCTGACTATCGCGCCACGCGTAAACTGGCCCGAGCCGGTGAAACGATCGACCTTGCAGTCCTCGATCATCTGATCTTCGCCGAACGCGATTCCAGCAGCATGCGGTGGATGGGGCTGCTCTAGGCCTTCCCGCAGGGCTTGATTGCGTCCGGATCCGGTCGTGGACCGGCGATCCGGAAGGACATGAAATAGGCGTCGCTACCGGCAAGGCGCATTGTCTGCAGCTGCTGGAGCCCAATGGCCGCAAACTCGCACGATAGATGGCGCGGGGGCATGCCATGCCGCTTCACCGGCCGATCGGCATCGACAACGATCACCAGCCCACCGGGCTTGAGCCCGGCGCGCAGGTGCCAGAGGAACTCATAGGGCTCCGTCACCTCGTGATAGACGTGAACCAGGAAAATCCGATCGAAGGAGCCTTTCGGAAGCTGTGGGTCGGCGGGCTGGCCCAATTTCACGGCGACATTGTCGAGATTCTCACGCTCGACCCGCTGTGCCAATCGGTCGCGGGTTTCCGGAACGATATCCTCGGCCAACACGCGGCCGCGCGGTCCCACCAATGGCGCCAACCGAACGGTGTAATAGCCTTCCCCAGCGCCGACATCGGCGACCGACATGCCGCGCGCTACTCCGGCGAGCCGCATCACTTCGTCCGCTTCTCCGACGCGGTCGCGGGCATCTTCAGTGGAAAAGCTGTCGCTAACGATCGGCGCGACGTCACGACCGGCCGCCGGAAAAACACGCGGTGACTGAGGCTCTGCGCGGCACGCGGTGAGAGCCAGCATCAATGTTACGGCCGACGCCCTAGTCGACATCCTCGACGTCCACCTTTTCGCCGGTGACGCGCTGTGACAGGGCAGCGGCCATGAATCGGTCGAGATCGCCGTCGAGCACGTCCGACGGAGCCGTCGAAGTAACGCCCGTGCGGAGGTCTTTCACCAGCTGATAAGGCTGCAGCACATAGCTGCGGATCTGGTGACCCCAGCCGATGTCCGTCTTGGCGGCATTGGCCGCGCTGGCCTCGGCCTCCCGCTTCTGCAGCTCGGCTTCGTAGAGCCGCGCCTTCAATTGCTTGTAAGCCTGCGCGCGGTTCTTGTGCTGCGAGCGCTCATTTTGGCAGGCGACCACAATCCCGGTCGGGATGTGGGTGATACGAACCGCGCTATCCGTCGTATTGATGTGCTGCCCGCCCGCCCCAGAAGCGCGATAGGTATCGATGCGCAGCTCGGATTCATTGATTTCGATATCGATGTCGTCATCCACTTCGGGATAAACCCAGACCGAGGCGAAGCTGGTGTGGCGGCGAGCCGAGCTGTCGTAGGGGCTGATCCGCACAAGGCGATGGACACCGCCTTCCACCTTCAGATTGCCATAGGCGTTTTCGCCCCGGATCAGCAGCGTCGCCGACTTGATCCCGGCCTGCTCGCCGGCGTGGTGATCGACCAGCTCAACCTTCATTCCATGGCGCTCCGCCCAGCGGCTGTACATTCGCTGGAGCATCCCGGCCCAGTCGTTGCTCTCCGTTCCCCCGGCGCCGGCGTTGATTTCGATATAGCTATTGTTGGCGTCTGCCTCTCCCGCCAGAAGCGCGGCGACCTTGTCTTTCTCGGCCCGCTCAGCGAGCTCGCCAAGCGAACGGACGCCATCATCGATCAGCGCCTCGTCACCCTCCGCTTCGGCCATTTCCATCAGCTCGACCGTGTCCTTGAGCTCGGACTCGATCTTCTGCGTAGCGCCAATCGCCTCTTCCAGCCGGCGCCGCTCGCGCATGACCTCCTGCGCCGCCTTGGGATCGTCCCACAGCGTCGAGTCTTCGACCTTGTCGTTGAGCTCGCTCAGCCGCCGGTTGGCCTTATCCCAGTCGAGGAAACGGCGCAGCAGCGCGGTGGCGGCGTTGATCTGGTCGATATGGGCTTGCGCCTCGGCGCGCATGGGAATGACTTTCTAAGCGGACTTGCGCCCGCCTAGTAGATGCCGCCCTGCCTTTGCAAGAATTCGCCGCTGTCGACCGGCTTTGGCTGCGCCACTTGCGGACGGCGTGCTGGGCGCGCCGCAGCATGTTGCGAGGCCGCCCCGACATCCTGTGATTTGGCGAGCTCAACGCTACGGCGGAACGAGCGCCGCGGCTCGGTCTCAGGCTGGAACGCCTCCCAAATTATCGAGGATTTGGGATCGACCGTAGTCGGAAATGTGCCAAACACCCGCTTGCCGGTGACGCGGTCGATCCGCACCATGCGAATGCCAGGCGGAGCCACGAACGGCACCTTGGGCATGCCAACGAAGGCGGTTTGGGCGAATTGCTTGAATATGGGCGCGGCGATGCGGCCGCCCTGGGCACCATGGCCCATCGGCCGCGGCTGGTCATAGCCAAGATAGACTCCGCCGACGATGTCCGGCGTGCCGCCGATGAACCACACGTTGGTCGGTCCGGAAGTCGTGCCCGTCTTGCCGAACATCGGCCGATCCAGATCGCGGAGCACGGTCGCCGTTCCACGCTCGATGACGCCCTCCATGATGTGGACCATCTGGTAGGCGGCCTGAGCATCGAGCAGTTGCCGCTGCCTTGACGGCGGACGCGGCATTGCCTTGCCATCCCAATCGGCGGCGTTGCACGCCCCGCCATTGTCCGCTTCCATCACCTGGCAGCGATTGTCGGTCCGATAGATGATCTTGCCGTTACGATCCTGGGCATAGTCGATCAGCGTCGAGGTCACGGACCGCCCACCATTGGCGAGAATCGCATAGGCATTGACCAGCCGCTGAACTGTAGTGTCCCCGGCGCCCAGGGCGATCGACAGATAGCGATCGTATTTGCCGACGCCGAGTTTCGCGGCATTGGCGACCACCTTGTCCATACCGGTCTGCGACGCGGCGCGAATGGTCATCAGGTTCCGCGACTGCTCGACGCCCCAGCGCATCGTCTTGGGTCCCGAATATTTGCCGTCGAAATTGCGGAAACATTTGTTGCCGAGACCCGCTCCCTGCCACACGCAGAAGGGCGCATCGACAATGATCGAGGCCGGGGTCATGCCGTTTTCCAAAGCCGTCACATAGACGATCGGCTTGAACGCCGAACCCGGCTGCCGCAGCGCCTGGGTCGCGCGGTTGTAGGACGAGCCGATTACGTCGAACCCGCCCTGCATCGCCATCACGCGGCCGGTGTGGACCTCCTCGACCAGGAATCCGCCGCCCACTTCTGGGATCGAGCGAAGTGCATAGCTGCCTGGCCCCTCCTGCTTGACGATAATGATCATCCCCGGCCGAAGACTGTTGAAAGCGACGCCCCCGACACCCCGGACTGGCTGCACTGCCGCAGAAGCGGGGAGGAATCCGGTCGATCCGTCGGGGAATCCGATTTTTGCACTTGCCGCGGACTTGTCGAGCACGACCGCCTTTTTCCAATCGGGAAAGCCGGTTCCCAGAGCAGCCACCCGAAGTTGGGTCTGCCAGTCGCCATTGATGTCGACACTGAGACCGGTGTCGCGCCAGCCGCGGCCGCCGTCGAACCGGGCCAGGCCTTCGCGCAGGGCGTCGGCCGCGGCGTCCTGTATTTTGGGCACCATCGAGGAGCGCACCCACAGGCCGCCGGCATAGACGCTATTCGGACCGTCATCGGCCTTCTCGCCGAATTTCTTGATCAGGTCGCGGCGGACCTCTTCCATGAAATAGCCGCCCTGGTCGCGGAATTTCGCGCTGCTGCCATAGCGGATGGTCGCCAGCGGCGTTGCTTCCGCCACATCGCGCTGGGCTTCGGTGATGTAGCCATTGGCGGCCATTTCGTTGAGGACGTAGTTGCGGCGGGCGAGCGCCTTCGCGGTGGCACGCACCGGGTCATAATTGCTCGGTGCCTTTGGCAAAACAGCCAGATAGGCCGCCTCCGGCAAAGTGAGGTCGGCTACATCCTTGTCGAAATAGGCGCGGCTGGCGGCCTGAACGCCATAGGCGTTACGGCCGAGGAAAATCGAATTGAGGTAGAGTTCGAGAATTTGCTGCTTTGACAGAGTGTCCTCGAGCCGGAAGGCAAGGATTGCTTCGCGAATCTTGCGGCTGACGGCATAGGTATCGTCCTGGAGCAAATATTTGGCGACTTGCTGCGTAATGGTCGAACCGCCCTTCGCCCGACCGCCGCTGACCGACTTGCGCGTGTAATCGAAAACGGCGCCGATCAGGCCGGGATAATCAATTCCGCCGTGGCTGAAGAAAGTCTTGTCCTCAGCAGAAATGAAGGCGTTGACCACCAGCGGCGGATATTCGTCATACGCAAGCTCGACTCGCCGCTCCCGGGCGAAGGTCTGGACTGGGTTGCCGTCATAGCCGCGGACGTTGGTCGGCAGCGGCGGCTGATAGGCGAGCAGCTTTTCGGATGTCGGAAGGTTAATTGCGAACACGATGAACACGACCGCGCCAAACACCAGCGCGCCGAACGCTCCCCAGCTCAAGCGGCGAACCCATTTGTTATCGAAATAGGGGTCGATCCACTGATGAACTCGGTGGTTGAAGACGACGAGATTGGGGATCTGGATCGTGGGGCGCTTCATTGTCGGGGGCCTGTCTAGCGGCTTCCGCCCTGCGGCGAAACCCGCTGAGTTAGCGACTTGTGCGTGCAGCGAGGTCAGCTTCGATAGCCTGGGCGAGGGCGAGGACCAGCGGAGCACGCCCATCCCTTGTCATCAACTTGGCTTCGTCGTCTGCGTTGCTGATATAGCCGGCTTCGACCAGCACCGCGGGGGTTTCGGCGCGGCGCAGGACGTGAAAAGCCGCGAATTGATGCGGCCTCGGCCGAAGCTCGACCCGGCCGGCCGCCCGCTGCAGCATTCGTTCGGCCAGTCCGGCCGAGTCTTCCATCTGCTCGCGAAGCGCTACATCGGCCAGCAGGGCCCTCACATTGTCGTCTGCTTCGCTGGACAGGGCAGTGTCGTCGCGATTCTCAACCGCCGCGAACCGCGCCGCCTCGGCGCTCGAAGCAACATCGGACAGAGAATAGACGGTTGCGCCCCTGGCCAGCGGATTCGGCGCACTGTCCATATGGATCGACAGGAACAGGCCCGCACGCAAATGGCGTGCCACGGCCGCGCGCTGTTCCAGCGTGAGATATTTGTCGTCCTCGCGAGTCAGCGCGACACGAACCCGGCCGCGCTGTTCGAGCAGGTCCGCCAACTCCCTGCCCATGGCCAGAGTCAGGTCTTTTTCCTTGCTCGCGCCCGATATTCCGGAAGCACCGGGGTCGCGCCCGCCATGGCCCGGATCGATCAGGACGATCGGCCGGCCGGGCACTCGAGCCTCGCGCACCCGAACGCCCCTGACCGCTTCAGGCAGCATCAGCGTCAGCCCGCCGGTTCGCGCTTCGCCTATTAGCGCGATGGCGTCGCCCACAACGCCGGTCCTCACCCGCGCCACGGCCAGCGACAGCAGTGCGACGGCGGCGAGCGCCACTGCAAAGACTGCCACACCAATCTTACGGTTCCGGTCCATCGACCGAAGGTTACGGTGAGCGATGCGCCACGCCAAGGGCGGCTTCGGGCGAATTTTTGATACCGCTGCGGTTGCGAGGCGGCGATGCGAATGCTAACCGGCACTGCCCTTTCGAGTTCGATAGGGTGTCGGCCGCGTCCAATCGGATAAGCGGCATTCACAGGTTGACGCTGCATGATGCCACAAGACGCCATTGCCACGCTCCGGAGCGAGCCTGGCCACGCGTCGTTCGCGACGAGGATCGCGGACTGCCATGCAGCAGAGGCAATTTCTGCACATCGCGCCATCGCCACCGAGGCAGTGGCCCTCAGTATCGCGCGCCGCCGGCCCCTAGCGGCTGGCCTGCGCGCCCGGAGAAATTTCAATGTCCATGCGCATGCTAATCGACGCGCGCCACCCGGAGGAGACCCGGGTCGCCGTCGCCAAGGGAAACAGGATCGAGGAATTTGATTTCGAATCCTCGGAGCACAAGCAGCTCAAAGGTAATATCTATCTCGCCAAGGTGACACGGGTCGAACCGTCGTTGCAGGCGGCGTTCGTTGACTATGGCGGCAACCGCCACGGGTTCCTGGCTTTCAGCGAAATCCATCCCGACTATTATCAGATCCCGAAGGCGGATCGCGACGCCTTGTTGGCTGAAGAAGCGGCCCACGCTGCGGAGGAAGAGCGGCTGCGCGCCGCAGACTTCGACGATGATGAGGACGACGAAGCCGCCGACATGGACGACACCGGCGAGGATTCGGGGGATCCCGAGGCCAGCGGTGACGACGCCGCCGAGGTTGGCACCGGCTCGGCGAGGTCGCCGGTTGATGAAAGCGCCGCGGAGGAGCTCCGCCGCAAACGCCAGGCACTCCGCCGCCGTTACAAGATCCAGGACGTCATCCAGCGCCGCCAGGTGTTGCTGGTTCAGGTCGTCAAGGAAGAGCGTGGCAACAAAGGGGCCGCGCTGACCACCTATTTGTCGCTGGCCGGCCGCTATTGTGTGCTGATGCCCAATACATCGCATGGCGGCGGGATCAGCCGGAAGATTTCGAACGGCGCCGATCGCAAGCGCTTGAAATCGATCATTTCCGATCTCAAGCTGCCCTCGACCATGGGGCTGATCGTCCGCACAGCGGGCCTTTCGCGCACCAAGACCGAAATCAAGCGCGACTTCGACTATCTCGCCCGCCTGTGGGACGAGGTGCGGGAGCGCACCCTGTCCTCCTCTGCGCCGGCGCTGATTTATCGAGACAGCGACCTGATCAAGCGCGCGATCAGGGATCTCTATCACCGTGACATCGATGAAGTCGTCGTCGAGGGCGATGAAGGATACAAGGCGGCGCGTGGCTTCATGAAGCTGCTGATGCCGAGCCACATCCGGCGGGTGAAACAATTTGTGGACCCGACGCCGGTATTCCAGCGCTATGGAGTCGAGGACCAGCTCACCGCCATGTACCAGCCGGTCGTGCAGTTGCGGTCAGGTGGCTATCTGGTGATCAACCCGACCGAAGCGCTGGTCAGCATCGACATCAACTCGGGCCGTTCAACGCGCGAGCATAATATCGAGCAAACCGCCTACGCCACCAACCTTGAAGCAGCGGCCGAAATCGCCCGCCAGCTTCGCCTGCGCGACATGGCGGGGCTCGTCGTCATCGACTTCATCGACATGGAGCAGTCGAGCCATGTGCGGAAGGTCGAGAAGGCGATGAAAGAAGCGTTGAAGAGCGACCGCGCACGCATTCAGGTGGGCCGCATCTCCAGCTTCGGGTTGATGGAAATGAGCCGCCAGCGGCTCCGGACCGGCGTGCTCGAAGCGTCGACGAAGGCCTGCCCGCATTGCGAGGGCACCGGCCTGATGCGGACCGCTTCTTCGTCGGGCCTCAGCGCCCTCCGGATCATCGAGGATGAAGCTGCGCGCGGGCGTGGCGACCGCATTACCCTCCGCGCCGGAGCAGAGGCAGCAATCTACGTCCTCAACAAGAAGCGGGCCGAACTGGCCGAGATCGAGGACCGATACGGTGTTACGGTCGAGATTGCGATCGAAGAGCACTTCGAAGGCGCGCGGATGACGGTCGAAAGCTCGGGTCCACGTCCGCAGCCAAAGGAACGCCAGGCCCCACTGCCGATCGTCGAGGAAGAGGAGGATTATCTCCCCGAGGTCGACGAAGAGGAAGTTGAGGAAGCCGAGGCTCGTCCCGCTCGCGGCGGCGACGAGGATGGCGACCGCGGCGCACGGCGACGCCGTCGCCGGCGGCGCGGCGGTCGCGGCCGCCGGCATGAGGGAGAGGCAGGCGAAGGCGAAGGCGAAGCCGAGGCCTTGCCCGAAACCGCCGAAGAGGCTCCTGAAGCCGAGTTGCTGGGCGCCGAGGAGGTATCCGAGGACGGCGAGCCCAAGCCGAAGTCGCGTCGTGGACGCCGTGGCGGCCGCGGGCGAAAGGGCCGGAGCGAAACGAGCGAGACCGCTCCAGAGATTTCGCCAGACGAGCCGCCCATGGCTGACCTGCCAGTGTCCGAAGCTCCTGTTCCCGGCGAGGACGTACCGGCCCAGGACGAAGCCAAGGCCAAGACTCGCCGCCGGCCGCGCGCACGAAAGAAGGCCGACGACGCCAGCGACGAAATCTCACCGGAGCAGGCACCTGAGCCAGCGCCCGAGACGGTGGAGGCCGCCCCGGTAGCCGAAGAAAAGCCGAAACGCCGTACAAGAGCCAAGAAGAAGGCCGACGATGCTCCCGTGGAGCCTAAGCCGGCAGCGAAGCTTGCCGCGACTGCGGCCACTCCCGAGGCCAGCAATGAAGATGTCCCCGGTGAAGCGCGCCGCGGCTGGTGGCAGCGGACCTTCGGATAAGGCCAACTGACCGATGAAACCGGCCCGTACACCCTTGTTGACGGCCGGCTTTCATTGGCGGTTCAGGCAACCGGTGGGACACGGCCGCATGACCCGTGCGATCCGGCTCCTGATGGTCGGCATTTTGCTGTTTTTCGCTGCCTCGCGTCCCGCGCTGGCGGAACAGGAAATCCTGCGTGACAGCGAAACCGAGCTGCTATTCAAGCAGATCAGTACTCCCCTGATCGAAGCGGCCGGGCTCGATCCAAAGAGCGTGAGGGTCGCCCTGCTGCGAGATGACTCGATCAACGCTTTCGTCGCTCAGGGACAGGTCGTCTATATTCACAGCGGGCTCCTGACGAGGGCCGACAACGTCAATCAGCTGCAGGGCGTGATCGCCCACGAACTGGGACACGTCGCCGGCGGCCATTCCATCCGCATCTATGAGGGTGCCAAGCAGGCAACCGCCATTTCGATCCTCAGCCTTGTGCTTGGCGCCGCGGCAATTGCTGCCGGTGCGGGCGATGCCGGCATGGGGATATTCGCGGCCGGGCAGCAGGCGGCGATGGGCTCGTTCCTGGCCTTCAGCCGGGCGCAGGAGTCGAGCGCCGACCTGGCTGGCGCTTCCTATCTGTCGAAGGCCGGGATTAGCGGAAAAGGAAGCCTTGAGTTCTTCAAAAAACTGCAGAACCAGGAGTATCGCCTCGCGATCTAAGCCACCAACAGCTATGACCGGACCCATCCGCTTTCCAGTGAGCGCATTCAGACGCTGAGCGAGATCTATCAGAAGGATCCCGCGTGGAATCATCAGACCGATCCGGCGCTCGAAGCACGCTTCCAAAGGGTCAAGGCCAAGCTGATCGGCTACGTAACTCCAAACGACGCCGTCAAATTCTATCCCGAGAGCGACCAGAGCGTTCCAGCTCACTATGCTCGCGCCTATGCCTATCATCTGGGCGCTTATCCCGACAAAGCCAATGCAGAAGCAGATGCGCTGCTGGCCACCGCACCTAACGATCCCTTTTTCCTCGAGCTGAAGGGCCAGATCCTGCTTGAAGGCGGCCACCCGAAGGAGGCGATCGCTCCGCTCCGCAAGGCGGTCGCCAATGCGCCCGACATGCCGATGATTGCGGTCATGCTGGGCCACGCCCTCGTGGCGTCGGAAGACGCCAAGAATTTCGTGGAGGCCAAGCAAATCCTGAAGACCGCCGTGAACCGGGACAATGACAATCCGTTTGCCTGGTATCAGCTCGGCATCGTTTATGACCGGGAGGGAGACCAGTCTCGTGCCGCCTTGGCCACCGCCGAGCGGAGCAACCTCCAGGGCGAAAACAAGTTGGCGCTGGCCAGCGCCCGGACAGCCATGATGGGTTTGCCACAAGGAACGCCGGACTATCTTCGTGCCCAGGATATCGCCATGGTGTCCGAAAATGCGCTCAAGAAGGACAAGAAATACCGTGAGCCAAAAGAATAGCGCCGGCTGGGTACCGGCGATCCTGGGCGGTGTGGTCGGAGCTACGCTAACCGCCGGCGTGCTGTTCCTTGCCGGGCCGGCCCTGCTGGGCGAGCGCATGGTGCGCGACGCACTGGTCGCCAATCCCGAAATCATCATCGACGCCGGCGAAGCGCTGCGCGACAAGCAATTTGCCGACACGCTGCAGCCAATTCGTGCGTCGCTCGAACGGCCGTTTTTCTCGAGCTGGAAGGGGGCCGAAAAGCCCGCTGTCACGCTTACCTATTTCTTCGACTATGCCTGTGGCTACTGCCGAATGAGCAATCCCGAAATCGAGCGGCTTCTCAAGGAAGACGCCGATTTGCGCGTTGTTTATCGCGAACTTCCGATCCTGGGACCTGACAGCGTAGCAGCGGCCCGGGTTTCCCTGGCGGCCTCAAAGGCCGGCAAGTTTAGCCAATATCATGACGCGCTATATGCGGCCGGCCGCCCTGGCCCGGACACTATCGCCATTGCCGCCAAAGCCGCCGGCATCCCGCCTCAGCCGGCCAAAGACGCCGCGCAGGAAGCCGAGCTTCGTTCGAACATGGCGCTGGCGAGCCAACTTGGCGCCACCGGAACGCCGCTGTTCGTCGTCGGCGATCGGGTGATGAACGCGGCCGTCGGCTATGATGCGCTCAAGAGCGCAATCGAGGCCGCGCGCAAGAAAAGCTAGCTGGCTTTTTGATTCAAACTAGGCAACCCGCCCTTTGAATCCCTGGGCGATGACGTACCATTCGCTTGAATCCTTACGGCTGGCAGGCGGCTTGGCGTGCTTCACCGTCGTGAAATGGCGCTTCAAGTCAGCGACCAGATTATTGTCTGCGCCGCCCGCCAGCACCTTGGCGACATAGGAGCCGCCCGGCCGCAGCACTTCGCAGGCGAACTCCATTCCCGCTTCGACCAGCGTCATGGTCCGAAGGTGGTCCGTCTGTGGATGTCCCACCGTATTGGCGGCCATGTCCGACATGACGAGATCGACCTCATCGGTGCCGATCGCCTCGTGCAGCCTGTCCGGGGCCTGCTCGTCCATGAAATCCATCTGCAGGATCGCAACGCCATCGATCGGATCGGTGGGCAGCAAGTCGATGCCGGCTATCTTTGCCTGCGGCGAACGGCGGCGGACGACCTGGCTCCATCCGCCAGGCGCGATGCCGAGGTCGACAACCACCTTCACCCCCTTCAGCAGGCCGAATTTCTGGTCCAGTTCCAGCAGCTTGTAGGCCGCTCGGCTGCGATAGCCTTCTGCCTTGGCTCGCTTCACATAAGGGTCGTTGAGCTGACGTTCGAGCCAGCGCGTCGAGCTGACCTTGCGGCCTTTGGCGGACCTTAGCCGTGTCACAGCTGGTAGCCGTCGCGCGCCATCAACGAGCGCAAAATGCCCTCGCGAATGCCGCGGTCGGCGATGCCTAGCGTTTCGGCCGGCCAGATGTCGAGAATTGCTTCGAGGATCGCGCATCCGGCGACCACCATGTCGGCCCGCTCGGTGCCGATGCATGGGAGGCCACTACGCTGCTCGAAATCCATCTCGGCGATCATCGTTGAGATCTTGCGCATGTCACCCACCGAGACATGCAGGCCGTCGATCAGCCGCCGGTCATAGGCTGGCAGGGCGAGGTGAACGCTGGCCAAGGTCGTGACGGTGCCGCTGGTACCAAGCAACCGCACGTTTTCCAGCCTGTCGGGTAGCATTTCCACGAAATGGGCGAAGCTCCGATGGACGCGTTCGCGCATGCGGGCATAGGCAACGACCCGATCCTTGCCCTCGATCGCCTCCCTGCCCTCGCTTTCGGTCAGCGACACAACGCCCCAAGGCGCCGACCACCAGGCGCGGATGCGCGGGTGGGGCTCTCCCGGTTCGACCAGCACCAGCTCAGTCGATCCGCCGCCAATGTCGAAAATCAGTGCCGGCCCATCACCCGGCTCGAGCAGCTTGTGGCAGCCAAGCACGGCCAGCCGCGCCTCCTCCTGCGGGGCGATGATCTCCAGCGCGATGCCGGTCTCGCGCTTGACCCTGGCCGCAAATTCGCGGCCATTGACTGCACGGCGGAGCGCTTCGGTCGCGACCGACCTTGCGAGCGTGACGTGGCGACGGCGGAGTTTGTCAGCACAAACAGCCAGCGCGTCGACAGCCCTGTCCATCGAGCCTTGGGTAAGCTTGCCGCTGGTCGACAGCCCTTCGCCAAGGCGGACAATCCGGGAAAAGGCGTCGAGCACGGTGAACCCGCCATCGGTTGGTCGAGCGATCAGCAAGCGGCAATTGTTGGTTCCGAGGTCAAGCGCACCATAAATGTCGCGCTGGTGGCTTCTGCGGAGCGGCGGTCCGGTTCCGCCGGCCGGTCCCTCGAAGCGGGGGCTCGGCCCAGTGGCGACTTGTTGCGCCATCGTTCACACGCCCTTTTTATCCTTGGCCGCACGGGAATGCCGCACGGCTGACTTGGCATCAGCTTACCCTGAATGAAGGTTAGCGCGCAACCGGCTGCCTTTTCGGTGCAATTTCGGCTAGGATGGGTTGACGGTATGAGCGGTGCTTTCTATCTGCCCGCGCTCAACGATTGCCCGATCGTCTAATGGTAAGACTACGGACTCTGACTCCGTCAATCGAGGTTCGAATCCTCGTCGGGCATCCACCTTTTTCCTGTTAAATTTCAAAATCTTATTGAAATTCTAAACCTAGGGGCGACTGGATATCCGTGTTGCGCCGTGTCGCACTGAATTCCCTAGATTTCCGCCAATTTCCGATGGCTCCCCGCGAATCCATGCAACACGATTGCAACATGGGCTTCGACGGCACCTCGGGGCTGGCCATTGAAGCTTGGCCGTCTTGATCGGCAATGACCGATTTCGACCCAAAACGGACATTGGCCTTTCGTTCAGGGATCAACGCTGGCTGGCGGCGACTTGATCTCGGAAGGCTCGCTCGAATTGCTGCAATTCCTGTGGGGGAATGTCTGACACGGCCGCAAACCTGAGGCCGCCATCGCTCCATTCGGCCAGTTCAAACCCGTCTTCGTCCGAGGTTCGCTCGCTCGCGGGCTTCGACGGCCAGACGAACAGGTTCACCGTGTGGAGTCTGCGATGATAGACGATCGCGGCAACCGTCTTCCCATCGATGGAATCGAGCCGCCCGCCGGCAAGCGGAAATCCTTTGCTCGCGAGTTCCGGGACAGGCGGAGCGAAATCGATTTTGCCGTTGAACCAGGGCTTCACAATGTGCTGGTTCGTCGTCTGCACGTCCGTCAAGTGACCCGGCTGTAGCGAACGGACATGGCTGGAAACGAGCTGCTGGTCGATCCCCGACTGATCGGACACCGGAACGAACAGCACCATTGCCAGCGAAGCCGCCAGCGCTCCGGCAAGGCCCGGAGCAAGCCATCCCGGAAGAATGTGTCGATCGCTGGCCTTCGGCGACAGCTCGGGCGCATCCGCAATCCGCTGCTTCAACGCGTCCGGCGGCGAATAGCGAACGCCGTCGGCACCAAGCAGGCTGCGGACCGCCTGCATCCTTTCGAGCTCTTCGCGGCAGCTCTCGCACCGTGCGACATGAGCCTCGACCAACGCCGTATTGGCGGCATCGAGTTCACCATCGATGAGCCCGCCCAGTAGCAGTTCCTGATCAGCACAGCCGGGCATTACTTCACGCTCCTTGACGCTTCGTCGTCGTCTCTTGCCGGCGGCAAAAGCTCTTTGGCAAGGATGGACCGTCCCCGCGACAGGCGTGACATGACCGTTCCGATCGGAACCCCTGTAACTTCCGCAATCTCGGCATAAGAGAAATCCTCGAGGTCACGCAGGACAATGGCTTCGCGAAACGGCTCCGGCATGGCCTCGATTGCGGCGCGCAACCGGTTGATCTCGGTCTTGCGGATGACTTCCTCCTCAGGCGTGGGTGACGGGTCGGCCTGCTCGTTGAGGGCTGCCGCCACGTCGTCGCCCAGGCTGCTCTCGTGGATGACAAGGCTGAGCATACCGCTTTGACCGGATTGCGCTGTCCGGCAGCAATTGCGGACGATCGTGAACAGCCATGCCCGCGCCGATCCGCCGCGGAACTGGGCGAAGGCACGGAAAGCGCGCAGGAACGAATCCTGCACGAGATCCTGACTGAGCACCGGGTCTCGCGTCAGGTAACATGCGAGATTATAGGCCCCGTCCAGGTGCGGCAGGATGAGCTGCCTGAACCTGTCTGCATGGCCGGTGTCGGGCCAGGGGACACCCGGCGCTGAACCTTCGTTGGTCCGTGAGCGTGCTCTGAAGAGCAGGGGGCTGTGCGTCTTCACGGTCTCACAACCAGTTCCATTGCCTCACGCTTTGACGACGATGGTGCCCGTCATGTGCGGGTGCAGTGAACAGAAATAGCCGAATTGACCGACCTTGGCGAAAGTGAAAGTGAAGCGGTCGCCGGTATCGAGGACCTTCGACTTGAACACCCCATCCTTTGACACGATCGTGTGAGGGATGTCGTCCCCGTTGATCCACGTGACCGTCGTGCCCGGCTTCACCGTAACGACCGGGTTCTTGAACGTGAAATTGCCGATTTGCACGGCGGCAGCAGCGGGCGCGGGAGCCGCCCTAGTCATCACTGAAACCGTAGACATCATCAGGCCTGCGGCGGCGAGCACCGCAGCTTGAAACGAGAGTATCCGGAATGGGCGGGTCATGGAGTTTCCTTTGCGTTAGGCAGCGAGGGTGGAGTCGATCAGCGCAATCCGGTCGTGGCCGCGCACGAACATCGCGTCGGTGATGCCGAGCATGTCGTGAAGCTGTTCGGCCGGGACCCTCAGCGGCCCTGGCGACGGCGCCGTGCCGGGAGCCGGTTGCGGAAATGCAGTCGAGCGGGCCGTGTGGAAGGCAATGCGACCTTCGACCTTTTGGGTGATCTGATGAATG
>DATJKE010000116.1:0-5379 GCA_035491735.1 Sphingomicrobium sp.
TTTAATCGCCCTCATGCGCTCAGGGCGCGGCGCGCCGACCTAGCACCGGCAAAAAGACGCTGCAATCGCGCCATCCCGCCGCTATAGGGCCGCAACTTTCCCTATTTGGAGCAAACTCATCATGCGCGTCGGTGTGCCGAAAGAAATCAAGGTTCATGAATATCGCGTCGGCCTGACGCCCGCTTCGGTGGCCGAGCTGGTCGCGCATGGTCATGAAGTCTTCGTCGAAACCAAGGCCGGAAGCGGAATCGATTGCCCCGACAAGGCTTTTGAAAAGGCAGGCGCGACCATCCTGCCGACCGCGGCGGACGTGTTCGCCCAGAGCGACATGATCGTAAAGGTGAAGGAGCCGCAGCCGCAGGAAATCGCGATGCTCGAGCCGCGCCACCTGCTGTTCACCTACCTTCATCTCGCCGCCGACAAGGCCCAGGCCGAAGGGCTGATGAATTCTGGCGCCACTTGTATTGCCTATGAAACGGTGACGTCGCGTAGCGGTGCACTGCCGCTGCTGAAGCCAATGTCCGAGGTTGCGGGCCGCATGTCGGTCCAAGTTGGCGCCCATTATCTAGAGAAGGAGCCGGGTGGACGCGGTGTCCTGCTCGGCGGCGTTCCCGGCGTTGCGCCGGCCAAGGTTGCGATTCTCGGCGGCGGCGTTTCCGGCGTCAACGCGGCGCAAATGGCCGTCGGGATGCGGGCCGACGTCACCATCTATGACATCAGCAACGAGAGGCTGGCCGAACTGGACATGTTCTTCGGCTCGCAGATCAAGACCGCCTATGCCTCGCGCGACGCCATCGCCAACGCCGTGCAGAAGGCCGAGCTGGTAATCGGCGCCGTCCTGGTTCCAGGCGCTGCGGCCCCGAAGCTGGTCACGCGCGAGATGCTGAAGACGATGAAGCGAGGATCGGTGCTGGTCGATATCGCCATCGACCAGGGCGGCTGCTTCGAGACCAGCCATCCGACCACGCACTCTGACCCTGTGTTCGAGGTCGACGGGATCATTCATTACTGCGTTGCCAACATGCCGGGCGCGGTAGCGCGGACGTCGGCGTTCGCGCTCAACAACGCCACGCTTCCGTTCGCGATCAAGCTCGCGAACCTCGGTGCCGAAGAGGCGATGCGTCAGGATCCGCACCTGGCCAACGGCCTCAACGTGTCGGGCGGCAAGATCCGCCACGAGGCGGTAGCCGAGGCGCTCGACCTGCCCTACGTCGCCGCTTAGCGAAGAGGTAGATCGGCGCTTCCACGCCAATTCCGGCTAAGGCCGGAGCCGGCGCGCCTCGTCGAGCGCAACAATCCCATCCTCGACCATCGGCCGCCAGCTGGCGTCTGGCGGCGCATTGGCAAGGATCTCGCGCCAAAGCCGAACCGCTTCCTTGGGATTGCCGGAACGGGCTTCTGCCAAACCGAGGAAGAAGGGCGGCGCAGGGTAACCCGGTGCAAGCTCGGAGGCGCGCTGAAAGGCGAAGCGGGCTGACGGCGTCAGCGACCGGGCATGGTCGGTCAGAGCGTTGCCGAGCCCGACCCATAGCCGATAGTCGCCGGGATAGCGCTTGACCTGGGCCCGGAGCAGGTTCGCCGCATCCTCAGTGTTGCCGCGCGATGCCAGCGCTTCAGACATGCTCAACCAGGCGTCGGGCGCATCAAACTGACCCATCAGCGCATGACGCGCCCCGGCGAGCGGCATTGGCGGCTCTCGATCCGTGGCGGAACGCGGGCTCCCGGTCAGATCCGGGCGTCCCTGCATCGCATATCCAGCACAGCCGAATGCAACGGCAGCCGCTGCCAGCGTCAGCAATGGTCCGCGTAACTTCATCAACCACAGCAATGCCAAGGTCATGAGCGCCAACAATCCCAGCCAGGCGAAAGCCATCAGCCGCGTCTCCTCACCAGCCGCTTGCGCAACAGGAAGGCGCCAGCTGCCAGCAGAAGTACCGGTGCCGCCCAAAGCGGCCATGTCACCGGCTCCAGCGGGGGGCGATAGCTGACCCAATCTCCATATCGCTCAATCAGCCAGGAACGAACCTGCTCCGGCGGTTCGCCTGCTGCGATCCGCTGACGAACCATAGCGCGCATATCGCCAGCCAGCTCTGCATTGCTGTCCGCAATCGACTGGCCCTGACAGACCAGGCAGCGCAACTCCTCCATAAGCGCCTTGGCCTTGGCCTCCTGCCGTGGATCGGGAAGCTGCTCGTTGGCCCAGAGCGCCGGCGGAAGGCTGCTGTCGGCCAGCGCGGGTCCTGCGAAAATGAGAAGGAGCGCGAGCAAATACCTCATTTTGCCGCTTCCCATTGAGCAACCAGCACCGGCAGATCGTCAGGCTCGATCGGCCCCATATGCTGGTATCGGATGATCCCGGCACCATCGACGATGAAAGTTTCGGGCACACCCGATGAACCCAAAGCCAGTTGGGCCCTGCTTTCAGGATCTGCCCCAATGCGCTCGAAAGGATCGCCGCGTTGTGCCAGGAACTCGGCCACATCCGCTGGCCTGTCGCGTACCGCGATGGCATCAATCGGTATTCCCTTGGCCTTGAGTTCGGCCAGCAGCGGCGCTTCGGCGATACATGGTACGCACCAACTGGCGAAGACATTGATCATCCGCGGCTTGCCGGAACCCAAATCCTTCGAGGACAGGCCCGCCTTGCCAGGTACCGCTGGCGCCAGCGCAAAAGCGGGAATCGTGCGTCCAATCATCTTGGACTCTATCTTTTCGTCGGCCGGACTACTCAGCCGCCACGCCACGGCACCGACAAAGGCGAGAAGCACCAACAGGGGCAGAAAGCGGAGGCTTCGGTTCATACGAATGGCCCCGTCCGGTAAAAGCCCTGCGGCCGCCGGCGAAATACCCGCCCAGCCAATGCCAATGCGCCGCCGAAGGCGATCAGGAAGCCGCCGAGCCAGATCAGGGTAACAAACGGCTTCCACCACAGTCGAAGCTGCCAACGGCCTTGATCCGTCGGTTCGCCAAGCACGGCGTAAAGCTGCCCATTCCAGCTGGTATCGATTGCCGCCTCATTGGTCGTCGTCGGCGGCTCGGCGAAGTAGCGGCTCTGGGGGTTGAGGACGGTCACGCCGGTTCCGCGCGAGGCGCGAAGCTCTGCATCGAGAGCGGTCCAATTGGGCCCGGCAATAGGAAGCACATCGCGAAACTCGACCAGCCATGGCCCGACTGCAACTCGCTCTCCGGGACGCACGGCGGTCAACTTTTCCTGGGTAAATGCGCTGTCCGACGCCATGCCGAGAATTGCCACTGCCACTCCAGTATGGGCCAGAACCATGCCCCAGATGGCCAAAGGTGTTCGACGCAGCGACCTGCCAATCAGCGGCAACAGGCTAGCCGGTAGCAATGCGGCACCAATTGCCAGTCCGAACCGCGGCAATAGACCGATATTGGGCGCGAGCAGGACTGTGGCGATGAGCACGGCTGCGGCCACAAGCAGGCCAGGTGCCACCCTCGGCAAGACTGGCTTGGCATCGCGCCGCCACTTGAGTTGCGGGCCAACCAGCATCAGGGCGGCGAGAACCAATGCAAGCGGACTGGCGACGCTGTTGAAATAGGGCGGACCGACCGACAGCTTATCGCCCGACAGCGCTTCGGCGACTAGCGGATAGAGGGTTCCCACGAAGACGATGCCAAGGATCACCGACAGCAGCAGGTTATTGGCGACCAGCCCGCCCTCGCGGCTGACGATCTCGAAGGGTGCGCCTTCCTTCACGTGGGCGATGCGCAGGCCGAACAGCGCCAGCGCGGCGCCTATGTAGAGGGCGAGCAAGGCCAGAATGAACGTGCCGCGAAGCGGATCGACCGCGAAAGAATGCACTGAAGTCAGGATGCCCGACCGGACCAGGAAGGTGCCGATCATCGACATGGAAAAGGCGACCAGCGCCAACATCATCGTCCAGGCGCGCAAACCGCCCCGCGCCGCCAGCACATTGACGCTATGGAGCAGCGCTGTTGCGGCAAGCCAGGGCATGAGCGAGGCATTCTCGACAGGGTCCCAGAACCACCAGCCACCCCAGCCAAGCTCATAGTATGCCCAGTAGCTGCCGGCCGTAATGCCAAGAGTCAGAAGGACCCACGCAGCCAATATCCACGGCCTCATTGCTCGGGCGATGGCGGGGCCGACATTGCCCCGGATCAGTCCCCCGACCGCCAGGCTGAAGGCGACCGACAGGCCAACATAGCCGAGGTAGAGCGTCGGCGGGTGGAAGGCGAGACCCGGATCCTGCAGCAGCGGGTTGAGCCCGCGGCCGTCGAGCGGGGCCGGGTCGAGCCGTTCAAACGGGTTGGACGCAATGAGCAGGAACGCGAAAAAGCCCAGCGCAAGCAAGGCCTGCGCCCCAAGGCTGGCGCCGAGCGTCTTGTGGTCGAGACGGCGCTCGAACAGGGCGACAATCGCGCCGGCCAAAGCCAGCACCGTCACCCACAGTAGCATCGAGCCCTCGTGGTTGCCCCAGGTCCCGGCGAATTTGTAGAGCCACGGTTTTTGGCTGTGGCTGTTTTCGGCGACCAGCAACACGCTCATGTCGCTGTGCAGGAAAAGCTCGACTAGCGCGGCAAATGCGATGAGCGTGACCAGGCCTTGTGTGACTGCCACGGCCCGCACCGCGCGGATCGACTTTCCCTGCTCGCCACCGAAGCCACAGGCCAGTGCCAGCTGCAACGCAGCCAAGGCGGCGGCCAGCCATAGCGCAGCAAGTCCGGCTTCTGCGATCACTGCGCAGGAGCTTCGTTGGCCATCTGCGGCGGCATGTAGCGTTCGTCATGCTTGGCAAGGATATTGTCGGCAACGAACAGACCGTCGGGCTGAAGGCGACCCTCGGCGACCACACCGTTTCCTTCCTTGAACAGGTCCGGCGTGATCCCACGAAAGACGACCGGGGTCTCGGCCTTCAAGTCGCTGACGGTGAAACGGACGGTAAGACCGTCGGGATCGCGCCGAAGCGAGCCTTTGACCACCATTCCGCCGAGCCGCATGGCCTTGTCGGGAGTTGTCTTGCCGGCGGCGATGTCGGACGGCGTCACAAAATAGGCTGCGCGATCCTTGAGGCCCCACATCGCCAAAAGGACCGCGCCTATAAGTGCGAGCACGGCCAGGATGACGAGCACGAGTCGCTGATGCTTGGGACGGACGATCATGGGCGGCGCTTGACTGCCTCTGCGTCCGCCTCGGCTTTACGCATCGACAGATAGGCCCAGGCGATCAGTCCCAATGTGGCTATTGCGGCCAGGCCATAGGCAGCCGTGACGAAGGTCCATTGGTTCATTCGGCGACGCTCCGGCGGAGCCGGGCTTCCAGCTTCGTGCGGGCAAGGTCGGCGCGCATCAACATCAACACCGCAGCTGCGAAAATGGCGGTGAATCCAACCATGGTCA
>DATJKE010000117.1:0-6657 GCA_035491735.1 Sphingomicrobium sp.
CGCGTCGAGAACCAACCCTACATCCATTACCGCAAGGGGGCGGTGGCGATGTATCTGCTCCAGGAACGGCTTGGGGAGGATGCAGTCAACCGGGCGCTGGCGCGGTTCGATGCGAAGTTTCGGTTCAAGGGCGCGCCCTACCTGCGCTCGACTGACCTGATCGACGAGTTCCGCAAGGAGGCCAGGACTCCGGAGCAGCGTCAGCTGATTGCCGACTTGTTCGAAAACATCACCCTCTACGATTTCAAGGTAAAAGATGCGACGACGCGCAGGGACGGCGACGGCTGGACCACGACCCTGAACATTGTCGCGGGCAAGTTTTACGCCAACGGCAAGGGTGTGGAACGCCCGGCCAAGCTGTCCGACTCTGTCGAAGTCGGCCTGTTCATGGCGCGCCCTGAGCTGGGCGCCTTTTCGGCGAAGGATGTCGTCCTATTGAAACGGGAGCCGCTTCGCGATGGTGTCCAGCGCCTGACATTGCACAGCAAGCAAAAGCCGGCGTTTGCCGGGGTCGACCCCTATAATTTCTACATCGACCGCAACAGCGATGACAATCTGATCCCGGTCACGACCGGCTGATCGTCAGCCCTCCCAGGCCACGCCTTCGGGCGCTCCCCGGCCAAGCTTGTCGGGCAGTGGCTCGCCCTTGGGCGTGAACTGGAGCGACACGCTATTGATGCAGTAGCGCTCGCCGCTTGGCGGCGGGCCGTCGGGAAACACATGGCCCTGATGGGCGCCGCACCGAACGCAGACGATTTCAGTCCGGACCATGCCGTAGCTGGTGTCGCGGATATATTTCAGGTGGTCGGCCGAAAAGGGCGTGGTGAAGCTCGGCCAGCCAGTGCCGCTTTCAAACTTCCGGCCTCCGCTGAACAGCGGCAGGCCGCAAAGCCGGCAAGTGTAGACCCCTTCCCTCTTCTCATCGAGAAACAGGCCGCAAAAGGGCGCCTCGGTGCCATGCTCCAGCAATACGTGCCGTTCTTGCTCGTCGAGATCGGCCTCCAGCTCGTGGAGTTGGGCTTCGGTCGGCGGGGTCAGATCAAACGTGAACGTCGCGGTGTCGATCATGGATCGTCCTTTTCGTTGGCCACGGCAAAATAGGATTGGGCGTTCGATTTTCCAGAGCGGCGGCCAATGGCCGAAGGAACTGACCGCCGCCCTGATTTACTCGGCCATTAGGTGCGCAGCGACCGGAAGCCGTTGCGCAGGTCCTCGACGATTGCCTGAGGCTGCTCCCACGCCGCGAAGTGCGCGCCTTCAGGATGCTGCTGATAGTAGAGCAGGCCGGGATAGGCACGTTCCGCCCAAGACCGCGGACAAGGGCAAATTTCCTCGGGGAAGGCACTTACGACGACCGGAACCTTCACTCCCTTCGGCTCAAAGAAGGCAAATTTGTTTTCCCAATAGAGCCGCGCCGAGGACACGCCGGTATTCGTCAGCCAGTACAGCGTGATGTTGTCGACGATATCGTCCTTGGTCAGGCCGAGTGTCTCCCCGTCGAACACCCGCGCGATCTGCCGGTAGGTCCAGATGTCATGGTCGATGATCCACGAAGCGAGGGCGACGGGGGAATCCGCGAGCCCGTAGAGCGTCTGGGCACGGTTTCCCATCTCCAGCGCATAGCCGAGGCCATGCTTGTAGAAGAAGGAGACGTGGTCGAATGACTGCTGCTCCTCTTCATCAAGGGGCTCCGGCGAAGGTGCTCCCGCCAACGCCGCGGCGTTCACCGCGGCAGGGATCGCGCCGGCCATGTTGGTATGGATGCCGAGCAGCTCCGGAGGTGCCTGCACCCCGATGAAGTCGGTGACCAACGCTCCCCAGTCGCCGCCCGAGGCAACGAAGCGGTCGTAGCCGAGGCGTTTCATCAGCTCGATCGAGCCGGTGGCGATCCTCTCCGGACCCCAGCCGGGGGAAATTGGCTTTCCGGAAAATCCATAGCCGGGCATCGACGGGATTACGACGTCGAACGCGTCGTCCTCGGTCCCGCCGTGCGCGGTCGGGTCGGTCAGCGGGTCGATGATCTTCAGCTGCTCTATCACCGAGCCAGGCCAGCCGTGGGTGACGATCAGCGGCAGCGCGCCTTCGTGCTTCGACTTCACATGGATGAAGTGCATGTCGAGCCCGTCGACCTCGGTGACGAAATTGGGGTAGCTGTTGATCCGCGCCTCGACCTTCCGCCAGTCGTGCTGGTTCAGCCAATAGTCGGCGAGCTTCTGGATCGTATCGAGGCGAACGCCCTGCGTATCGTCATTTACCGTTTCTCGTTCGGGCCATCGGGTCGCCGCGATCCGCCGCTTGAGGTCCGCGAGATCTTCGTCCGTGGCGCGAAACTCGAAGGGGCGAATTGAACCCTCCTCGACATGCGGTTCGGGCTGAGTGCCGCCTCCGACAACAAAAGTTTGAGTATCCGTCTCGGCTTTCTGTGCCGGCGAATCCGTATTGGTGGGGGTCGGCGCGGTGGGCTCGGCCATTGCATTCCTCCGGGGTCTCGAGGGGGAGAGAGACGCGGTACGGCACGCGGTTGCTGGGCCGTGGAGAATTGAAGTGCGCTAGTTGGGACGCGCGGCCGTTGCCGCCCTGCTCCCGCGTCTACGAGTCGGTCAAGGCCGACTGACTTGGCATTGGCAATTAAGCTGAAAGCTAGGCGTCGACCAGGATCCGCCGCGGCGAACGGGCCGGCAGCGGCCGGTCAATCGTCGCCGGCTCGGACTCCGGCGCATCCATCCGGCGCCAGCCGTCGCGGCCAAGGCGCTCCAGCGGCTTGAAGCTGGCCTTGTAGGCCATTCGGTCCGACCCCTCGACCCAATAGCCGAGGTAGACATAGGGCAATCCGGCCCGCGCCGCGCGGACGATATGGTCGAGGATGATGTAGGTGCCGAGGCCCTTCCGTGCCCCTTCGCCGACATCGTAGAAACTGTAGATCATGCTGAGGCCGTCGGCCTGCTGGTCGCTCAGGCAGGCGCCGATCAGCTTGCCGGGAATGCCGTCAACCGACGGCTCGCGATATTCGATGACAAAGGTGCGGACCGGCGTTTGCTCGATCATGTCCGCATAGTCCTGCTCGTCCATCTCGGCCATGCCGCCGCCGGGGTGGCGCTGGGAAAGATAGTGGCGGAGCAGCGCATATTGCTCTTCGGTGCTCCACGGACGGCAGGCATTGACCTCCAGGTCGGAATGGCGGCGCAGGATCTTGCGCTGGGTGGCATTGGGCGCGAACTGGTCGGCCAGCACCCGCACGGACACGCACGCCGAGCAGTCAACGCAGCTCGGGCGGTAGGCGACCGATTGAGACCGGCGGAACCCGATGCGGCCAAGCGCTTCGTTCAGTTCGCCGGAATTGCGGCCATTCAGCTCGGTAAACACCTTCCGTTCGACCTTGCCCGGAAGATAGGGGCACGGCGAAGGGTTCGTTACAAAGAACTTGGGGAAGCGAAATGGTGCGCTCACCTCGACCCGGCCCTTCCGCAAATGGTTACGAAACTCTTTATGCTCGTCGTAAACGCGGAAGGAAAGAGTTCGACTCCCAAAAAGAGGGTTAACGCGGCAACTGTACCGCAAGGGGACGGAAAAGGGTTAAGGCGCCAAAGCCTAATCGAGCTCGGCGCGCTCCACGTCGAAGCCGCTGTCGACCAGCTTCTTGATCAGCGTTTCCATTGCCTGAACGTCGCGCGCCTCACACTCGACTTCGATCACCGTATCCTTGGCGGGAAGCCGCGTGAAAATGCGGTGATGATTGACCTCGATGATGTTGACCCCGCATTCGTGGAACTTGGCCGTAATGGCCGCGAGCGCGCCGGGCCGATCCTGTGCCGCAATCCTCAGGCGGGCGATGCGGCCGCAGCGGACCAGCTCGCGAACCAGCACATTGGCAAGCAGGTGCGTGTCGATATTGCCGCCGCACAGCGTGGTTCCGATCTTGCGGCCGCGGAACCGCTCGGGCTGGGCAAGGATCGCCGCGAGGCCCGCCGCGCCGGCGCCCTCGACCACCGATTTCTCGATGTTCACCAGCATCGCCACGGCATGTTCGATGTCGCGCTCGGCGACGAGGTCGATGCGATCGACCAGGTCGCTGATGATTGCGCGAGTCAGCTGGCCCGGCTCCTTGACCGCGATGCCCTCGGCCAGCGTGTCGCCGCCGATCTCGCCGTTGCCGCCCTCGACCACATTCTTCATCGACGGATAGAGCTCGGCTTCGACGCCGATCACCTTGATCCCTGGCTTCAGTGCCTTGGCCGCGGTGGAAACGCCTGAAATCAGGCCGCCGCCGCCGATCGGAATGACCAAAGTGTCGAGATCGGGCGCATCCTCCAGCATTTCCAGCGCGACCGTTCCCGCCCCGGCCATCACCGTAATGTCGTCGAACGGGTGGACGAAGACATAGCCTTCGCTCGCTTCCAGCTCCCGGGCGTGGGTATAGGCATCGTCGAACCGCTCCCCGTGCAGCACGACATGGGCGCCATGGCCCTCGGTTTGCGTGACTTTGATCATCGGCGTCGACACCGGCATGACGATGGTCACCGGGATGCCGAGCCGCCGGCCATGATAGGCCACGGCCTGCGCATGATTGCCAGCCGACGCGGCGACAACCCCTGCGGCCCGCTCGGCATCCGACAGCTGCAGCAATTTATTGAGCGCGCCGCGCTCCTTGTAGGCGGCAGTGAACTGCAAATTTTCGAACTTCAGCCAGACTTCCGCATCGACGATTTGCGACAGGGTCTCGCTCTTCAGCATCGGAGTGCGGATCACCGAACCCTTGATGCGTTCGGCTGCGGAGCGAATGTCGTCGAGAGTCGGGCGGGATTTAGTGGGAACATCCATGGGCGGTTCGCCTAGACCTTCCGCGCCATGCAAACAATGCTATCGAGACGCCCATGCGTATGACCCTGCTAGCGCTCGCCGCGCTCCTCGCCTCCTCTTCCGCGCTCGCCGACACGCTGGTGACCAATGCCAATGGCATTCAGGTCGATGCGAACGACAAGCTCGAGCGGTTCACCGGCATCCTGATCGGCGACGACGGGAAGGTAAAACGCCTGCTGCATGGGGAAATGCTGAAGCTGCGTGACACGAATGTTGTCGACGCCAAGGGCCGGACCGTACTGCCGGGCCTGATCGACGCCCACGGCCATGTCATGGGGCTCGGCTTCACCGCGCTGCAGCTCGACCTTACCGGTACGACCTCGCTCGCCGACTTGCAGGCTCGGTTGAAAGCCTATGCCGCCGCCAATCCCAATGCCCGCTGGATTCTCGGCCGCGGGTGGAACCAGGAGCTGTGGGCCGACAAGCGCTTCCCGACCTCCGCCGACATCGATGCGGTGGTCAGCGACCGGCCGGTGTGGCTTGGGCGGGTCGACGGCCATGCCGCGATCGCCAACAGCGCAGCAATGCAGGCGGCCGGTTTCGCGCTCAACACCCAGGCGCCGTCGGGTGGGCGGATCGAGAATGGGCTGTTCGTCGATGCGGCGATGAGCTTGATTGCAAACAAGATTCCCGCGCCGACGCCTGCCGAGCAGGATGCGGCCCTCGTTGCCGTACAACAGATGATGCTGTCCAATGGCCTCACCGCCGCGGCAGACATGGGAACGGCCCCGGAAGAATGGCTGGCGATGAACCGCGCCGGTGAGGCTGGCACACTAAACGTGCGGATCATGAGCTACGCCGGCGGCATCCCCGGCATGAAGGCGATCAACGGCGGCAGGCCGAGCGACTGGCTCTACGGAGACCGGCTACATCTCGGCGGGGTCAAACTTTATGCCGACGGCGCATTGGGTTCGCGCGGCGCCTGGTTGAAGCAACCCTATGCCGACAAGCCCGACACGCGCGGCCTCCAATTCCTGACCGATGCCCAGATTCAGGAGCAGGCCAACGCAGCGGCGGCCGGCGGTTACCAGTTGGCGATCCACGCGATCGGCGATGCCGCCAATGCCCAGGTCATTTCAACCTATGAGAAGCTCACTGCTGCTTACGGCAAAGACCGCCGCTGGCGGATCGAGCATTTCCAGATTGTCGATCCTGCCGACATCCCTCGCCTCAAGCCGGCCGGGATCATCGCCTCGATGCAGCCGACCCACCAGACCAGCGACCGGCTTATGGCCGAGGCGCGGCTGGGCCCGGATCGGCTCAGGGGGGCCTATGCCTGGCAGACCGTCGAAAAGCTCGGCATTCCGATCGCGTTCGGCTCGGACTTCCCCGTTGAATCGCCCAATCCTTTCCCGGGCCTCGCCGCAGCGATCAGCCGGCAGGACATGAATGGGCAGCCGCCGGGCGGTTGGCGCCCTGAAGAGCGCGTAAGTCTCGGCCAGGCGCTGGGCGGATTTACTCGTGGCGGTGCCTATGCCGGATTTGCGGAATCCCGGATCGGCAGCCTCGATCCCGGTAAATGGGCCGATTTCATCATTGTCGATCGCGATGTCAGCAAGGCCGATCCGCAAGCTCTGGCCCGCACGCAGGTGTTGGAGACGTGGGTCGCGGGAAAGAAAGTCTGGGAGAAGGAGCCTAGCGCCGCTGTTGAGCGCGGTCGCTGAGCATCCCGGGCGTCAATATCTGAGGCAGCTCGTCTGCCTCCGCCTGGCCGGGCGCGTACCATAGGTAGAGCGGCACGCCCGCCCTGCCCCGGCTTTCGAGGAACCTGGTGATCGCGGGATCGCCGTTGGTCCAATC
>DATJKE010000118.1:0-2668 GCA_035491735.1 Sphingomicrobium sp.
GTCGGCGATGCGTCGATGAGCCCCTATGAAATCACCCATGCCGGCGGGTCGATCGAGCATATGAACGAAGAGGCGGGCGCGGTGTGGTTGAAGCGGCTGACCGACGCCTTTCCTTCGGCCGCGTGGATCAATCCGACGCCCGAGGCCTATTGGGGGCACTCGGCGTCGACGGCGATCCTCAGGCGGCTGATGGATGAGCGGATGTATGGCCTAACCCTCGACGGCCTCGACGAAGCGATGCGCGAGCTGAGCCGGAAGCGTCAGTAAAGCAGGTAAGGCTGACGTTCATCGCCCCAGGCCTGCTCGTCCGGGATGGCGATCGCATCGAGGTCGCCGGGCTGGGCGGCGGGGTCGTCGACCCATTCCCTCAGCAGCAGCGAGCCGTTGATGACGTCGATCGGCAGCTTGCCGAAGGCATATTCGTAGGGGAAATCGCGCCAGATCTCGTAGCCGGGGAACAGCGTGCGAATGGCTTTGAAGGCCAGCGACTGCAGGCGCCACGGCTTGAATGCGGCATGATCGTAAGCGTCGCCTTCCGCGTGGATATGCACGCCACTGCATAGCTGGTGGACATGCTTGTGGAAGGTCGGCTCGAATGAAATGTCGCGTAAGGTACAGCCGTCGAGCCATTGCGGCGCCAAGTCTCGCATCACCTTGATCACCGCCCGCGCTTCGATGTCGGGCGCGCCGAACAGTTCGAGCGGGCGGGTCGTGCCCCTGCCCTCGCTAAGGGTCGTCCCTTCGAGCATGACCGTGCCGGCATAGCAGCGGGCCATGTTGAGATTGGGCGCGTTGGGAGACGGATTGACCCAGACCCGGTCCGCCGGCCAGCCGAAGCCGGGGCCCTCGTCGGGCCGGTAGCCCTCCATCTCGATCACCCGATAGTCGACGTCGAGCTTGAAATGGTCGACGAACCAGCGGCCGAGTTCACCCAGCGTCAGGCCATGGCGCATCGGGATCGGCCCTGCCCCGACGAAACTTTCCCATCCAGGCTGCAGCGTCAGCCCCTCGACGGGCCGGCCGGCGGGGTTGGGCCGGTCGAGCACCCACACCGCCTTGCCATGCTCGGCGGCGGCTTCGAGCATGTAAAGCAGCGTGGTGATGAAGGTGTAGATGCGGCAGCCGAGGTCCTGCAGGTCGATCAGCACCACGTCGAAGGTCGACATCGACTGGCCGGTCGGGCGACGGACTTCGCCATAGAGGCTGAATACCGGGATTTCATGGACCGGATCGATGAAGTCCGGGCTTTCGACCATATTGTCCTGCTTGTCGCCGCGAAGACCGTGCTGCGGGCCGAAGGCGGCGGTGAGGCGCAAGCCGGCAGCGGCAAGAGCATCGAGGCTGTGGGTGAGGTCGCGGGTGACCGAGGCCGGGTGGGCCACCAGGGCGACGCGCTTGCCCTCCAGCGGGCGGCGCAGTTCCGGGTCGGCCAGGAGCCGCTCGACACCCAATTTCATTCTGCACTTACTCCATCGAACAGCAGGGAACGCACCGCGGCGGCATGGAAATCTGGCTTGCCCGGGGCAAAGGCGTTTGACCAGTAGCGGATCTCGCCGTCCGTCTCCTGGATCACCGCGGTCAAGCCGACATAGGCAGGGTTTGGGAATTCAGCTCCAATCTTAGCGCTGAACTGCAACTCATTCTTTTCCTGAAATAGTTCGGTTTCGATTCGAGCTTCGGTGTTGCTCATGCCTGACCGATATCCTTCGAATTCGTAAGCCGCCCACTGGCCCGACGGCGAGAAGTTATATTCGCGATAGGAGCCGCCCTCCCCGCTGACAAACAGCTCGAAACAGGTGGTCCGCCAGAGATTGTCGGCTTGAACGGGGTCGGCGGGCGGCGGGATGACCAACCTGGAGATGTCGCCGAGGATGCGGAAGATCGCGACCGCCCCGCCGTCCAAGCGCTCAAGCTCGGCGTCGATCGAGTTGATCGCTCCGGCTGGGGCATCGGGGTGGCGGTAAAGGCTGGGCACCAACTAGCTATTGCCCGCTCCTCGCGCGCTTGCAACCGGCAGCTTTCTGGGTTGACTTGCGACGTAGTGTAATATATCACTAATACAGTGATGGGGATCCTTTAGCAGCTCGAGCGAGGGCAAAGCGATGGATCGAACAACTGCCCGAATCTGGACCATCATGTGGAAGGTCGCGCTGGTCCTGCTGACCCTGCAGGTCGCGGCCGTCTCGGCACTCCGATATTTCACCGGGAGCGAAGCACCGCCCGAGTTCATACTCGGCAATGCTTGGGCCAACCCGTTCCTCGTCATTCACGTCGCAGCCGGCGTCGTCGCGCTCCTGATCGGCCCGTTGCAGTTCGTGCGCCGCATAAGGGCGCAATTCCCGGCGTTTCATCGCGCTATCGGCCGAACCTATGTCGGCGCCTGCGCGATTGGCGCTCCGTCCGGCTTCATGCTGGCGATCGGGACCAATGCGGGGCCAATCGCCGGTGCCGGATTTGCGATGGCCGCCGTGCTTTGGCCGATCTTCACCTATCTCGGAGTGCGGGCAGCGATCGAGGGGCAATTCGTCACACACCGCGAGTGGATGATCCGATCCTACGCCATCACCGCCAACGCGATCACACTGCGCCTGATGCTTCCCCTTGCGGGCGTGATGGGCTTCGACTTCTTCGCTGCCTATGGCGTGATTGCCTGGCTCGGCTGGATCAC
>DATJKE010000119.1:0-7366 GCA_035491735.1 Sphingomicrobium sp.
GGCGCTGCCGAGGTCGGCAAGGCCCTGGCCGAGCGCGCCAAGAAGGCGGGCGTGTCCGCGGTCGTGTTCGACCGTGGCGGCTTCCTATTCCATGGCCGGGTGAAGGCCCTGGCCGATGCCGCCCGTGAAGGCGGATTGGAGTTCTAAATGGCTGACGAAAACGAAACCCCGCAGGTCGAAACTGCGCCGGAAGCCCCGGGCACGGTGGCTCCCGAGGCGGCTCCGGCCGCTCCCGAGGCCCGCGAAGGCCGCGGGCCGCGTGGCGGCCGTGGCCGTGGCGGCGGCCGTGGCGGTGACAATCGTGGCGGCCGTGGCCGTCGCGACGACCGTCGTGGCAATCGCGGCGACGACGAGGGTGGCGAGGAACTGATCGAGAAGCTGGTTCACATCAACCGCGTCTCGAAGACCGTGAAGGGCGGCAAGCGCTTCGGTTTTGCCGCGCTGGTCGTGGTTGGCGACGGCAAGGGCCGGGCCGGCTTCGGTCACGGCAAGGCGCGCGAAGTGCCGGAAGCCATCTCCAAGGCGACTGCGGCCGCCAAGAAGGCGATGATCCGCGTTCCGCTGCGCGATGGCCGCACGCTGCATCATGACGGCAAGGGCCATTTCGGCGCCGGCAAGGTCGCGGTTCGCGCCGCTCCGGCCGGTACCGGCATCATCGCCGGCGGTCCGATGCGCGCCGTGTTCGAGAGCCTTGGCGTCCACGACGTGGTCACCAAGTCGGTCGGCACGTCCAACCCCTACAACATGATCCGCGCGACCTTCGAGGCGCTGAAGGATCAGACCAGCCCTCGCTCGGTCGCGCAGCGCCGTGGCAAGAAGGTTTCCGAGCTTCTTGGCCGTGGCGGCATGGACAAGGGCGAGGCGGAAGCGACCGCAGAAGCGGTCACGGAGTAATAAGCGATGGCGAAGATCAAGATCACCCAGACCGGATCGCCGATCCGCCGCGACAAGACCCAGCGGGCCACCCTGGTCGGCCTGGGCCTCAACAAGATGCATCGCACGGTTGAGGTCGAGGCTACGCCGGAAGTGCTCGGCCAGGTGCGCAAGGTCGCGCACCTCGTTCGGGTCGACGATTAATTCATCCAGTATCGAAGCCGTACGGCAATTCCGTTCGGTTTCATGCGCGACAAAAGCGAAAGCGAGTGCAAGACATGACGATCAAGATCAACGAACTCCGCGATAACGCCGGTGCCCGCAAGTCCCGCGTTCGCGTCGGCCGCGGCATCGGTTCGGGCCTGGGCAAGACCGCGGGTCGCGGCCAGAAGGGCCAGAAGAGCCGTTCGGGCGTCGCCGTGAAGGGCTTCGAAGGCGGCCAGATGCCGCTCCACATGCGGCTGCCGAAGCGCGGCTTCAACAACATCTTCGCCAAGGACTATGCCGAGGTGAACCTGGGCGCGGTCCAGAAGCTGATCGACGCCGGCAAGATCGACGCCAAGAAGCTGCTCGATCATGACGCGCTGAAGGCCGCAGGCCTGGCGCGCGGCGGCAAGGACGGCGTCCGCCTGCTCGGCAAGGGCGAGTTCAAGGCCAAGGCCAGCTTCAAGGTCGCCGGCGTGTCGAAGGGCGCGCGCGAGGCGGTCGAAAAGGCCGGTGGCAGCATCGAGGTCCTGGAGCAGAAGGATCCTGCCGCTTTGGCTGCCGCCAAGAAGGGCAAGACCCGCGACGCCAGGCTGGCCGCCAAGGCCGAGAAGAAGGCCTAACGGCATTCATCGCAAAGGGCTTCGCAACGGCCTTACAGTGACTATATCGGGCGGCGGGGGGCAGACAGCCCGTCGCCGCCTTATTTTTTCTAGGGATCATTAATGGCATCCGCAGCCGAACAATTGGCCAGCAATATTTCGCTCGCCAGCTTCTCCAAGGCCACCGAGCTCAAGAAGCGCCTGTGGTTCACCCTCGGTGCGCTGGTGCTGTTCCGGCTGCTGTCGTTCGTTCCCATCCCCGGCATCGATCCCCGCGCGCTGGCCAATCTGTTCCAGACGCAACAGGGCGGCGTGCTGGACTTCTTCAACACATTCTCGGGCGGCAGCCTGTCGCGCATGTCGATCATCGCACTGGGCGTGATGCCCTATATTACCGCGTCGATCGTGGTGCAGCTTGGGGCTTCGCTTTACGAGCCTTGGAAGGTGCTCAAGAAGGAAGGCGAGGCCGGGCGCAAGAAGCTCAACCAATATACCCGCTACCTGACGGTGCTGCTGACGACGGTTCAAGGCTATTTCATCGCCGTCGGCCTGGAAGGCTGGGCGGCGACCAAGGGCATTTCGGCAGTGGTCGAACCGGGGCTCCTGTTCCGCATGGCGGCAACCATCAGCCTCGTCGGCGGCACGCTATTCCTGATGTGGATCGGCGAGCAGATCACCAGCCGCGGCATCGGCAATGGTGTCTCGCTGATCATCATGGCCGGCATCGTCGCGTCCATGCCGACGCACCTGGCGCAGCTGTTCGAAGGTGGCCGGACCGGCACGCTGGACCCGCTGCTGGTGTTCGGCATCGTCATCGGCGTGCTGGTGCTGGTGATGTTCATCTGTTTCATGGAGCGGGCCCAGCGCCGTGTCCTGATCCAATATCCCAAGCGCCAGACGGCGCGGGGCATGATGCAGCAGGAGCGCAGCCACCTGCCGCTCAAGATCAACACGGCCGGCGTGATCCCGCCGATCTTTGCCTCGTCGCTGCTGCTGATGCCGCTCACGGTCCTTCAGTTCGCTGGCGGCGCCGCCGCGGCCGACAGTTCGTCGAGCGAATGGCTGATCACGCTTAGCACCTATCTGCAGCACGGCGCTCCGCTCTATTTGGCGCTCTATGCCGGCGGCATCATCTTCTTCTGCTTCTTCTACACGGCGGTTCAGTTCAATTCGGAAGAGACGGCAGAGAATTTGAAGCGCCATGGCGGCTTCATCCCCGGCATCCGCCCGGGCAAGGCAACCGAGCAATATTTCGATTATTTGCTCAACCGCATCACCGTGATCGGCGCGGCCTATCTGGCGACGATCTGCCTGATCCCGGAAATTGCGCTGAGCCAGGCGGGCGTGCCCTTCTACCTCGGCGGAACCAGCCTGCTGATCGTCGTCAACGTGACGATGGACACGGTCAGCCAGATCCAGAGCCACTTGATCGCCCACCAATATGGCGATTTGATCAAGAAGGCGAAGCTCAAGGGCGCGCGCCGTCGCTAACGAGCGGCGCCGCTCCGGGAGGGGAGAGGCTTTGGACATCATCCTGCTAGGACCGCCGGGCGCCGGGAAAGGCACTCAGGCTCTAAGGCTGGTCGCGACGCGCGGCATGATCCAGCTGTCGACCGGCGACATGCTTCGCGAGGCTGTTGCCAAGGGCACGCCGACCGGCCTTAAAGCCAAGGCGGTGATGGAAGCGGGCGAACTGGTCAGCGACGCGATCGTCTCCGCGCTGATTGGCGAGCGGCTCGATAGCTGCGCCGGGCACGGCGCGATTTTCGACGGTTTCCCCCGCACCAAGCACCAGGCCGAGGCACTGGAAATCCTGCTTGGCGAGCGCGACCGCAAGCTCGACCAGGTGATCGAGCTGATGGTTGACGAGGAAGCGCTGGTCGAACGCATTACCGGCCGCTTCACCTGCGCCAATTGCGGCGCGAGCTATCATGACAAGTTCCACCGGCCCAAGGTCGACGGCACTTGCGACGTCTGTGGCCATCACGAGTTCAAGCGCCGGCCCGACGACAATGAGCAGACCGTGCGCACGCGAATGGCCGAATATCGCGCCAAGACCGCGCCGATCCTGCCTTATTATGAGGAAAAGGGCCTGGTCCGCCGGGTCGATGGCATGGGCAGCGTCGAAGAAGTCGCCGCCGCGATCGACGCAATTCTCGACGGCTAGACAAACGGTCCAGTCATTGCGACCCTGCCGCCAAGGGAGGGTTCGACATGCGTTTGCTCCTTTTCAGCTTGCCTCTGCTGGCGGCAGGTCCCGCTTCGGCCGAGGTCCTAAGCGCAAGTCCGACCGGATTTGAGGTCCAGGAGGTCGTCAACCTCGTCGTCCCCCAGCCTAGCGCCTATGCCGCCTTCGGCCAGGTCGGGCAGTGGTGGAACAAGGAACATACCTATTCCGGTGAAGCTTCGCGCATGTCACTTCAGCTCCGGCCCGGCGGCTGTTTCTGCGAGCCGCTCGAAGGCGGCGGCGGCGTCGAGCATATGCGGGTGACCTATCTGAAGCCGGGCGAGCAGATCGTGCTGACCGGCAGCCTGGGGCCACTGCTCTACCAGGCTACGGCCGGGGTGATGGACGTCAGGTTCGAGCGGATTGCCGGTGGGACGCGGGTGACGTTGAACTATCGCGCCGCGGGATTCGCCAAGGGCGATGGCGACAAGATGGCGCCGCTGGTCGACCAGGTGCTGGCCGACCAGATGAAGCGATACCGGACCTACGCCGCCGGGGCGCCGAAGCCGGATACGCTCACGCCTTGATCAGGGTCACCGTCCGCCACGCGGGCGTGTCGATCGTCGGCATATGATCTTCATAGGCGACTTCGCGCCAACGCTCGCTGGACCTTAGGTCCGGCATCGACACGTCGCCATCGACCTCTGCAATCACCTCGGTCAGCTCGATCTTGTCCGCGATTGGCTCAAACAGTTCGAAAATCGCCGCGCCGCCGATCACCGAGATCGGGCTTGATCCGGCGGCGGCGATGGCGCTGTCGACGTCATGGACCACGTCGACGCCTTCGACCTGCCACTTGGGGTCATGGGTCATGACGATGTGCTGCCGCCCCGGCAGGATGCCTGGCAGGCTGTCGAAGGTTTTGCGGCCCATGATCATCGCGCTGCCCATGGTCAGCTGCTTGAAGCGCCTGAGGTCGCCCGGAATGTGCCACGGCAGCACGCCATCCTTGCCGATCACGCCGTTGATGGCGCGGGCAAGGACGATCGTGATCGGAGGGCGAGCCATGGGTTGGACCTTGCCTCATGGCCGCGGCTTTGCAAAGCCTTAGGGCGATGATCCGAACCTTCCTGTCGGTGGCCTTGATGTCGCTGATCACCGTTTCGGCGGGTGCCGAGACCGTGCAATTGCGCGCCGGGCACCTGATCGACCCGGGGACAGGATCGGTTACCCATGACCGGGAGTTGATCATCGCCGACGGCAAGATCGTCAGCGATCAGCCGTGGAAAGGCGCGCGCGCCGATGGAAAGTTGATCGACTGGTCGGGCAAATGGGTGCTGCCCGGCCTGATCGATCTCCATACCCATGTCGCCGACGGCTATGGCCAGACCGACGACCCGGCGGAGCCGTTGAAGCACAGCGAGGGAGCGACGCTGCTCAAGGGCGCCGAGATGGCCCGGATCACGCTCCATTCCGGCTTTACCACCGTGCGCGACGTCGGCGTCTATCGCGGGCTGACCGACGTGGCGCTGCGCAATGCGATCGCGGCTGGTGAGGTCGAGGGGCCGCGGATGATAGTAGCCGGCGGCTACATCACCATTCCCGGCGGCGGCGGTGCGGTGACCGGGGCCAAGCCGGGCACGGTGATCGGCCCGGAATTTCGCATCGGCGAAGTGCGTAGCCCGGAAGAGGCGCAAGCGCGGGTCAAGGCGATCATCGATGGCGGCGCCGACTTCATCAAGCTGATCGCGACCGGCGCCGTACTGGCGGTGGGCAGCGAACCCGGCGCGCTCGAGCTGACTCCGGAAGAAATGAAGGCGGCGTGCGACCAGGCCAAGCGGCAAGGCAAATATTGCATCGCTCATGCCCACGGCGCGGAGGGGATCAAGGCGGCGATCCGCGCCGGGGCGCGGACCATCGAGCATGCTTCGCTGATCGACGACGAGGGGCTGCGCCTCGCCAAGGAAAAGGGCGTGTGGCTCGACATGGACATCTATGACGGAGACTGGATCGACGAGGTCGGCACTCGCGATCACTGGCCGGCCGAATATCTGCAAAAGAACCGCGATACCACCGACCTCCAGCGGCAGGGCTTCGCCAAGGCGGTCAAGCTCGGCGTGCCGTTGACCTTCGGCACCGACGCCGGCGTCTATCCGCATGGGCTGAACGCCCGGCAGTTCGGCTACATGGTTCGCTACGGGATGACGGCAATGCAGGCGCTGCAAGCCGCAACCAGCGAGGCGGCCAAGGCGCTAGGAAATGCGGAGGTGGGCTCAGTCACGCCGGGTCACGTCGCCGATTTGGCGGCGGTGGACCGCGACCCGCTGACGGACATCACCGTGCTGCAATGCGTTTCCGGGGTGATCCAGGGCGGGCGGCTCGTGCATCGGGACGACGCAGCAGCCCGCTGCGACCGCTGGAAACATCAATGAGCAATCCGCGCCTGCTGGCCGACGCGATCCGTACCCGCTTCGGGGAACGGTCGGCCGTCACCGATCCGGCCTACATCGACCCTTGGCTAAGCGACTGGCGAGGGCGCTGGCATGGCGATTCGCTGGCGATCCTGCAGCCGCAGTCGACCGAGGAAGTTGCCGCAATGGTTGCGCTGGCAAGCGAGCATGGAGTGCCGCTGGTCCCGCAGGGCGGCAACACGTCGATGGTCGGCGGGGCCACTCCGCCAGCCGACGGATCGGCGTTGATCATTTCGCTCAGGCGGATGAACCGCGTCCGCGCGATCGATCGCGGGGCAATGCGCGCCGTCGCCGAAGCGGGCGTAGTGCTGCAGACGCTGCACGAAGCGGTGCTGGGGCAGGGCTTGCGCTTCCCGCTGACTCTCGGAGCCAAGGGCAGCGCGACCATCGGCGGACTCATCTCGACCAACGCCGGCGGCACGCAGGTGCTTCGGTTCGGGCCGATGCGGGCGCTGGTCGACGGAATCGAGGCAGTCCTGCCCGATGGCACGATCCATGGGGGGCTTTCGGGGCTGAAGAAGGATAATCGCGGCTACAGTATCGACCAATTGCTGGTCGGAGCCGAGGGAACGTTGGGAATCGTCACGGCCGCGCGGCTCAAGCTTGTCCCGGCGATTCATTCGCGGGCGGTCGCATGGCTCGGACTGGGAAGTCCGCAAAAGGCGCTCGACACGCTGCGCGCGCTGGAGGCGGAAACCGACCGGATCGAGGGGTTCGAGATCCTCCCGCAGGAGTCGCTGGATGCGGCCATCTCCCATATTCCTGGCACGCGAGCGCCTTTGGAGAGCGGCCACGAATGGCATGCCTTGGTCGAAGCGACAGCCGACACTGCGGATTCCGAACCCCCCGCGGAATTGCTGACGCGGCTGCTCGCCCCTTTGGTTGACCGGGGACTGATCGAGAATGCCACCATTTCCGCGACCGAAGCGCAGGCCGAAGCCTTCTGGCGGATCCGCGACAGCCTGTCGGAGGCCGAACGCGCCGCCTTCGGGCCGGCGACCCAGCATGACATCAGCGTGGCTGTCGAGGACATGCCTCTATTCATGGCC
>DATJKE010000120.1:0-6354 GCA_035491735.1 Sphingomicrobium sp.
AGCGGCCAGGAAGCGGTCGTCCTGTCGGCGGGGCCGTTCCTCAATCCAGGCCAAAAGGTCTCCACCCGCCGCCAAGCGGCACGCTGAACCGCAGTACGGGCTTAACGAAGGCGAGTTGACATGAATTTCCGGAACATCTCGGCCTGGTGCATCCGCAACCCGGTTCCGCCGATCGTCATATTCATCGGCGTGATGCTGGCTGGGATCATCGCCTTCATGGGTATGGAGGTGAACAACAACCCGGACATCGACTTCCCGGCCGCGCAGATCACTATCGCCCAGCCCGGTGCGGCTCCGACCGAGATGGAAAATCAGATCACCCAGAAGGTCGAGGCGGCGGTCCGCTCGGTCAATGGCGTTGACGAGATCAACAGCTCTGTCCGCGAGGGCAACAGCAACACCTTCGTCCAGTTCAAGATCGGCACGCCGACCGACCGCGCGGTCAATGACGTCCGCGATGCGATCGCCCAGATCCGCGGCGACCTGCCCGACGGCATTCTGGAGCCGCAGATCAACCGCGTCGACATCGCCGGCGACCCGATCCTGTACGTCGCCGCTGAAACCACTGACATGAGCCTGGAAGAGCTCAGCTGGTACGTCGACAATTCCGTTTCACGCCGACTGCTCGGCGTCAGTGGTGTTGCGGCCGTATCGCGCGAAGGCGGCGTCGACCGCCAGATCCGGGTGATCCTCGATCCGGCAGCCTTGCAAACCCAGGGCATCACCGCCGCCCAGGTCAACCAGCAGCTGCGCCAGACCAACCTCAACGCGGCTGGCGGCCGGGCCGAGATAGCCGGATCAGAGCAGTCGGTGCGCGTGTTGGGTAACGCACGCACGGCTTATGACTTGTCGCAGACCGAGATCGTCGTTCCCGGCGGGCGGATGGTCAAGTTGGCCGACATCGCCGAGGTGAAGGACGCCTATTCGGAGCAGCGCACCATCGCCAAGATGAACGGGCGGCAGGTGATCAGCTTCAACGTCCAGCGTTCCAAAGGCTCGTCGGAAGTCACGACCTATGACGAGGCATGGAAGGAACTCAAGAAGATCGAGAAGGAGGATCCGCGGATCCATTTCCGCGAAACGTTTAACGCGGTGGAGTATACCAAGCTGCAGTATTCGTCGGCCATGGAAGGCCTGTGGGAAGGGGCCATCCTGGCGGTGCTGGTGGTGTTCCTGTTCCTGCGCGACATCCGCGCAACGGCAATCTCCGCGCTGGCCATTCCGCTGTCGGCAATTCCCGCTTTCTGGTTCCTCGACATGCTGGGGATCACCCTAAACGGCTTGTCGCTGCTTGCGCTGAGCCTGGTGGCCGGCGTGCTGGTCGACGACGCAATCGTCGAGATTGAAAACATCGTCCGGCACATGCGAATGGGCAAATCGGCATGGCAAGCATCGGTCGACGCCGCCGACGAAATCGGACTGGCGGTGCTGGCGACGACCATGTCGATCGTCGCCGTGTTCCTGCCGGTCGCACTAATGCCCGGCATCTCCGGTCAGTTCTTCAAGAGCTTTGGCTACACGGTTGTTGTCGCAGTGCTGATGAGCCTGTTCGTGGCACGCATGATCACGCCGCTAATCGCCGCCTATTTCCTGAAATCGCACGGCGTCCAGCCGCACGCTTCGGGCAAGGCGATGGACAAATATATGGCGACCCTCAAGTGGAGCCTAGACACATCGAAAGCCGATGCCGTGCGCGCCCAGCATCCGAACGCACGCGCCCGTTGGTTCTATTACCTCGTTGCCATTTCCCTCGTACTGCTGCTGGTCATCGCCTTCGCCGGAGGGGCAGGAGCCGTGTGGAAGCTGCTTGGCACATTCGTTTCCAAGCCGCTTCTGATCCTGCCATTCGCACTGCTTGCCGGCGTCGCGGTGTGTTACGGCGCGTTCAAGCTAATCGACATTGTGGTGCGCCTGGTCGGCGGCCATCAGTATGAAGAGTGGCATGACGGCCGCCTCAAGGCCTGGCTGAAAGACCATCGCGTTACGATGATTGGCGCGGGCCTCGGGGCGTTTGTCCTGCAAGTCGTGCTGTTCATGAACCTCGGCATGCAGTTCCAGCCGCCGCTCGACCTCGATTTCTCCCAGGTAAGGGTCAACATGGCGCCCGGCTCGACCCTCGCCCAGACCGAAGCCAAGGTCGCCGATGCAGCCGCCGTGGTGCAGAAGGATCCCAATGTCGAAAGCGTGTTCCAGCGCATATTTGTCGGCTCGGGGAACCTCAACATCGTCCTCAAGAAGGATCGCAAGCTAACCAGCACCGAATTCGAACGGTCGCTGACCCCGGCGCTCAGCGAAATTCCCGATGCACAGGTCAATTTCCAAAGCCAGACGGGCGGTGGCGGCGGCCGCGACATCACGCTGTTCCTTGGCAGCGACAATCCTGAACTGCTCTTCGCGACGGCCAACAAGATCCGCGACGAAATGATGACGTTGCCGGAACTGCGCGCGCCGCGCGTCCAGGGCGACCTTGCCCGGCCGGAGATCACCATCAAGCCGCGCTTCGACCTGGCCGCCAATCTTGGCGTCACGACTGCTGCACTGAGCCAGACGATCCGCATCGCGACGCTCGGCGATATTGCCCAGAACAGCGCCAAATTCTCGCTGGCCGATCGGCAGGTGCCGATCACCGTGTCGATTTCGGAGAACGCGCGGCGCGACCTTGCAACGCTTGAGAATCTCCCGGTGCCGACGACAGGCGGGGGTTCCGTCCCGCTGAAGTCCGTCGCCGAGATCGGTTTCGGTTCGGGCCCGACCACCGTCCAGCGCACCAATCAGATTCGTCGCACCCTGGTCGGCGCGGACCTGGCGCCAGGGCTGGTCGCCAGCGACGCCTGGAAAAAGATCAACGAGCTGCCGACGGTCAAGAATCTTCCCCAAGGCGTCCAGAAGCTGAACCTGGGCGACCAGAAGTGGCAGGCCGAACTGGTCTATTATTTCGCCATCGCTCTCATGTCGGGCGTACTCCTGGTGTTCGCAGTGCTGGTGCTGCTCTACCGCCGGTTCCTGGCGCCCTTGGTCAACATGGGCTCGCTGTGGCTGGCGCCATTGGGTGCCGGGGTCGGCTTGCTTGTCGCCGGCCAACCCGTGTCGCTGCCAGTGCTGATCGGCGTGCTGATGCTGTTCGGCATCGTCGCCAAGAATTCGATCCTGCTGGTCGACTTCGCGGTCGAGATGATGAACCACGGCATGCCCAAGGACGAGGCAATCTACGAAGCCGGGCACAAGCGTGCGCAGCCAATCGTCATGACCACCGTCGCCATGGTTGCTGGCATGTTGCCGATCGCCTTGTCGTTGAGCGGCGACGCCAGCTGGCGGGCGCCGATGGGCATTACCGTGATCGGCGGCCTCATCTTCTCGACCATGCTGACCCTGCTGCTGGTCCCGGCTTATTATTCGATCGCCATCGACATCGAGGGCTGGATCGCCGGCAAGTTCCGCCGCCTGGTCGACAATGGCGAAGTTCATGGCGGGCAGGCCGGTCATGGCGGAACAGCGCCACTACCGGCGGAGTGACATCCCCGCCTAGCGGACTAGAGTGGCGAGGATGACCGCGCCGCTGACCTCCTCTGCCTCTGCGCGCTTCAATCCGGCGCAGCAGGGCGCCACGGGGATGAAGGTGGCCGCGACCGGCCTGCTGGTCGTGATGGCCGCGGTGTTCCTCGTGACCCGGCAATTCCAGTCCGCTTATCCTTGGGTCGGCTACGTCAAGGCGTTCGCAGAGGCGGCAATGGTCGGCGGCCTGGCCGACTGGTTCGCGGTCACTGCCCTGTTCCGCCACCCGCTCGGGCTCCCGATTCCGCACACCGCCATCATCCCGCGCAACAAGGACCGGATCGGCCAAGCACTGGCCAATTTCCTCAAGGAAAACTTCCTGGTTGCGCCGGTGGTTGCGCGGAGGATGCGCAACATTGACCTGGCCGGGGCAGTCGGCCGCTTCCTCCAGGCGCCGCATGGCCAGGAAACCCGTATCCGGCAGGGCGCAAGCCGGCTGATCGCCGACTTGTTTGAAAGCCTCGATGACGAGCGGCTGGGCGGGCTCGTCAAAAGCTCGATCGCCAACCGTATTCGCAAGATGGAGGTTTCGCCGCTCCTTGGCGCCGCCCTTGCCAGCGCGATCAATGAAGACCGGCACGTGCCGATGCTGGAGGCGGCGATCCGCTGGACCGCGCGCGCGCTCGACGCCAACGAAGGACTGATCCGGGAGATGGTGCACAAGCGGGCCAATTGGGTGCTGAAGCTGGCCGGACTCGACGCCAAGCTGGCCGATGCCATCGTCGATGGGCTGAGGAAGCTCACCGCCGACATGCACACCGACCCGGCCCATCCGGTGCGGATCAAGATTGAACAGGCACTCGCCGACCTGGCCAACGACCTGCAGACCAAGCCGGAGACGCGCGAACGGGTCGAGGCAATGAAGGTCGAGTTGCTCGACAACAAATCGGTGTCGCTGTGGCTGGACGCGCTCTGGCAACGCGCCCGGGAGGCGATGATCCGCTCTGCGCGCAATCCCGACGCGGCGCTGGCCGGCAAGCTTGGCGAAATCCTCCAGTCGATGGGCCATAGCCTGGAGGATGACCCGCGGATGAAGTCGGCGATCAACATGTTTGCCCGCCGAGCGGTGGCCGGGATGGCCGCCAGCTACGGCTCCTCGATCGTCAAGCTGGTCAGCGAGACGGTGCGCCGCTGGGACGCGCAGACGATCACTAACCGGCTCGAGGCGGCAGTTGGCCGCGACTTGCAATATATCCGGATCAACGGGACGCTGGTCGGCGGACTGGTCGGCCTTGGCCTCCACGCGCTGGACGCGCTTTGACAATCGAGGTCCGGGAAGCTCGTGAGGCGGATGGCGAGGCGATTGCCGCGCTTATATCCGACCTAGGCCATACAATGACCGCCGATTGCGTCCGGGACAGGATCAATTCAAATCTGACTGGCGGGCCTCAGCTTGTCGCGACCGACGAGGGCCGCGTGATCGGGCTGTGCGGCCTCCATGTCATGACCGTAATCTATCGCCCCATGCCTGTCGGGCGGATCACAATCCTGGAGGTGGCCGAGGAGCGTCGCGGCCAGGGAGTTGGCCGTGCGCTAGTTGCTGAGGCCGAGCGTCGTCTTGGCGACGCCGGCTGCGGAATGATCGAACTGACCAGCAACGAAAGGCTGGTCGACGCGCATGAATTTTACCGGCGGCTGGGCTTCGTTCACACCAGCAAGCGCTTCGCCAAGCAGCTCTAGCCCGCGGAAACTCGTTCAATCGTCGCTCCGACCGCGCTCAACTTCTCTTCCAGCCGCTCATAGCCACGGTCGAGATGGTAGACGCGCAGGACCTCCGTCTCGCCTTCGGACGCCAGGCCGGCGAGAACCAGGCTCATCGATGCGCGAAGATCGGTCGCCATGACCTGGGCGCCGGTCAGCGGGCTGCCGCCCTTGACGATAGCCGACCTTCCATGAACTTCGATGTCCGCACCCATCCGGCGAAGCTCGGGTACGTGCATGTAGCGATTCTCGAAGATCGTTTCCTCGAGGAAGCTTTGACCTTCCGCCACGGCGAGCATGGCCATGAACTGGGCCTGCATATCGGTCGGAAAGCCCGGATAGGGTGCGGTCGAAATCGCCAGGGGCCGCAGCGGCTGATGTGCCGAAACCTTCATCCCAGCCCCCGTGAATTCGATCGCCAGCCCGGCCGCAGCAAGGCCGTTGGTGATTGCCAGCATGTCCTCCGGCCGGGCGCCGACCAATTCGATCGAGCCGCCCGTAATCCCCGCGGCGCAGGCATAGCTCCCGGCCTCGATCCGGTCCGGCATCACTTCATAGGTGCAGCCGTGAAGGCCCTCGACGCCGTCGATGATCAGGTGCGACGAACCGATGCCCTCGATCTTGCCACCCATCGTCACGAGCAGGTTGCAGAGGTCGACGATTTCCGGCTCGCGGGCGGCGTTGAACAATTGGGTGCGGCCGGTTGCCAGCACCGCGGCCATCAACGCATTTTCGGTGGCTCCAACCGAAACCACCGGGAAGCTGAAATCGCCGCCGGGCAGGCGCCCGTTGGGCGCGGTCGCCTTCACATAGCCGGCAGCCAGTTCGATCTCGGCGCCCATGCACTCGAGAGCTTTCAAATGCAGGTCGATCGGCCGGTCGCCGATCGCGCATCCGCCAGGCAGCCGGCCGTTGGGCGCGGTCGCCTTTACATAGCCGGCGGCGAGCTCGATCTCCGCGCCCATCGCTTCGAGCGCCTTCAGGTGCAAATCGATGGGTCGGTCGCCGATCGCACAGCCGCCCGGCAGCGACACGCGCGCGCGCCCGTAGCGCGCGACGAGCGGCCCGAGCACGAGCACCGACGCGCGCATCTTGCGCACG
>DATJKE010000121.1:0-10621 GCA_035491735.1 Sphingomicrobium sp.
CGTAGCTCCGCCGCCTCGACGTCGGTGCGATGGCGGGCGATGCGCTCGGTGAGTTCGGCGAAGCGCTTGGGATCGCGCGCAAACAGGTCGGGATCGTGCAGCGCGTCCTCGTCGGCGGCGATGCTCGCCTCAAGGCGCTCGATTTCGCCCGGCAGGCGGTCGAAGTCTCGCTGGTCCTTGTAGGATAATTTGTTCCCCGACGAAGGTCGGGGTCCAGGAGCGCCGCTAGGCGCTGCTTTCGCAGCACCCTGGGCCCCGGCTTTGGCCGGGGAACGCACGGCCTGATACCGCTTTCGTACCCAGTCCTCATAGCCGCCCGCGACAATGTCGACCCTGCCCGACCCATCAAGGCCTAGGGTCACCGTGACCGTCTTGTCCAGAAAGTCGCGATCGTGGCTGACAATCAGGACGGTGCCTTCATAGTCGGCGATCACTTCCTGGAGCAGGTCGAGCGTCTCGAGATCGAGGTCGTTGGTCGGCTCGTCGAGCACCAGCAGGTTCGATGCTCGCGCGAACTCGCGCGCCAGCAGCAGCCGCGACCGTTCGCCTCCCGACAAGGATCCGACCGGCGCTTCGGTCAGTGAGGGATCGAACAGATATTCCTTTAGATAGCCCTTGATATGCTTCTTGTGCCCGCGGACTTCGATCCAGTCGCCGCCTTCGGCCAGCACGTCACGCACCCGCTTTTCCGGCGACATCAGCTTGCGCTGCTGGTCGATGACGATGCCCGACAGCGTCTTGGCCTGGGTGACAGCGCCGCTATCGGGCTTCAGCTCGCCGGTCAGTAGCTTCAGCAACGTGGTCTTGCCGGTTCCGTTGGCGCCGACCAGCCCAATCCGGTCGCCGCGCTGGATCCGCAAGGTGAAGTCGCGGATGATCTGGCGGTCCCCGAAACCCTTCGACACATGATCGGCGTCGATCACCGTCTTGGTCTTCACTTCGTCCTTGGCGAGACCGAGCTTGGCGCCCCCGGCCGGCCCGAGCATCGCGGCACGCTGGGCTCGCATCTCGTGCAACTTGGCAAGTCGTCCCTGGTTGCGCCGGCGCCGGGCGGTAACCCCGCGTTGCAGCCAGTGCAATTCCAACGCCAGTTTGGCGTCGAGCTTCTCGGCGGCCCGTTGCTCTTCGGCATAGACCGACTCGGTCCACGCATCGAATCCGCCAAAGCCGATCTCCGCCCGCCGCATCTGGCCTCGGTCAAGCCACAGGCAGCTCTTGGTCAAACGCGTGAGGAACGTCCGGTCATGGCTGATGACGATGAATGCGCCCTTGAATCGCTGCAGCCACTGTTCGAGCCAGTCGATCGCGCCAAGATCGAGGTGGTTGGTCGGCTCATCGAGCATCAAGACGTCCGGCTGCTGCGCCAATGCCCGGACGATCGCGGCGCGGCGCCGCTCGCCGCCGCTGGAAGTGGCCGTATCGCGGGCAAGATCAATGCCGATCTGGTCGGCAATGGCGGCGGCTTCATGCGCCGGCGGGGCATCGTCGCCGGCGAGCACCCACTCTTCGAGAGTGCCGCTGCCGGTCATTACTGGATCCTGTTCCAACAGCACCACCTTGGTGCCCGGCACGATCTTGCGCGTACCTTCGTCGGTCTCGATCAGTCCGGCGAGGCATTTGAGCAGGGTCGTCTTGCCCGCGCCATTGCGGCCGATTAGCGCCAGCCGGTCGCGCGGCCCGACAAAAATGTCGAGATTGCGGAGCAGCCAGCCTTCGCCTTGGATCAGTCCAAGGTCTTCATAAGACAAAATCGGGGGTGCCATCGCGGGGGCACCTAGCCTAGGTTCCGCTAGCCGTCACGTGGGCAAGAGCGGCTGAACCTAGGGCAACAGGGGCATTCATAGCTTGTTCAATGGATTAGCTATAGTCAGGCTGGCGAAAGTGAAGCCAATGAGCCTGTATCGTACCCTTGTCCTATCGCTCTGCGCTGTGTCCGCCGCGATCGCCACCCCTGCGCTTGCCCGCCGTAATGACGGCAATGGGAATCAAGTCTCGGTGCCGCATCCTGCCAGCGAGGCGCCTCATCTCGCCTGGCTCGACCGGCCGCGCGATCAGGACCGTGCATTCCGTGACAAGCAGCAGGGCCGCTCAATGCCGCTTCCCCAGATCGAACAGCGCGTCCTGCCGCGGATGGGCGGCGCCGACTATCTCGGCCCCGAGCTTCGCGGACAGAACCTCCGCATGAAGTTCATGGACAATGGCCGGGTCATCTGGGTCGATGTCGATCCCCGGACTGGGCGGATCATCGGCAAGTCGGGCGATTAGCCCTTTTTCCAAGTTAGCAGCCTGATGGCATACGCCATGGCTACACATAGCAGGACGGCGCTTGCCAAGGGGCCGAGATAGTCGCGAACTCGGCTATATTCACTACGCAGGATATATCCCGCCGACATCAACAGGAAGTTCCACAAGCCATCGCCGATGGCAGTGAACAGAATAAACTTTCGCATGTCCATGGCGAACACCCCAGCGGGCACCGAAATCAAATGGCGAAAAATCGGGATCAGCCGTCCAACGATCACCGCCGGGGCGCCACGGCGCGCAAACCATCGGTCGGCCAGATCGAGTTGGGACGGATCGATCGTCAGCCAACGTCCATAACGTTCGGCTAAGGCTCGTAGCGGTCCAATGCCCACCAACTTACCGGCGAAATACCAGCAAATCGCGCTAGCTGTCGAACCGGTCGTGCCGGCCAGCACGACGAGGAAGGGTGACAGCTTGCCGGATGACGCTTCGAAACCTGCAAGCGGCATCACCAGCCAGGAAGGGATTGGCGGAAACACTCCTTCCAGGAACATGACCAGGGCGATTCCGGCATAGCCGGCGCGGTCGATCATGCTGGTAATCCACTCGAACATTTCGCTCCGAGTCTCCGAAATCTCAATATCCGCTTGCCCGTTCCTTTCGTTGCGGCCAAGCAACCGTTCAGCTTCGCGCGTGTTTGTGACAGCGAACGGATTTTCGAGGGATGAATAAATGCGCGTGTTGATCGTCGAGGACGAACCCAATCTGGGCCGCCAGCTGCGCTCGACGCTGGAGGGCGCGGGCTATGCCGTCGATCTCGCTACCGACGGCGAAGACGGCCATTATCTTGGCTCAACTGAAACCTATGACGCGGTCGTACTCGATCTTGGCCTGCCTGAGATCGATGGCCTGACGGTGCTCGACCGTTGGCGCAAGGAAGGCCGCAAAATGCCGGTGCTCGTCTTGACCGCCCGCGACAGCTGGTCGGACAAGGTTGCCGGCCTGGATGCCGGCGCTGATGACTATCTTGCCAAGCCATTCCAGACAGAAGAGCTGATTGCCCGTTTGCGCGCTTTGATCCGCCGCGCCGCCGGCGTCGCCAGTTCGGAGCTGATTGCCGGCGACATCCGCCTCGACACGCGCTCCGGCAAGGTCACCAAGGCCGGCGAACCGGTTAAGCTGACCGCGCAGGAGTACAAGCTCCTGTCTTATCTGATGCACCATAAGGGCAAGGTAGTCAGCCGGACCGAACTGATCGAGCATATCTACGATCAGGACTTCGACCGGGATTCAAACACGATCGAGGTCTTCGTCACCCGCATTCGCAAGAAACTGGGCGCCGATGTCATCACGACTATCCGCGGCCTAGGTTACAGCCTTGAGGAAAATCCCGCTTGAATGAAGCCGCCCCCCAGCGGGAGGCGACCGAACAAGCGGTGAGGGTCAGGGAACGCCGCGGTGGGTCGCTGACCCGGCGCATGATTGTCGTGGCGGCAATCTGGATCGGCATGTTGCTGCTGATCGGCGGCTTTGCCCTTGACCGCGTACTTTCCCGCCAGATCATCGAGAATTTTGACGCGCAGCTGGAGCGCGTCTTGAAATCGATGATCGGCGCTTCGGAAATCGGGCCGGACGGCGAAGTCCGGTTCAGCCGTCCGCCGGCCGACCAGCGGTTCCTTGAGCCCTATTCGGGCGTCTATTTTCAGATTAGCGGAGCCGGCCAGGAAACCTTTCCTTCCCGCTCCCTGTGGGACCGGCGCTTGAAGGTCGACACCGGCCACAAGGACGTTGAGCTACACAAGCGCGACAGCTTCGAGTTCGCAGATGAGCCGCTGCGCATCCTGGAACGCGACGTTATCCTGCCTGGAAGCAACGTTCGCTGGCGTTTCCAGGTCGCCCAGTCGCGTCAGGCCATCGATAGCCAGATCAAGGAGCTTCGATCCACCCTGATCGGGAGTTTTGCGGCATTGGGGCTGGGGTTGCTGGTGCTTGCTGCGCTACAGGCCATCTACGGCCTGTGGCCGCTCCGCCGCGTCAGGCGCGAAGTTGCCGCCATCCGTGGTGGAACGCAGACCCGCGTTGCTGAAGGCTTTCCCCGCGAAGTCGAGCCGCTGGTCGACGAGATCAACGAATTGCTTTCGCATAGCGAGGCACAGGCCGAAGAGGCCCGGCGCCACGCCGGAAATCTCGCCCATGCCCTGAAGACCCCGCTGACCGTCATCACCAATGCAGCCACCGCTCATGCCGAGGATCTCGACAATACGGTGATCCGCGAGGCGGCGGCGATGCGGCGCCAGGTTGACCACCATCTCGCACGCGCACGGGCAATCGGACGCAGGGCCTCGACCCAGGCGCGCGTTACCGTGTGGGAAAGCGTTGAGGCGGTGGAGCGTGCAGTCTCCACGCTTTACGACAAAGTCACGATCGATATCACCGGGAACAAGAATGCGCAGGTGAAGGTCGAGAGACAGGACCTCGACGAGATGCTTGGCAATCTGGTCGAAAACGCCGCCAAATATGGTCATGGCCGGGTGTTCGTGACGGTCGATCCGCCAGCCATGGCCATGGTCAATATCCAGATCGAGGATGATGGGCCCGGCATTCCAGAGGCACTGCGCGCCGAGCTATTCACCCGCGGCACGCGGCTCGACACGACCGGCAAGCCAGGCACCGGACTGGGGCTCGCGATTGTTCGCGATGTCGCCGAAATCTACGGCGGCAAGGTCTCACTGTCGGAAAGCGAGGATTTGGGCGGCCTGATGATTATTTTGTCACTGCCGGAAGCGCCGCAAGTCACCTGACTCCGCCCGTTCATCGAAAAGGCGCTTGGCACGCCCGTCACGGACACTAGCGTCAGCCAAAATTTGCGGATTGGGTTGTTATGACACGGAAATTATTGCTTCTCGCTGCCGTTTCGGCCCTCACGATTTCGCCAGCCTGGGCCACCAACGGAAGGCCGAATTTCGTACCCTGGGGCGTCGACCTCACGGCAATGGACAGTTCGGTCAAACCGGGCGACGATTTCTTCGACTACGTCAATGGCGGCTGGGCCAAGCGGACCGAAATCGCGCCGGACCGGACCTTCGTCGGGATCGATTCCGTGCTTAATGACCAGATCGACAAGGATGTTCGGGCGATCGTCGAGGACACGGCCAAGAACCCCGCCGGTTATGGCAAGATCGGGCAGCAAGTCGGCGATTTCTACGGCAGTTGGATGGACGAAGCGGCCATCGCCGCCAAGGGCGCTGCACCGCTCAAGCCCTATCTCGATCGCATCGCCGCCGTGAAGGACAAGGGCGATCTCGTCGATCTGTTCGCAACTGTGGGATATGAATCGCCGGTCGGGGTCAGCATCTATCCCGACCTGTCCCATCCGACCCAATATGCGGTCTATGCCAGCCAGAGCGGCCTCGGCATGCCGAACCGCGACTATTATTTGCTGCAGGGCGCCAAATATGACGCCTATCGCGCCGCCTATCGAGCCTATGTGACCAAGATCCAGGAGCTCGCTGGGATTTCCGACGCGGCGGCCAAGGCCGACCGGATCGTCGCACTCGAAACCGCAATCGCCAGGGTCCATTGGACCCCCGAACAGAGCCGCGACATCGACAAGATCTACAATCCGATGGACCGGGCCAAGCTCAATGCTTTCGCTCCCGAGCTTCAATGGGACAGGGCGCTGGCCAAGTCCGGCCTGAGCAACGTCACGACGGTCGTGGTGACTGAAACCACCGCAGTTCAAGCGATCGGAAAGCTGCTCAACAGCGTGCCGCTCTCCACCTGGAAGGATTATCTCGCCTATCACTTCGTCAGCGACCATGCATCGTACCTGCCAAAAGCGTTCGACGATGCGAGCTTCGACTTCTTCTCCAAGACGCTGCGCGACGTCCCGACCCAGCGCGATCGCTGGAAGCGCGGAGTAAGCCTGGTCAACGGCGCCCTCGGCGAGGCGGTCGGCCAGATTTACGTCCAGCGCCACTATCCGGCCGAAAGCGACCGGCAGATGGGCGAGCTGATCGCCAACATCCGGGCTGCCCTGCAGGAAAAGATCGAGACCAACAGCTGGATGGACGAGCCGACGAAGAAGGAAGCGCTGGCCAAGCTGGCGGCGTTCGACCCACGCATCGGCCATCCCGTCAAATACATCGACTATTCAACCCTCAAGGTGGACCGGTCCGACCTGCTCGGCAACGTCATGCGCTCCGGCCAGTTCGATCGGGACCTGCTGCTGACGCGGATGAAGAAGCCGGTCGACCGCAGCCTGTGGGATATGACCCCGCAGACCAACAACGCCTATTATGATCCGACCCAGAACCAGATCACCTTCCCGGCCGCGATCCTGCAGCCTCCCTATTTCGATCCCGATGCCGATCCGGCCGCCAATTACGGCAGCATCGGCGCAACCATCGGTCACGAGATTGGCCATGGCTTCGACGACCAGGGACGCAAGTTCGACGGCAGCGGCAAGTTAAGGGATTGGTGGACGCCCGCGACCGCCAAGCAATACGACGCTCACGCCGCTATGCTCGTGAGCCAGTATAATGGCTATGAGCCGGTGCCGGGCGTGCACATCAAGGGACAGCTGACGCTTGGCGAGAATCTCGGCGATCTCGGCGGCCTCGAGGTCGCCTATTCCGCCTATCGCCGCTACGTCGCCCAGCATGGCGAGCTGCCGGTTATCGGCGGCCTGACCGGGGACCAGCGCTTCTTCATCGCCTATGGTTACAGCTGGGAAACCAAGCAGCGCGAAGGCGCGCTCCGCGCCCAGTTGCTGACCAACGAACATTCGCCGGCCAAGTATCGCGTCAACGGCGTCGTCCGCAACGTCGGCGCCTGGTACAAGGCGTTCAACGTCCAGCCCGGCGACAAGATGTACCTACCGCCGGAGCGGCGGGTTCACGTCTGGTAGGCTAGGAAAACGGCCGCTGTCGGGCTAGGGCGGCGGCCGTGACTACGGCGACGATCCATCAGTTAAGCGAAAAACGGGCGCCATCGCTCGACCCCATGATTGCGCTGACCGCGACGGACATGAACGCGGTCAATGCGGTGATTCTCGAGCGGATGCAGTCGAAGGTCGCGCTGATCCCGGAGCTCGCCGGACATCTGATCGCCGGCGGCGGTAAGCGGATGCGGCCGATGCTGACGCTCGCCAGTGCGGCGCTGCTCGACTACCCCGGAACGCGGCACCACAAGCTCGCCGCGGCGGTCGAGTTCATCCACACTGCAACACTGCTCCACGACGATGTGGTCGACGGTTCAGGCCTGCGGCGGGGCAAGCGCACTGCGAACATCATCTGGGGCAATCCAGCCAGCGTATTGGTCGGCGATTTCCTGTTCTCGCGCGCGTTCGAGCTGATGGTCGAAGACGGCAGCCTGAAGGTGCTGCGCATCCTCAGCCATGCGTCCGCGGTGATTGCCGAGGGCGAAGTCGACCAGCTGACCGCCCAGCGTCAGGTCGAGACGAGCGAGGAACATTACCTCCACATCATCAACGCCAAGACCGCGGCGCTGTTCGCCGCCGCCTGCCGCATCGCGCCGGTCGTGGCGGAGGCCGGAGAGGAAGCCGAAGAAGCGCTAGAGGCCTATGGCCGCTATCTCGGCATCGCCTTCCAGCTGGTCGATGACGCGATCGATTATTCATCGGATGAAGCGACCATGGGCAAGGGCCGGGGCGACGACTTCCGCGACGGCAAGGTCACGCTGCCAGTGATCCTCGCCTACGCCCGCGGCTCCGCCGATGACCGGTCATTCTGGAAGGCGGCGATGCAGGGCGACAGGATTTCGGATGATGACCTCGCCCATGCTACCAGCCTCATCCAGGCAACCGGCGCTTTGTCAGACACGTTGGAGCGGGCGCGTCATTATGGCCGCCGGGCGATCGACGCGCTCGCGCCCTTCCCGGCCAGCCGGGCCAGGGCGGCGCTTGCCGAGGCAGTCGAATTCGCGGTGGCACGGGCCTATTGATCGGCGGTCTCCGCGCCGCCCGGCTGAGTGATGGAGGTGCGGATGAAGCTGGCGATGATCGGGCTCGGCCGGATGGGCGGCAACATGGCGCACCGGCTAGTCGAACACGGGATCGAGGTCGTCGCCTATGACCGGGATCCGGGCGCCGTCGCCGAAGCCGTGAAGAACGGCGCGACTGGCGCTTCCAGCCTTGCCGATATTCCGGCCCTGCTGCCCTCGCCTGCCGTCTATTGGATAATGCTTCCGGCGGGCGAGATCACTGAAAAGGTGATGCGCGAGATCGGCGGCATCGCGCGCGAAGGCGATATCATCATCGACGGCGGCAATAGCTTCTGGAAGCATGACCTGGAGCGGGCCAAGTGGCTGAAGGAACGCGGCCTCACCTTCATCGACGTCGGCGTGTCCGGCGGCGTCTGGGGTCTGGAGCGCGGCTATTGCATGATGATCGGCGGCGACGATGCGGCGGTGAAGCACATCGACCCGATCCTGCGCGCCCTTGCTCCGGGGGTCGGCGCCATCACCCGCACCCATCGCCCCAAGTCCAAGGGCGAGTGGCAGGCCGAGATGGGCTATGTCCACTGCGGCCCGGCGGGTTCGGGCCACTTCGTCAAGATGGTCCACAATGGCATCGAATATGGAATGATGCAGGCCTACGCCGAAGGCTTCGACATTCTGAAGCAACGCGCGAGCGAAGACCTGCCGGAAGGCTTGCGCTTCGGTTTGAACCTGTCCGACATTAGCGAAGTCTGGCGGCGCGGCAGCGTCATCTCGTCGTGGCTGCTCGATCTCATCGCCATCGCCCTGGCCGAGGACCAGTCGCTGTCGAAATACAGTGGACGCGTCGCGGATTCTGGCGAGGGGCGCTGGACGATCGACGCCGCGATCGAGGAGTCCGTTCCGGTAGACGTGCTCGCGGCCGCCTTGTTCGCTCGCTTCCGCAGCCGGGTCGAGGAAAGCTTCGCCGACCAACTGCTTTCCGCCATGCGCTATGGCTTCGGCGGCCATGTCGAGATGCCGCAATAGGGTTGCGGCCCGGATCGGGAATTCACCTGAGCCCACCGCGTCGCGGAATCATTTAGGTAAGGCTTCACACGCAAATGGGGTGGGGCGGATCCATGAAATACTTCGCAGCAATATTGCTTTCGGCATGCGCGCTTTCGCAGCCGTTATCGGCCGAGCAGGTGAACCTGAACGGCCGCCCGGTGCTGGATGCCGCAACCAGGCTGAAACCCGGCCAATTCGTCTGGGCACCCGACGCGGCGCCCGAGGGGCCGGTGCTGATGGTCGTCAACCTCGCCACGCAGCGCGCGATCCTTTTCCGCAACGGCGTGCCGATCGGCGCATCGACGGTGTCGTCGGGCAAGAAGGGCTATGACACGCCGACCGGGGTCTTCACCGTGCTCGAGAAGAAGAAGGAGCATTATTCGAAGACCTACAACAATGCGCCAATGCCGAACATGCAGCGGCTGACGTGGAAAGGGATTGCGCTGCACGCCGGCAACCTGCCGGGGTATCCGGCGTCACACGGCTGCATTCGCCTGCCGATACAATTTTCCAGCCTGTTGTTCGGCGCGACCAAGCTCGGGATGACGGTGATCATCACCAGCCTGCCGGTAACGCCGGGCCAGTCCGCGACGCCGGACCTCGCTGGGCCGATCGCGCCAACGGCCACGACCCTCGCCCGAGCGCCCTATGAATGGCATCCGGAGCGGTCGGCCTCGGGCCCGGTATCGGTCATTATCAGCATTGCCGACCAGCGCGCGACGGTCCTTCGAAATGGGACCGAGATCGGTTCGGCCCCGGTTCGCGTGTCAGGTCCGGTCAATGGCGGCTGGGCCTATGCGCTGCGTGCCTGGGACCAGACCGGCCAGCATTGGCTGAAGCTGCAATATTCGGGGGCGGGACAGGGCATGGAAGTCGCGCCGGGCGAAGGCGCCCGCTTCGATGCGCCCTGGGATTTCAAGCATGCCGTGCAGACCGTGCTCCGGCCTGGCAGCATCATCATTGTCGCGCCGCAATCGCTCAAAGCCGGCAGCACGGGAAGTTCCCTCACCGTCATCGACAATGGCGGCGCACCCTAGCGGCGACGGCTATTTCGGGAGCCATAAGAAAGACAGGGGCCGCCGCATGGGCCGGGAAGCGAACCGCCCGCACCGGGTGACCTGCAGGAAGCCCGCTGGCTAAACATAGCCGAAGTGTCGAACCCACGGATCGAGCTGCGGAAGCACCGGCGCCATCTGTTCACGGTAGCGACGCCAGACACCCTGGCCCTCCCGGTTAAGGCCGCGAGCCACCTGGGCGGCGCTCGGCGTCGAGATGCCGCGCATACGGGACTTGGCGGCGAAATCCATCTGGCCTTGATCCCATTCAAGCCCGAGAAAATCGCAGGCGCCGCGTGCTGTCTCCTCAAAAT
>DATJKE010000122.1:0-4155 GCA_035491735.1 Sphingomicrobium sp.
GAGGTGTTGGTGACCGGAATGCTGATCAGGTGGATCAGCGTCAGTGCCAGGCCGATCGCGATCGGGGCGAACCCCACTGGCGCCCGGCCATCGGTCGACCCGAGGATCACGACCAGGAAACCGGCGGTCAGCACCAGCTCGATCAGGAAACCCGCCATCATGCTGTACCCGCCCGGCGAGCCGTCACCGAACCCGTTCTGGGCCAGGCCCGCGTCAGGCAGGCTGAAGGTAGGCGATCCGCTGGCGATGATCAGCAGGAAATAGGCGGCGATGATGGCCCCGACGACCTGGGCCGCCGCATAAGGCAGCACTTCCTTCGCCGGGAACCGCCCTCCGGCGCACAGGCCGAGGGTCACTGCCGGATTGAGATGGCAGCCGGAAATATGGCCGATCGCATAGGCCATGGTCAGCACGGTGAGGCCAAAGGCGAACGCGACGCCGAGCAGGCCGATGCCGACATCCGGAAAGGCAGCGGCCAGCACGGCGCTGCCGCATCCCCCGAACACCAGCCAGAATGTGCCGAATGTCTCGGCAACCAGTCGACGTCCCAGTTGCATTGGACCCTCCCTTTGCGCTGAAGTTCCTCTCCCGCCTTACGCCGGACAAACGGCACTTTGGCGACTCGTCGCGGTGCCGCCATCGGGGTTTCTCTAGAGAAATGACGAATTTAGTTAAGTGTATGCTTAACTGTCTTGACTCGCACCACGCGACTCGATAGTTAAGCGTGTGCTTAACGAATCGTCCAGGCTCGATCGCGCCTTCCAGGCCCTCGCGGACCCGGCCCGGCGCGGAATGCTCGCCCGGTTGGCAAGCGGACCGGCAACGGTCAGCGAACTGGCCCTGCCGCTCGCCATGAGCCTGCCTGCGGTGCTTCAGCACCTCCAGGCACTCGAGGGCAGCGGACTGATCCGAAGCGAGAAAAAGGGCCGGGTACGCACCTGCCGGCTGAATCCGGGAGTGCTTTCGACGGCCGAGCAGTGGCTCGTGGACCGCCGCAGCGAATGGGAAGTCCGCCATGACCGGTTCGAAGAATATGTGATGGAATTGAAGGACAAGGAGAATGACGATGACTGACAAGCTTGACCTGGTCCTGGAGCGCACGATCGACGCGCCCTTGAACCTGGTGTGGGCCGCCTACACCAACCCCGAGCATTTGAAGCAGTGGTTCGCGCCGCGGCCTTATGAGATCACCGAATGCGAACTCGACCTTCAGCCCGGCGGCATCTTCCGCATCCGCATGCAGGGCCCGGACGGCTTCGACACCGGCCACGGCAATGCCGGCTGCGTGCTCGAAGTGATCGAGGGCAAGAAGCTGGCCTGGACCAGCGCGCTCGGGCCGGAGTATCGCCCGGCCGAAATGGCCGCGACCGGCTGCGAAAGCTTCCCGATGACCGCCATCGTCACCTTCGCGGACGCCGGCAATGGCAAGACCGCCTACAAGGCCGTGGCACTACATGCCAACGAAGCCGATCGCGAGAAGCACGAGCAGATGGGCTTCCATGACGGGTGGGGCACGGTCGCCGGCCAACTCGAGGAATTTGCCCAGTCGCTGCGCGCCAACGCCTGACGTTCATCCGAGGCATCGGGGCCGGCCGCGCACCCTAAGCGGCCGGCCTCAATGCCTCAAACATTTCTCTTCCAGTAAATTAACGGAAACCCTTCCGGATTTCTTGCGTTGCGTTTCCCCAATAAGGGGGACGATGGGGTTAAGCAGGATATCCATGACAGCGAAGGAAACCATTCAGCCGGCAAGCGGCATTCCGACAGGTATCGACGCGTTCGATGAAATTCTCGCGGGCGGTTATGTCCGGTCGCGGGTCCACCTCCTCGAGGGCCGGCCGGGTTCGGGCAAGACCACGCTTGCACTCCAGTTCCTGATGGCGGCTCGGGAGCGCGGCGAAAACACGCTCTACGTCACGCTTTCGGAAGGGCGGGAGGAATTGATCTCGGCGGCCGCCACCCACGGCTGGTCGCTGGACGGCATCGAAATCTATGAGCTGGTCCCAGCCGAGCTCAGCCTCGATCCCACGCGCGAGCAATCGGTCGTCTATTCATCAGACCTGGAGCTGGGCGAAACCGTCAAGTTGGTGATGGACTGCGTCGAACGGATCAAGCCCGATTGCGTCGTATTCGACAGCCTGTCCGATATCCGGCTACTGGCCGGTTCGCCGCTGCGTTATCGCCGCCAGGTGCTGGCGCTGAAGCATTATTTCACCGGCAAGCACATCACCACCATCTTCGTCGATGATCTCACCGAGGAGATGGACGACGCCAACCTCCACAGCCTGGTCCATGGCGTCACTCGCCTGGAGCAATTGACCATCGCCTATGGCGCCGAGCGCCGTCGCCTGCGCGTCTTCAAGATGCGTGGCCGCGCCTTCCGCGGCGGATTCCACGATTATGTCATTCGCAAAGGCGGGTTGCGCATTTTCCCGCGCCTGACCGCGGCAGACCATGTTCCGGAATTTGAAGAGCAGCCGCCGGCCAGCAGCGGGCTGCCTGACCTCGACAGGCTGCTCAACGGCGGCATCGACCGTGGCACCAGCACCCTCATCATGGGGCCGGCGGGCTGCGGCAAATCGACCCTCGCCATGCAATATGTCAGCGCGGCGCTGGAGCGGGGCGAACGGGCACTGTTCATCAGCTTCGATGAGACGCGCCGCAATTTCTACAGGCGCGCGGCCGGACTGCACATTGACCTCGACCGATCGAGCGAAAACTTCAGCTTCCAGCAGGTGGACCCGGCCGAACTTTGCCCGGGCGAGCTCGCCGGAATCATTCGCGATCAGGTCGCCGACGGGATTAGCGTGGTCGTTCTCGACAGTCTGTCGGGTTACCAGAATGCCATGCCGGAAGAGCAGTTCCTGCTCCTCCAGATGCATGAGCTGCTGACCTATCTCAATCAGCAGGGCGTGCTGACCATTCTCGTGCTGGCCCAGCATGGGCTGGTCGGTGCGATGCAGTCGCCGATCGACCTCACCTATCTGTCGGACAATGTCCTGTTGCTGCGCTATTTCGAGGCGGCGGGCCAGCTGCGGCGCGCCATCTCGGTGCTGAAGAAGCGCACCGGCGGCCACGAACCTTCGATACGCGAATATCGCATCGACAAGCTGGGCATCAGGGTTGGGGAGCCGCTCTCCCAGTTCAGCGGCATCCTGACCGGGGTCCCCCGATTCTCCGGGAAAAGCGAAGCGCTGCTCGAACAGCGAGAGGACGCTTAAGCGAATGCCGCAACGGCTTGCCATCCTGGCGCCTTCCGGTCGAGACGCTACCGTCATCAATGGCATCCTAAAAGGTGCCGGCGTCGCGACCTGCATCGAATCCGGCATCGCCTCGCTGATCGAAGCGCTCGACGAGCCGCGCGCCGGCGGGCTCTTCCTTGCCGAGGAAGCGCTCAACGAAGAAGGGCTGATCGTCCTTGAACGATGGATCGCCAGCCAGCCGCCATGGTCCGATCTGCCGATCGTGTTGCTGACACGCGGCCGTACGGGTCAGGAGGCCAACCTCAGCATCGCCGGGCGCCTCGGCAACGTCACGATCCTCGAACGGCCATTGCATCCGGTCACGCTGGTCTCCGCCGCGCGAGCTGCCTTGCGTGCCCGTGCGAGGCAGCACGAGGCCGAGCAATATGTCGCCGAGCTCGAACTCAGCGAACAGCGGCTGCGCGAAAGCGAGGCCAAGTACCGCGACCTGTTCAGCACCATGGACGAGGGCTTCTGCATCATCGAGTTTCTCGATGGGCCGCACGGGAAGCTCAGCGATTATATCCATGTGGAGGCGAACGACGCCTACGCTCGCCACGCCGGCATTTCCAATGTCGTCGGCCAGAAATTGCGCGAGATGGTTCCCGACGAGGCCGACGACTGGATCGAGCGCTATCGGCCGGTCCTGTTAACAGGCGAACCGATCCGCTTCGAACAGGAACTGGTGGCGACCGGCCGTCATCTCGAATTGGCGGCCTTCCGCCTGGAACCGAAGGAACGGCGGCAGGTTGCCGTGCTGTTTCAGGACGTGACCGCCCGCCGGCAGGCCGAAATTGCCCTGCAGCAGCTCAACGTGACGCTTGAGCAGCGCATCTCGGAAGCGCTGGCGGAGCGCAAGCTGCTGGCCGACCTGGTCGAAGGCACCGACGCCATCGTCCAGGTGGTCGATAGG
>DATJKE010000123.1:0-9710 GCA_035491735.1 Sphingomicrobium sp.
AGGATGCGCTCGGTCGTGGTCGTCTTGCCGGCATCGATGTGGGCCATGATGCCGATGTTGCGATAGCGCTCAAGCGGATGGCTGCGGGCCATGGGGAAAGATTCCTTAGCAATGTGGGAGGACCGGAACGCCGGTCCTCCACGATATAGGTACGAAAATTACCAGCGCCACCCGGCGGCGGCTGCCGGCGGGATACTGCCTACCAACGATAGTGCGAGAAGGCGCGGTTCGCTTCCGCCATGCGGTGCGTGTCCTCGCGCTTCTTCACGGCGTTGCCGCGGTTCTGCGACGCATCCATCAGTTCGCCCGACAGGCGGCCTGACATGGTCTTCTCGCTGCGGGCGCGCGCGGCCGAGATCAGCCAGCGGATCGCCAACGCCTGGGCGCGCTCGGTGCGCACTTCGACCGGGACCTGGTAGGTCGCACCGCCGACGCGGCGGCTGCGGACCTCGATGCCCGGCTTCACATTGTTGAGCGCGTCATGGAAAACCTGCAGCGGATCCTTCTTCAGGCGCTGCTCTACGTTCTCAAGCGCGGTGTAAACGATACCTTCCGCGACCGACTTCTTGCCGTCGAGCATGACCGAATTCATGAACTTCGACAGGACGAGGTCCCCGAACTTGGGATCGGGGAGGATGACGCGCTTTTCTGGGCGACGACGACGGGACATTGGAATTTCCTTTCAGAGCGGCGCGCCTGCCAAAGAGCGGCGCAGCCGGCGAAACCAGCTTATTTCGGGCGCTTGGCGCCGTACTTCGAACGGGACTGCCTGCGGTCCTTCACGCCCTGCGTGTCGAGGACGCCGCGAAGCACGTGATAGCGAACACCCGGAAGGTCGCGCACACGGCCGCCGCGGATCAGCACCACCGAGTGCTCCTGCAGGTTGTGGCCCTCACCCGGAATGTAGCTGATAACCTCGCGGCTGTTGGTCAGGCGCACCTTGGCGACCTTGCGCAGCGCCGAGTTCGGCTTCTTCGGGGTAGTGGTATAGACACGGGTGCAGACGCCGCGCTTTTGCGGATTCTGCTCCATTGCAGGGACCTTGTTCTTGGCCTTCTGCGGTTCGCGACCCTTGCGGATCAGCTGGTTGATCGTCGGCATGAAGCCTTCACCTTTCGTTGCCGGATATCCGGCGGTTACTTTGCGCAACGCAAAAGCGCGAAGTCCCGGAAGCCTCCCCCCTTTTGCAAGGTTGGGCCGCGGGCCTTCACGTCGTTGAGCAATGTTCAGCTCTTGTCCGAAGGAGTTGTGAAGAATCACAGGACCCGCGGACGAGCGGCCCATTAGCGGTGCGGGCCGATGCGGTCAACCGCTGGCTCCGAGTGTTTGAACGGCCTCGCATCCGGCCCAAACAAGGGTTAGACTGCGCAAAGGGGTGCCAGACTTGCCAATCGAGGAGATATCAAATGGCACTGAAACTCTTGGTTGTCGCTTTCGGCATGGCAGCTGCCGTTTCGCCGGCGTCGGCGACAAGACATGAACCGGCCCCAACGGCGGTGCCGGAAGCCGGCCCGGACGCCAGATACTGCCTTCGCATCGAGGCCGTCACGGGCACGCGTTTGGAAAGGGTGCTCTGCTTGACCCGTCAGGAGTGGGTCGACCTGGAGGTCGATCTTGACAAGGAATGGGCCAAGGAAGGCGTCCGCGTCATCGCCTGAACCGGGAACGGCGGGCCGTTCGGCTCGTTCTCCAGCCAATGACGACAGGATGGATGCGGCGGGGCTTCTCGATCTGCGTCGTGTTGGCCGCGATGGCGGCTTGCGGCGCGAAAAGCGAGGGAGAGATGACCCAATTCTCGATCAAAAGCAGCGCCTTTGCCGACGGCCAGGCGCTTCCCGCCGAATTCACCTGCGACGGCGCCGACCAGTCACCGCCCCTGCAATGGTTCGCGCCACCTTCAGGCACGAAGAGCTTCGCCCTGGTGGTCGATGATCCCGACGCACCGAGAGGTACCTTCCGCCACTGGGGCGCGTTCAACATCCCCGCGGTCGCGCGCGAGCTTGCGCCCGGGGCCGGCAACCAGGACGAGGGCCTGATGGTCCAGGCCCGCAATGATTTCGGCAAGCCCGGCTATGGCGGCGCCTGCCCACCGCCTGGCCACGGCCCGCATCACTACCGGTTCAAGCTGATGGCGCTCGACGTCGACAGGCTCGCTGTCGGCAATGGCGCCAGCATCAAGGATATTGAGACGGCGGCGGAGAAGCATCTGGTCGGCCGCGCCGAGCTGACCGGCATATACGAACGAAAATAGTCAGGCCGTGATGCGGTGCTCCGCCAACCGCTCATAGTAAGGGCGGCAGGTATCGGCGACGCGCCGCGCATCATCATCGAGCTCAACTTGCCCCTGATCGGGTGGCCCGAATCCGGTGCTCGCCGCCACCGCGTCGTACCAGTGCGATGCCCAGATGCCGTCGGTCTCCCGAAGCCCGGCCTGCCAGAGCAGCATGGCCGGATCCCACTCGATCCCGATCTCCCGGCACAGCCGGCTCAGCACGCCTTCTGGATTAGCCAATATGTCCGCGCTGTCGACCACCGGTGGGGCGCGGCCGAGCCGGTCGGCCTCGCGCTCGAAAAACTCGACTTGCCGCTCGACGCCCAGATGGTCGGGGCGAACCGCGACCCGCTTGGCGGCATAGCTTGCCACCACTCGCGCCGGATCGCGGATCAGGAAGGCATGGGTGAGGCTCGGTAGATCGTCGTGGGCGATAGGCCCGACCATATGGTGGGCCATGTGTTTCTGATACCAGATCGGCGCGCCGGTCGGGCACGGCCCGGCCATGGTCCGCGCGACGCTCGCCCAATCGCAGTCCATCGATGCCATCACCTGGTCCGCCATCGGCTGCAGGTCGCCGGTGGCCTTCAAATAGGCGCCGTAGAAGGGCTCGTCGGAGACGAAAGTGTCTGATCGGCTGCCAAAGCTGCGCATCATCGCGGTGGACAGGTTCCTGGGACCCGACCACATCGCGATGCGGATCGTCACGGGCGCTGCTGCTCGGTTGCGTCCCGTTCGACGCGCTCACGATAAAGCTGCTGCAGCCGCTCGACCATCGGCCCGCGGCAGGTGAGCTCGCGCCCGTCGACCTCCCGAACCGGCACGATGCCGGCGAAGGTGCCGGTAACGAACGCCTCGTCCGCGCCATAGACGTCGGTCAGGGAGAAGTCCTTCTCGACCGCAGCTAGACCTGCCTCCCGGGCAACCTCCAGCACCAGTCCTCGAGTGATGCCGCCGAGGCAATATTTGCCGCTCGATGTCCACACCTCGCCCTTTCGGACAATGAAGAAATGGGTCGAATTGCAGGTTGCGACGAACCCGTGCGGGTCGAGCATCAGCGCTTCGTCGGCGCCCGCCTGGGTCGCCTGGATCGAGGCGAGGATGCAGTTCAGCTTCGAATGAGAATTGATCTTCTGATCCTGCACTGCCGGATCGCCGCGGCGGACGTGGACGGTGAAGAGTTTGAGCCCGCGCTCGTACACCGAGGGGTCGGGTTCCTTATATTCGGGAATGATCACCACCGTTGCCGGTGAGATGACCACTCGCGGGTCCTGATAAGGCGTCGAGCGCACGCCGCGAGTCACCATCAGCCGGACGTGAACACCTTCGTCCATCTTGTTGGCGTCGAGCGTGTCGTATAGTCGCACCGCCAGCTCCTCGCGCGACAGGCCCACGTCCATGGCGATCGCCTTGGCGCCTTCGAACATTCGATCGAGGTGACGGTCGAGAAATGCCAGCCGCCCCTTGTGGACCCGCAGCCCCTCCCAAACACCGTCTCCAAGCATGAATCCGCTGTCAAACACCGAGACGGTCGCCTCGGCGCGCGGCTTCAACTCGCCATTGACGTTGATCAGGATCGAAGCATTGCGAGGATCGGACACGTCGTGCATCTGCGCCATGCACGAAGCGTGGAACGGCGCATGCGCCTTGGCAAGTATCCGATCAGATTCGTCCCCGGCGGCCAAATGCCCGGCGCGGCATTCTGGCGAAAGGTTCCGGCTCGAACAGCGGTTCGATATGCGAACGTGCCGCTTCGTCCTCCGGCAGGAAGGCAAAGTCTTCCTCGACCGTCAGGCTCGGCTCGATCGCCGGTTCCAGTTCCGGCTCCTCGGCCATCGGCCAGGGCACCGCCGTTTCCTCGGCCGGCGCGACTTCAGCGGCTTTCTCAACCTTGGACGCCTTGGTGCGGCGTCCGCTGCCCTTGCGGGAGCCCGAGCGGCGGCCACTGGCCGAGCGGGAAATCGCGGGCTCGGCAGCTTCAATTTCCTCGACGGACTCGATGGCAGGCTGGTCCTCGACGGTCACCATCGGCACGACGACGTCCAGCGCCTCAGCCGCAAAGTCGATCCGCTGCGGCTCGGCCGCCACGGCCGGGTTCCCGCGCCTCATGTCGAACAGGTGTACCAGTCCGTAAAGCGCTGCGATCCCGGCCGCCCCCAGTAGTGCGGTCGCATGCGTTTGCATCCATGCGCCGGCAAATGATGCCGACATGCCCAGTGCGCACAGGACTTCGAAGAAGACCCTTCCGCGCGAAGGCTGAAAGCTGTGCATAGGCTCTCTCCCAGGCACATAATACCGCCGCAGACCCTGCGTGATGGTTAAAGAACGGCGTTACTATTCCGTTGTTTTTCCATCCCATTCCTCTTGCGCGTGACGGGCGTCAGCCTCTTCCTTGGTCGACTGGACGATGCCGTCCAAATGCTCGGGCGGACCGTAGATGGTGTAGAGCTTAAGGGGTACGTCGCCGGTATTGCGGACATTGTGCCGCGCCCCGGCCGGAACGATCACGCCGCTACCGTCTTCAACGTCGTAAGTGTTGTCATCGATGTCGACCTGGCCGCGGCCATCCTCGAACCGGAAAAACTGGTCGCGGTCCTCATGCACCTCGGCGCCGATGTCACAGCCCGGCGGCAGGTTCATCAGCACCAGTTGCAGATGTCCGCCGGTGTAGAGCACGCGGCGGAAATCGCTGTTGCCGGTCGTCTGCCGCTCGATATCGTCGTGATAGCCTTTCACTCATGCCTCCTTGGTCGGGTCATGACCCCAATTCATCAGCGAATAGCGCCAGCGCGAGGTGTAGATATTCTCCGGCCGCTGGGCGAGGTGCCGGTGCACATAGCCGACAACCTTTCGCATATGCGCATAATCATTGTCGCTGAGATCGGCAGTTTTCTTTTGCAGAAGCTGCACAATCCTGCGTCCGCTGGCGTGCCCGATACTCTCCGTTGCACCATCCCGCTTGAAGCCGACCGAACGGCTTTCGACTGTCCCGAGCCATTCACCTAGCTCTGCGGCGGTCATGTTGACCGCCCTGTCGAACTCCCGGCGCACCTTAACCTGGTCGATCTTCGCCATGGGGCCATAACCAAAGCCAGTGCTGGCAGTTCAACCGGAATTTCTCGATCATTGTGATCGAGCGACCAGCACGCCGCCCTTCACCACCGCGTCGGGCCGCTCCAATATCCTGACATCCCGCGTCGGATCGCCCGTTACCGCGACCAGGTCGCCATAGCGGCCGACCTCGATCACGCCGACGTCGTTGCGTCCCAGCGCCTGCGACGCGTTGCGGGTCGCCGCCTGGATCGCCTGGATCGGCGTCATCCCCCATTCGACCATCTTGGCGAACTGCTTGCCATTGTCGCCGTGCGGATAGACCCCGGCGTCAGTCCCGAACACCATCGGCACGCCAAGCTGGACGCCACGGCGGAAAGTCTGGCGCTGCTTCAGCGCGATCGCCTTTTCCTTGTCGAGGCTTTCCTGCTCGGTGCCGTTCGAGGTGCCGGTCGCGACAATATAGTCGTCATTGTAGATATCCATCGAGAACCAGATCGGCTGTTTGCGCGCCAGGGCGAGCTTCAGCGTCTCCTCGGATGCCAGGCTGCCATGTTCGATCGTGTCGATCCCGGCGAGGATGGCATCGTGAATGCCCTCGTCGCCATGGGCGTGGGCCGCGACGCGAAGGTGCAGCATATGCGCCTCGTCGGCGATGGCCTTCATCTCCTCGAGGCTGAGCTGCTGCCCGCCGACGCTGTCGCCGAGGCTGAACACGCCACCGGTCGCGCAGATCTTGATCACCTCGGCGCCATATTTGTGCAGCCAACGGACCTTGGCGCGGGCTTCCGCCGGTCCGTCTACCACCGAATCCCCCTTCTTGTCGTAGCTGGGCGGCAGGCCATTTTCGTCGCAGTGGCCGCCGGTCGCGCCGATCGCGTAGGTCGCGGGAATGATCCTCGGGCCGGCAATCCAGCCGCCGTCGATCGCCTCTTTCAGGCCGACGTCCTGAAACTCATAGCTGCCGACATTGCGCACCGTGGTGAAGCCCGCCTGCAACGTCCGGACGGCGTTCGCTACGCCGACCGCGGACCAGAAGCTGTCGGTATATTTGAGGCCCTGGTAGCCCCCTACTTCGGCGAGGCTAGTCAGATGGACATGCATGTCGATCAGGCCGGGGAGAAGCGTCTTGCCGGCGAGGTCGATCTGCTTGACGTCGGCGCCCCAGCGAACCGTGCGCGCATCGGCAATCGAGCTGATGTGCCCGTCGTCGGCGATGAAGATCGCCGGATGCTCGACATATTTGCCCGTGTTGACGTCGAGATAGCGGTCTGCGGTCACCACCGTCGCGGCGTTGGCGACGGTCGAGGCGAGCAGCGCAGCGGCCAGCAGCAATGAGCGCATGAAAAATCCTTCAGTGACTGATGCGACGCTAGCGCAGGCCTTGGCCAAGTCCAGACCGGTCTATTCGTCCTCGCTAGCCTCGTCTCGATTTACCGGGCTGCGCGGGCGAATATAAAGGCGGTGGACGACCGGCAAACGGTCGGTGGCTTCCTCCTCGATCTCGCACACAATCCGTTCGACATCGCGCGCGGAAATCTCGTCGTCGAAATCGACGGAAAGCATCGCCGTAATCTCGTCCGGCGCGCTGTGCACAGTGAGGATTTCCCCGACCGTCGTCACCCCCTGCTTCGCTTCGACCATGTCGCGAAGGGCGGTCACTATTTCAGGATCGGCTGCCTCGCCGATCAGCAGCGCCTTGGATTCATAGGCGAGGAAGAAGGCGGTAATGCCGAGGATTGCGCCGATGACGATGGACGCGGCCCCGTCATATCGCGGATCGCCGGTAAATTGGCTGACGCCGAGGCCGACCGCCGCCGCAATGATGCCGAACATGGCGGCGCCGTTTTCGAGCAGGACGATGAAGCCAGTGGGATCCTTCGATTGCTGGATTGCCTTGATCCAGCCGAGCTTTCCCTTGGCCTCCTTGAATTCCTTGAATGCTTCCCAGGTCGATCCGCCCTCCAGCAGAAACGCGACGAGCAGCACGCCGTAAGCGATGATCGGCGAAACCGCCGGCTCCGGCTCGGCGATATGGAGGATGCCTTCGTAGACCGAGACTCCGGCGCCGAGTGCGAACACCAGCACCGCGACCACGAAGCTCCAGAAATAGATTTCGCGGCCGTAGCCGAATGGATGGTACTCGTCCGCCGGGCGGCGCGACGCCTTGCGGCCCCACAGCAGAAGCAGCTGGTTGGTGCTGTCGACGACGGAATGGACGCCTTCGGTAAGCATGGCCGAGGAGCCGGTGATGGCCGCGGCGACGAACTTCGACACGGCGATGCCGAGGTTCGCGCCAAAGGCGATCCACAGCGTCCGGTTATTGTGCGGCTCAGCGTTCAAATGTGCAGTACCCGCCCATAAGCCGCCAGGACGCTCTCGTGCATCATCTCGCTCAGGGTCGGGTGCGGATAGACGGTGTTGATGAAATCCTGCTCGACCAGCTCGGCGGTTTTCCCAACGGTGTATCCCTGAATCAGCTCGGTGACTTCCGCGCCGATCAGGTGCGCACCCAGCAGCTCCCCGGTCTTGGCGTCAAACACTGTTTTCACGAAGCCCTCGGTTTCGCCCAGCGCAATCGCCTTGCCGTTGCCGATGAAGGGGAATTTGCCGACCCTTACCTCATGACCGGCTTCCTTCGCCCTGGCTTCGGTCAGGCCGACGCTGGCGACCTGCGGGTGGCAATAGGTGCAGCCTGGGATGTTGAGGACATCCATCGCGTGCGGATGGACTTCTTTGTTGCCGAGAGCCTGGGCGATCGCCTCGACGGCGATGATCCCCTCATGGCTTGCCTTGTGCGCCAGCCAGGGCGGCGCGGTGACGTCTCCGATCGCCGAAATGCCGGCCACATTGGTGCGGCACATGGCGTCGGTGTCGATATGGCCCTTGGTCGTTTTGATGCCGAGCTTCTCGATGCCGATATTCTCGGTGTTCGGCGCGATGCCGACCGCGACAATGCAATGGGAAAAGCGCTTTTCCTCGACCTTGCCGTCCTTGGTCTTGATTTTGGCCGCAACGCCTTTGGCATCGGCCTTCAAACTTTCGACACCGGCCGATGTCAGCAGCGTCATGCCCTGCTTTGCCAGGCTTTTGGCGAGGAAGTCGCTGACCTCGGCATCCTCGACCGGCACCACCCGGTCGAGCATCTCCACCACCGTCACCTTCGATCCCATGTCATTGTAAAAGCTGGCGAATTCAATCCCGATCGCGCCCGACCCGATGACCAGCAGCTCGGTCGGCATCTCGGGCGGCGTCATCGCGTGGCGATAGGTCCAGATCTTCTTGCCGTCGCTGGTGGCGAAGGGCAGCTCGCGGGCCCTGGCACCGGTGGCGATGATGATGTGTTTGGCGGCAAGATCGGATTTCTTTGAATCCGCTGCAGTGACCGTCATCTTGCCCGGTGCGGTGATCTGCCCAACGCCCATGTGCACCGTGATCCCGTTCTTCTTCATCAGGTGCGTAACGCCCTGGTTGAGCTGCTTGGCCACCGCCCGGCTGCGGGCGACGATCTTGCCGAGGTCGGGCTTCACCTCGCCCGCCACCAGCCCGAAACTGTCTGCATGGCGCATGTGGTGCAGCATCTCGCCCGAACGGAGCAGCGCCTTGGTCGGGATGCAGCCCCAATTCAGGCAGATGCCGCCAAGGTTCTCGCGCTCGACGATCGCGGTCTTGAGACCCAGCTGCGCGGCGCGGATCGCGGCGACATAGCCGCCGGGTCCGGAACCGAGAACGATCAGGTCGTAGGTATCAGCCATGAAGGGCTCCGTCGCAAATCCCCTCTCCCCTTGAGGGAGAGGGCGACTCAGCCGCAGGCTGAGCGGGGTGAGGGGTTAAAAGCGCTGCTAGAATAGCTTCCGCGACACCTTCAAGGTTTTGAAGGACGTCATTGTTCCAGAACCGAAGGACACGATAGCCCTTGCTCTGGAGGAAAGCTGTTCTTCGCGCGTCGGACAAGGCGTCAGCATGCTGGCCTCCGTCGGCTTCGACAATTAGCCGAGCTTCCTGGCAAACCAAGTCGGCGATATATGGTCCGATTGGTTGCTGCCGTCGAAACTTGGCTCCCAACTGCGAGTTTCGAAGCACTGACCACAGCTTGCGCTCTGCGTCAGTCATCTCACGCCGCAGCTGCTTTGCCTTGGCGAGAGTCGACTGATCATAGCCAGTCAAGCCCTCACCCTTCCGCCGCTTCGCGGCTCGCTCCCTCAAGGGGAGAGGGGATGGCTCGCGGCTTGTCGTTCTGGTCGAGCGCGACGAAGGTGAATTCGCCGGTCGCCACTTCAAATTCCTGCGAGCCGTCCCGTTCCCTGGCGATCGCATGCGCCTCAAGGGTCATCGACGTCCGCCCCTGCCGCTTCAGTTCAACATAGATGCTGAGCTCGTCGCCGAC
>DATJKE010000124.1:0-2288 GCA_035491735.1 Sphingomicrobium sp.
TGTCGAACCATTGGTAGAAGACCGTGTTGTTGACGTGACCGTAGGCGTCATTGTCCGCCCAGCGAGTAGCGATCGTCATGTACCAGCGGTAGGCGTCCCTCCCCCGCGCGACCGGGCGGCTCACCAGGCAGCCTCGTAAAGCCGGCGAGCATCATCCTCTTCGATCGGGCAGGGATTGTTCACCAGCAGGCGCGTCTGCTTCATCGCTTCCTTGGCCAGCACCGGGATGTCGCCTTCGACTATGCCATGGTCGCGGAGGCGCGGTTTCAGGCCGCTCGCCGTCACCAGTCCGTCGAGCCGATCGATCAGCGCGGCACAGCGCGCCTGGCTCCCCTGCCCTTCGCATTCCGGAGCAAGAATCGGAGCAAGCTCGGAATAAAGCTCCCGCGCCGCCTCGCTGTTGTGCTGAAGCACCACGCGAAGCATCAGCGCATTGGACAGTCCGTGCGGCAAATGGTGGATGCCGCCAAGCGGATATGCCAGCGCATGAACCCCTGCGACCGGCGCATTGGCAAAGGCAAGGCCCGCCAGATGTGCTCCGAGCAGCATCGCCGATCGAGTCTCCACATTGCGCGGGTCTTCGATCGCCTTGAGTAAATTGCCGGCAAGCAAGCGCAGCGCCTCACGGGCCAAGGAGTCGGACAGCGGGTTTTTCAGCCTGGCGGAAGTGTAGGCCTCGACCGAGTGAACGATCGCGTCGATTCCGGTAGCGGCCGTGACATGGGCCGGTAGGCCCAGCGTGAGGCTTGCATCGAGTACCGCCCAATCGGCCACCAGCGGCCGCGCATTGACCGCCAGCTTGGTACCGCCTTCGCAGGTGATCACCGAAATCGGCGTCGCTTCACTACCGGTCCCCGCCGTGGTCGGTACCAGCGCCAGCGGCAGCCGCTGGCCCTTGGCGATGTCGACGCCCCAGATCTCGTCGAGCTCCTCGCCCGAGCCGAGCAGATAGGCGGCGAGCTTGGCGACATCCATCGGGCTCCCACCGCCAAAGCCGATGACATGGGTGACGTCATGACGCCGTCCCAGCTCAACCGCCGCCAGGAGCGTCTCTTTGGAAGGATCCGCTTCCACTGCATCGAACAGGACCATCTCACGTCCGGCCTGCTCCAGCGCGGAACGGCAAGCATCGGTAAGCCCGAGCCGAAGCACATCCTGGTCGGTGACGAACAGGCAGGGCCCATCCGGCATGACTTCAGCCAGGCGAACGGCTGTTCCGTTGCCGCTGATCAGCCGGGGACCGGGATTGAACGTGAAAGGCTGCATGGGCCGAGCCTAAACGCTCAGCCGTTGCGGTTCCAGATGAAGTCGCGCTCGAGCCGGCCCATCAAGGCGCGAGCGGGGCTTGGCGCGGGCTCATCTGCAAGCTGGCCTTCGTCAAGCCGCTCGACGCGCGAATAAAGGTCGGCGCTGGCGTTGATCAGTCGCTGGGCGTTCTCCGGCAATTGCTGAATCACCAGCGGATCGCTGTCATTGGCGTGGCCTAGCCGGCGCTCTGGGCGGCGCCCGCCGGCCGACTTGATTTCGCCGCTCTCGACCGCGCGTTGGGTCAGCAGCCACGCGACGATGTGCATAATCCGGGTGGTCACCTTCAGCGACTCGCAGGCGAAGCCGACCCGCGCGAACGGCTCGAGGCTCTGGCGATCGTCACGACCGGCTTCGTCGAAATAGGCGCGCGCCTCGTCGGCGAGGATCATCGCCTCGGTGTAAAGGGAATCGATCAGGCGCGGAGTGATCCGCGCTTCCTGTCCACTCTCGTCATTCGATTCGTTCATGATCCTGCCGATGTTGCCATGGGAGCGGGCAAGAGAAAACGCCCGACTCGGCAAAACGGCAACTGCTGCCAATATGCCTGTCCCGGCCTCGGACAGTGGGCGCACACCTCAGGCGATAATGTCTGGAATGATGCGATTGGCCAGCTGCTGGATTTCATCCTTCAGCGTCAACTTGCGCTTCTTCATTCGCGCCAACTCGAGTTGGTCGCAATTGCCGGTCTGGCCTAGCAGTTCGATTTCCTGATCTAGGCGACGATGTTCGGCCTTCAGCAAGGCCAAGACCTCGCGCGGATCATCGTCATTCATCCCCCTGTCTTACAGCAAGGCTAGGCAATCGTCACGCTGGCGCATCATCGGCGAACCGCCAGTGCAACCGGTCAAACCGTGCTATTTCCTAGCGACAAATCGGCCAAATCGTGATTTATTCACGGACCTGTCACGCGTCAGCCAACGAAAGGAAATTGACCGATGGACAAGGCCCATGCCGAGGCTATTGCATCTAAACATGCCGCT
>DATJKE010000125.1:0-5883 GCA_035491735.1 Sphingomicrobium sp.
GTGCCATGGTCGCCACCCAGCGCCTCCATGCCGATGTCGTCGCTCATCAGGAATCCATCGAAGCCGATCCGCTGGCGGATGATCTCCTTGATCACGAAGGGCGATTGCGATGCCGGCCGTTCGGCGTCCCAGGCGGTGTAAAGAAGATGAGCGGTCATCCCCATCGGCGCGTCGCGCAACCGCTCGAACGGCTCCAGGTCGATTGCCAGCTTGTCCTCGGCTTCCTCGACGATTGGCAGTTCATGATGGCTGTCGACCAGCGCCCGCCCATGGCCCGGGATATGCTTGATGACCCCTAATGCTCCGGCAGAAGCAAGCCCATCGAGGATGGCCTTGCCCAGGGCCGCCACTTGCATCGGGTCGGACCCGAGCGCCCGGTCACCGACGATATCGGTCGCGCCCGGCTGGCGCACGTCAAGCATCGGCAGGCAGTCGACATTGACCCCGACCTCATGGAGCATCAGCCCCAGCGCCCGGGCATTGACCCTCGCCGCCTCGATCGCGCTCGACGGCGCCAGTTGATAGAGTTGGTCGAACGCCTCTCCGCTGGGAAATACCGGCCATTCGGGCGGACGCATTCGCGATACCCGGCCGCCTTCCTGGTCGATCAGGATTGGGACTTCATCATGGCCTTCCAGCTCTCGGAGGCTATCGGTGAGGCTGCGCAACTGTTCTTTAGACACAATATTTCGTCTGAACAAAATATAGCCAGCGGGCTTTGCGTCGCGAAAAAAAGCCCTCTCTTCCGCCAATAATTCAGTCTCGGAAAGGCCGTAGATCGCCGCCTGCATCAGTTGACGACCATGCAGCTTTCACCGGCCGCCCTCAGCGCCGCGCACGCTGCTCTTGTCTGGTCCGACGAACCCGAAGCGCGCAGCCGATAGATGGACTTGCCGCCAACGGTGGCAGTCACAACTGCCTTCCTCAACGAAGCGACTTCGGGAAACCGTCCTGACAGCAGCTTCCAGGCCGTGTCCGCTTTGACGGTCGAAGCATAGGCGCCGAGCTGGATCGTCGGGCCGGACAGTGCCGCTGCTGCTGCCGCCGGCCCGTTCGGTGCAAGTTCCTTGACCTCGTTTGGCGGGATTTTCTTGGGCTTCTCTACGGGTGCGGTAGTGGCCGGCTCCGCGGCAGGCAGTCCCACCTCCTCCGGCAGCTTGCGTACGTCGAGTTCCGAGTCCGGGTCTTCGCCGGCGCTTGTCGAATAGGCGGTCTCGCTATCTCCCGCCACGTCGAGCCCGCCCGGGTCAGTCGGTTTGACCTTATAGGGTCCGGGCTCGGCCCGGATCAGCTCTGGTGCGCCGCTCACCGCTGGATTTTGCCGGCCCAGCCAAAACATCGTTCCTGCAACGATCGCCCCGGCCAGCAGCACCAGCAATAGCGCGACGAGCATTTTCCGGGCAGAGATGGCGCGCGGTCCCTCTTCATTCTCGACCGCCTCCAGCCAGGGCAATGACTGATCGTCATAAGCCTGAGCATCACTCATCGCGTCGTCATCTCCCTTTGGGTGCGCAGACATCCTAGAAGCCGGGCCGGCAAGATGGGAGGGGGTCCGAAAAATTTCAGTGCGATTGGATCACGCCACCGTGCAAGCGCGGCCGATCGACTTCAAATTGGTGCACAATTGCTTGGCATGCTGTTTCGAGGGCGTGCCCAGTTGCAGTCGATAGAATCGCCGCGACCGGATCGAGATCGGCTCGATGCTCTTGGGCATGGTGACCAGGTAGGTGTAGTCGCGCACTGCGCTTTGCCAGGCGGCTTCCGCCTGCCCTGCACTCTTGTAGACGCCAAGCTGAACCGTCTTGCCCCGAACAACTTGAGCTGCAGGGTTGACCGATGGCCGCGGCGGATCGGGTGGAAGCGGCAGGGCGGCGATTGCCGCGGCCGCAGTCATGATCGCTACGTCGATCATGACGGGCTCATTTGCCTCGCCGGTCTGCTCCTTGACGATGGCGCGGTAAGCGACGTTCGTCGGCACTGCCTTGATCCGGCGCTGCACACGGGCCTTGGCGCGATGAACCGGCGATGCCGGCCTGGCGGCAGGCCCAGCTTCGGGCTCGGGACCGGTCAATGGCGACAGCAGGATTGGCTGCTGCATCTCGGATGGCGCGGGAAGGACTACGCTCGCTTGCGGCGCGGCCGGTGCGCCGGGCTCGAAAAATGATGCGTCGCCCATTAACAGGGTGAGCACTGTGGCGAGGCCGGCCGCGCCAATCATTGCGGCGACCCCTGACTGGCGGTTGGATTTGTTGCGCGACGGCGCGCGATAAGGCTCAAGCCAGGGAAGGCGTCCTGGATCCCGTGCTACCCCCGCATCGGCCATCAACGCATCTCCTCGGCGGCCTCCACTCCCATCAGCCCAAGGCCGTTGCGGACAACCTGCCCGATCCCGATCGCCAGTTCCAGCCTCGCGCGAGAAATTTGTGGATTATTTTCAAGCAGAAAGCGCCGCTCCGGATCGTCATTGCCGCGATTCCACAACGCATGAAAGGAGGCCGCCAAGTCGTAGAGATAAAAGGCGATCCGGTGGGGCTCGTGCGCCGTCGCCGCACCTTCGACAGTGCGCGGATATTGGGCTGCGAGCTTGACCAGTGCCAATTCTTCACCGTCGAGCAATGTCAGATCGGCCTTTTCATCGAGCGACACGCCTGCCGCCTCGGCCTTGCGCTTGAGAGAGCTGATCCGTGCATGGGCATATTGGACGTAGAAGACCGGATTGTCCTTCGATGCCTCCACCACCTTGGCAAAGTCGAAGTCGAGCGGCGTATCGGCCCGCTTGGTCAGCATCATGAAACGAACCACGTCCTTGCCGACCTCGCGAACGACATCGGCCAAGGTGACGAAGTTGCCGGCTCGCTTCGACATTTTGATCGGCTCGCCCGCCCGGAACAGCCGAACCATTTGCACCAGCTTGACGTCAAGATCGACGCGACCGTCGGTCAGCGCGTTGACCGCGGCCTGCACCCTTTTCACGGTGCCTGCATGGTCGGCGCCCCAGATGTTGACCAGATGGTCAGCTAGCTCCGCCTTCTGGAGGTGATAGGCAGCGTCGGCGCCGAAGTAGGTCCATGACCCGTCCGACTTCTTCATCGGCCGGTCTTGGTCGTCCCCGAACTGGCTCGACTTGAACAAGGTCAGCTCGACCGGTTCCCACTCGTCATGCTCGTCCAGGCTTTTCGGCCGCTCTAACTGGCCCTCGTAGACGAGCCCTTTGGAACGGAGGTTTTCCATCGCCTCCTCGACCTTGCCGGAAGCCTGCAGCTCGGCTTCGGACGCGAAAATGTCGTGGTGGATGTTCAGGAGGCCGAGGTCATGCTTGATCAGCTCGATCATCGCCGCGACGGTTTTGGCTTTGAAGAGTTCAAGCCATTCGCTTTCCGGAGCATCGACGAACTTGTTGCCGAATTCCGCTGCGAGGGTCGCTCCGACCGGCTTCAGATAGTCGCCAGGATAATAACCCTCCGGAATCTCGCCGATGTCTTCGCCCAGCTTCTCGCGATATCGCAGGTGCGCCGAGCGGGCGAGCGTATCGACCTGCGAGCCGGCGTCGTTGACATAATATTCCTTGGTGACGCGAAAGCCTGCCGCTTCGAGCAGGCGGGCCAGCGCATCGCCGACGACTGCCCCCCGGCAATGGCCCATATGCATCGGCCCGGTCGGGTTGGCCGAAACATATTCGACATTGACCCGCTCGTTGGCGCCGATCGCCGACAGCCCATATTCGTCACCCTCGGCGAGAATGGTCGCCAGCTCGTCGCGCCAGCTTTCCTCGCCCAGCCGAAGGTTGATGAACCCGGGCCCGGCGATTTCCGCAGTGGTGACTCCGGGTAGAGCTTCCAGCTTCGGCTTGATCGCTTCGGCCAGGGCTCGCGGATTGGTTCCGGCGCCCTTGGCCAGAACCATCGCGACGTTGGTCGCCAGGTCGCCGTGCGACGGATCACGCGGCGGCTCGACCGCGACAGCCTTGCGACCCAGACCGGCCGACAGCTGGCCGGCTTCGACCAGCTCGTCGAGAATAGTGTCAAGCAGGGCGGAATAACGGGCGTAGAGCGACAATTTGATTCACCGAACGAAAGGAACGAGCGCGCGCCTCTAGCGCAGCCGAGCGCCGACGTCACGCGGCAGCTCGACACCATGCATTCGTCGAAATCTGCTTGTTCTGACGACCGGCTAGTGCGCCAATCGGGCAGCAAGGAGGTGTCCATGCTTACCAAGCTCTCCTTTACCCTGATTGCGGCGGTTTCGATCGGCTCTGCCGCCTTTGCGGAAGAGCCCAGTCCCAAAAAGGCGCTCGATCCCAATGAAAAGGTCTGCGAGAAAATCACGATCGTGGGCAGCCGGCTGGCGACTAGACGAGTTTGTGCGACCCGTGCGGAATGGGCCGATTACAAACGGCAGGATCGAGATGCGCTCGACAAGGCACAGCGGCTAACTTGTCTGACGCAGGGGCAATGCACCGGAAATTAGTTGCCGCCGGCCGACGACGGCGGCGCGAAAACGATCCGCCATTCAGTCTTCTCTCCCGACTGGACACTGACCATCTGCGCCTGCGGCCCGATGTGGCGATGCTTGGCCGGACCAAAGGCGAAATGGCTGTGATCACCCTCGTCCAGGGATTCGGCGAGCGAGTAGCCGGCGGCGCGATAGGCGGCCGCGATCTGATAGTGGCTCACGCCGGGCCGGCGGGCGATATCGATGGCGCGGCCGCGCAAATGATAGCTATTGGAAACGCCGCCAACTGCGCGATTATGTTCGGGGCTGCGATAGGTGCTGGTCACTTGGCCCCACCTGGCGCCAATCTGCTTGACGGTGCCCAAATCCACGGGACGGCCGCCGCTTGGCTGCTCCATTGCCCAAGTCCCTGCCGGCAGCGGCTCACTGCTCGCGGTCTTGGCCGATGGGATTGGTTTGCCGACCTCGCGAATGCCCCAATTGGTATCGGCTGCAGCAGCAGACGATCCAAAACCAAGCAAAAGCAATGCGATCCCCATTCGCATCATGGCTTGCCCCTTTTTAAGCTCGCAGTCTGTATAACCCAAATTTAACGCTGTTGGGGAGTCCCCTGCGCCGGAACGCCCTTCCCCAGCGTTCGTTTGAATGCGGTCCCCTTAGGGAGAGGAAGCATGGCGAAGATGATTCTGACCAGCCTTGGGCTGGTTGCGGCGCTCGGGCTCACCGCCTGCGGGAGCAAGTCCGAAGAGAATAATATGGCGCTTGAGAACTTCGAAGACCTCAACGCCACTGAAGACCTGAACATGGACATGAACGCCACGACCGACATGAACGCCACGACCGATATGAACGCGACCGACATGAATGCGACAGCCAATGCGGTGGGGAATGACGCGACGGGCAACAGCACAGGCTATTGACCATTCACCTCAATGAAAGCTTGAACGGCGCATCGCGATCCACGAAGGGGATTGCGATGCGCCTGATCCGAAGCCTGTTCTGCGCAGCAGCCCTGCTTTCGCCGTCCCTTGCCTTTGCAGCAGAAGGCCCGGCGCCCCAGCCATCCGAAATTCGTTTATCCGACGCAGAGAGGGAGAAGGTTCTGGAGGCGGCTGCCGCCAGCCATCAGGAAAAGCTGGTCGCCGTTTCCCTGGATGGCACGTCCACGGACGAAGCAGTCCGGCAAATTCATGGCGAAGTTGGATTTGAGATCGGTACCGGCGGCTATCGATCGGCCTATGGCACTGCAATCGTTCCGATCGACGATGATGGGGTTGCCATCATTTCCCTCGGTTCGACCGATTTCGGCTCACGCGGCCGCCATCCCGATCCCTGGTGGCGGTGAACTTAGCCCTCTTCGACCGCGATTACCGCGGACAATGAAGTCCATAGCCCGGCCAGCACAACCAGGGCGGCAGCGGCAATCAGCAG
>DATJKE010000126.1:0-11331 GCA_035491735.1 Sphingomicrobium sp.
GTCCATCGAGCCCGGCCGGGTCGGCGCTCGCTGCGACAGGGGCTTCCTGCTAATCGACGGCGATGTGCCCGATCTGGGGCCCTATGTGCTGCCGGGGAATAATTATCACGTCTACGACTATGCCCTGTTCTGGGGTTCGATCCGGGCCGACGCGGAGCGGCGTGTGACAGCGTGGCGGGCCCATTGATCACGGCCAGCGCGGCGGAATTTGCCTCCGCCCTCCCCGGTCACGGACGGTTGGCCGGGTTGGATGTCGGCACGAAGACGATCGGCCTTGCCACCTGTGACGCTGGTTGGAGCTTTGCCACCCCCGCAGAAACGCTGAGGCGCACCAAGTTCACCGTCGACCTTGAGGCGCTAAAGGCGTTTGTCGCGAAGCACGCCATCGTTGGCGTGGTCGTCGGCCTGCCGCTCAATCTCGACGGCAGCGACAGCCCGCGCACCCAGTCTGTGCGCGCCTTTGCCCGCAACCTCGCGCCGCTTGCCCTGCCGATCCTGCTGTGGGACGAGCGCTGGTCGACCGTCGCTGTGGAGCGGGCAATGATCGAGGCGGACATGAGCCGCGCCAAGCGCGCGGAGAAGGTCGACGCCCACGCCGCCGCGCATATCTTGCAGGGCGCGATCGATGCGCTGGTCAATCTGCCGGCCACGCGCTAGGGCGCACCTTTAATGCATCTACTGTCCATCGACGATCTGAGCGACGCCCAGATCAAGGCCATCCTCGATGAGGGCGAACGCTGGTTCGCCTATAACCGCCAGCCGCGGCGGAACGACCATCGGCTCGATGGGCTGACCATCGTCAATGCCTTTTTCGAGAACTCGACCCGCACGCTGCTGAGCTTTGAAATCGCCGCCAACCGGCTCGGCGCGCAGGTGGTGACGATGCAGGTCGAGCATAGCTCGATCAAGAAGGGCGAGACGCTGGAGGATACGGCGCGGACGTTGAATGCGATGCGGCCCGATGCGTTGGTCATCCGGCACGGCACCAGCGGCGCTCCGGCGGATGTCGCGGCGATCATGGACTGCCCGGTGATCAATGCCGGCGACGGGGTCGGCGAACATCCGACCCAGGCGCTGCTCGACGCGGCTACCATCCGCCAGCATTTCGGCCGGATCGAAGGCCTCAAGGTCACGATTTGCGGGGATATCAAGCATAGCCGCGTAGCGCGATCCAATGGCAAGCTGCTCGAGCGGCTGGGCGCCAAGTTGCGTTTCGCCGGACCGCCGTCACTCATGCCCGACGTACTGGCTGGCGGCTCGATCGACGAGGCGGTCGAGGGCGCGGATGTGGTGATGATGCTGCGAGTCCAGCGCGAGCGGCTGGAAGAGGATCTGGGCGACGCGCCCGGAGAGTATCTGGCTCGCTACGGTCTCACCGATGCACGCTTTGCAAAGGCTGCGCCCGACTCGGTGATCATGCATCCAGGCCCTATCAATCGAGGCGTCGAAATCGAGGGTTCGCTGGCCGACCATTCGACCTGCTCGCTGATCGTGCGGCAGGTCGAGATGGGTGTCGCGGTCAGGATGGCCTGCCTCGACCTTCTGACTGCCGAGCGGCTGGGCCGGGTCTAACGCTTAGCGCGAAGCGAACTGCACCGGAGCGTCACCCGACACCGAGCGGACGAAGCAGCTGGCACCGGCGCGCTTCAGCGAAGCGCATAGATTGACCGCTTCACGGTCGCTGTTGAAGCCCTTCACCGCCAGGCGATAAACGGTGCCCTTGGCGCCGGCAAAGCGAGCGGTGACCGGCACATAGCTCTTTAGCGAGCCATGCTTGCCGGCAACCTTGGTCCAGGCTGCAGCAATGCGATCACGCGACGAATAGGCGCCGATCTGGACGACGGCCCGGCTTTTGCCCCTGGCCAAGCGCGGAGCCGATGCCTTGCGGATGGTTCCGATCGATTCCGACAGGCGAACCGCCGCCGGTGACAGAGCGGGACGGGCTTCGCTGACGGCGACTGCAGGCACGATTGGCGCTGCGGCCGGTTCGGCAACGGCAGCCGGAACGATAGCGGGAGCAGCGGCAGGCTCGGCCGCGGCTACCGCGACCGGCTCGGCGGCCGTCACCGGAGCCGGCGGAAGCTCAACCGTTACCGTCGAAGTCAGGTTCTGCGGAACTTCGCCGATCGGCTCGGCAGCTGCCTGTTGGACGGGCGCTGCGTCATTCAACGCGAGGCGCGTCGGCTGGCCGGGATCACTCGCCACCGGCTGGATGCCGATAAAGGCTGCAACCTGGTCTGACGTCTTGGCCGGCTTGGCCAGCGCCATCCACTGTTGGATGCGGGCGTCGAGCTGGTCGCCGGGAATATCCTGGGACGCGACGATCTTGGCCTGCTCCCAATTGCCGGCAAGGGCATGGGCAAGTGCCAAATTCTGACGAGTGCGCGAATCCGCATCGGTCGCGCGTGCCGCAGGCTCCAGCACGGCAACCGCGCTCTGCGGATCGCCGGCCAGCGCCAGCGCCAGACCGACGTCGGCTGGATCGAGAATGTTCTGGGCCTGGGCCAGCAAATATTTGGCCTCGTCGTTCTTGCCCTGCGCGATTTCCACCAGCGCGAGCTTGAGCACGACCTGCGGCTGCGCGGCGATAAGGGTCAGGGAATCGCGGTAAGCGGCCTCGGCCGAAGCGAATCGCCCGGATGCCAAATAGCAGTTGCCAAGCAGGGCCCGGAAGCCGGCATCGCGCGGGCTCTTTTCCACCGCACGCTCGGCGAGCGGGATCGCCGAGGCGATGTCGTTGGATGCCAGCGCCATTTGGGCCTTGGTGGCAAGGCCAATGTTGGCGGTATCAACCTTCCCGCCAAAGATGGACGCGCTCCGCGGCTTTGCAGCCGGTCCGGCGCAGGCACCGACAATCGCTACGAGCGACGCGGCGGTTAGAGCGGTCGCCAGACGGTTCGACTTGGTCATTTCAATTCCCCCAGTCCTAGTCTTAGTCAGGCGCTCTTCTTGCGGGGCGCTTTCTCTGCCATCGTTTCCAGTTCAGGCATCGCCTGCAGCAGCTGATCCAGTGCATCGGTCACTAATTGCTGGGCCGAACGGCCATCGACCGCACAAGCCAGGCGCAGCTTCAAATGACGAGTCGGGTCGAGCCGCAGCGTGAAGGCCGACTTGCCCTTGCTGCCCGGTGCCGCGCGCGGACGGCGCGAACGGACCGGAACAGGAGCAGCGACGGGCTGCGGAATGACCACAGGCGCCGGCTCGACGTTCAGTTCAAGCGGCTCGGCATCTTCGGCTTCCGGATCATAGAGCTCGGCGGTCTCGTCGACATATTCGCCGCTCTCGTCCTCCCCTTCCTCATCGTGGGCGGCAAAGCGCTCAGCGATCTCGGCCTGCTGGTCATGGACCGGCGAAGCAATCGGAGTCAGCGCGGCAATTGGATTGCGCAGCGGCTGATCGGGCAACTCTTCGCCGAACGCGTCATGATCCTCGTCGCGCAGCGGAGCCACAACTGGCTTGGGCGGCTCAAAACCCATGTCGTTCCAGCCAAGGTCCTCAAGCCCTGAGCCACTCTGACCTCCGCCAAAGCCCTGGGGCTTCATCGCCGGACGGGCGGCACCCTTGCGGGCCAGCAGGCCCGAGGAAAGCGACGCAAATGCCTTAGGTTCACCCATCGCGCTCACCCCTTACTGACCCATCACCCGGCGGCCGAAGCCACCGACTGGACGCGGGCTGGCCGCAGAAATGCCCTGCGCCTGGTTCGGCGCGGCAAAGACCGTGCGGCGGAAATTCTTTTCGAGGCGATCGGAGATGTAATCCCACAACTCAGTCACCTCGCGGGCCGAGCGGCCGTTGGGATCGACTTCCATCACGGTGCGGCCGTCGATCATCGAAGCAGCGAAATCGGTGCGATGGTGGAGAGTTACCGGGGCGACGGTGCCGTGCTGCGACAGCGCGACTGCGGCCTCGTAAGTGATCTTGGCCTTGGGCGTCGCCGCGTTGACGACGAAAATCAGCGGCTTGCCGGCCCGGTCACACAGATCGACCGTTGCGCCGACGGCACGGAGATCGTGGGGCGACGGCCGGGTCGGAATGACAATCAGCTCGGCCACCGCGATAACCGACTGGATCGCCATGGTGATCGCCGGAGGAGTATCGATTACTGCCAGGCGGAAGCCCTGCTGGCGAAGCACCTCCAGGTCGGACGCGAGCCGCGCGACGGTGGTCTGTGCAAAAGCGGGCATATCGTCCTGCCGTTCGTTCCACCAATCGGCGAGCGAGCCTTGCGGATCGATGTCGATTAGGCAGACCGGGCCGGCGCCCGCCATTTGCGCTTGCACCGCCAGGTGACCGGACAGAGTGGTCTTACCCGACCCGCCCTTCTGCGATGCCATTGCCAGAACGCGCATTCCATTCCCCTTGCGCAAATAGACGTAAGATTTGACGCCACCTGACAGCAAAGCCCCTAAAAACTGGTTAATGTCGGCCCGACCTTGTTGCCTGTTCGGCTGCTGGTTAGGGTAAAGTGCGGGGTCGGACGAAGGTTTGAATATTATGCGTAAGCTGTTGATGGCGCTGTCACTCGTTTCGATCGCGCTGCCCGCTGCTGCCCAGAACGTGAAAGCGGGGATCGAGGCGTGGCAGAAGGGCGACACCGCCGGCGCGGTCGCCATCTGGCGCCCTTTGGCGGAAAAAGGCGATCCCGACGCGGCGTTCAACCTTGGCCAGGCATATCGGCTCGGCAAGGGAGCGCCATTGGACATGGCCCAGGCGCAGGATTGGCTCGAACGGGCGGCGCGCAAAGGTCATGTCGATGCACAGGCGACCCTCGGCTTGCTGCTGTTCCAGAACGGTAATCGGGTGACGGGAATGCGCTGGCTGAAGTCGGCCGCCGAGGCCGGCGAGGCGCGAGCACTGCTGATCGTCGGCACCGCGCTTTACAATGGCGACGGCGTCCAGGCCGATCCGGTCACCGCTTACGCCTATGTCAGCCGTGCGGCGGCACAGGGACTGGCTCCTGCCCAGGCGACGCTAGCCGATATGGACGCAGCGATGCCGCTGGATCAGCGGCAGAAAGGCATTGCGCTGGCGCAATCGATGGTTGCGGCAAAGAAGCCTGCCGCGCCTAGCCCACCGGCGAAGACCGCAACTGCAAAGCCGGCGGCACCGAAGCCGGGCGCACCGAAACCGGCCCCGGCAAAGCCTGTTGCCGCTTCGCCGATCTCCGCCAAGCCAATGGTTGCCGCGAGCGGCAAATGGCGCATCCAGCTGGGTGCATTTGGCCAGCGCAAATCGGCCGAAGCGCTATTCGGCAAGCTCTCGGGAAAACTGGCTGGGCGACAAGCCTTTTATGTGCCGGCGGGCGCGGTCGTCAGATTGCAGGTCGGACCCTTTGAAAGCCGAGCCGCGGCGACGTCGGCGTGCGCAAGGCTTGCGCCCCAGCCCTGCTTCCCGGTCGGCGGACCCTAGGCTCCGACCCACTCGGCGCGGGGGATGCCCTGCGCCCAGAGCAGGGCGTCGAGCCCATGGTGATCGAGCCGAGCGCCGGCTACCAGTGCAAGCGCCGGCTTGGCGCGATAAGCAATGCCCAGGCCCGCTTCCCTGACCATTGGGATGTCGTTCGCGCCGTCGCCAATCGCCAGCGTGTCCTCATACGAAAGTCCTAGGCGGGATCGCGCTTCGACCAGCACGTCATGTTTGACTCGGGAATCCACCACGCGGCCCTCGGTCGCGCCGGTCAGCCTGCCGTCACGGGTGCCAAGAATATTGGCCTCAAACCGGTCGAACCCGATCTGCTCGGCGATCGGTGCGACGAAGGCCGTAAAGCCGCCGGAAACCAGGATGGTCTCGGCGCCTCGGGCGCGCATGGTCCGAACCAATATGGCCGCACCGGGATTGGGTCGGATCCGCTCAGCCAGACACTGCAGGATAACGGCTTCGTCCAGTCCATCGAGCAGGGCGACCCGCTCCTCGAGCGCGGTGGCGAAATCGAGCTCGCCACGCATCGCTCGCTCGGTGATCGCCGCAACCTCTGGCTTGAAGCCGGCATAGTCGGCCAGCTCGTCGATGCACTCCTGCCCGATCATGGTCGAATCCATGTCGGCGACGAGCAGTCGCTTCTCGCGCGGGCCCGGCGGGTGGGCGATGACATCGACAGCTTCCCAGCCCTCATAGGCACCGCGGATCGCGGCCAACTCGGCTTCGCACTCGATGTCTGCGGCGTCGCCCTGATCGATCCACCGCAGCAGGTGCGCACCGGGAAGCCGTGCGAGCGCCGCTGCCAGCAGTCTTTCGTCGAGCCGTCCGGCTGCTATCAGCGTCGCAATGGCCAAAATGATGCGCCCTCCTGTCGCCCTCATTGCCGGTCCGACCGCTGGCGGCAAGTCGGAGCTGGCGCTTCGCCTGGCCGAGGCGACCGGCGGGGCGATCGTCAATGCCGACAGCGCGCAAGTCTATCGCGACCTGCCGATCCTGTCGGCGGCACCGTCTGAAGCGGACCAAGCGCGGGCGGCGCATCGGCTATACGGGGTACTTGGAGGAACGCAGCCTTGCTCGGCGGCCGATTGGGCCGAATTGGCAAAGGCCGAGATTTCCCGGCTGCATGGAGAAAATCGGCTACCAATCCTCGTCGGGGGCACGGGCCTATATCTCAGGACGTTGCTGGACGGCATCGCGCCGATCCCGCCGATCGATCCGGAAATACGCGCGCGAGTGCGCGGCAATGGCGTCGCCGAAAATCTTGCCGAGCTGATGCCGCTCGATCCGGTTGCGGCGACCACGCTCAATCCCGGCGACACGACCAGGATCGCGCGGGCGCTGGAAGTGGTGAAATCGACCGGCAAGACGCTCGCCGAATGGCAGGAGCATCGCGAAGGCGGAATAGGCGGGGAATTAGAGCTGACCGCCCTGGTACTGCTCCCTCCCCGCCCCTGGCTGTATGACCGCTGCGACCGGCGGTTTGCTACCATGGTCGAGCAAGGCGCGCTGGCGGAAGTTGCGGCGTTGCTGGCGCGCCAACTCGATCCCAACCTTCCTGTCATGCGGGCGATCGGAATGCGGGAGCTTGGCGCGCATCTTCGGGGAGAATGGTCGCTCGACCAGGCAATCGCCGCCGGCCAGCAGGCGACGCGACGTTACGCCAAGCGGCAATATACCTGGTTCGCCCACCAACCGCCGCCCGACTGGCCGCGATTCCATGAGCCGCTTGAGGGCGATGCGATCCAACGCGCGCTGGCGCTGCTCGGCGCGGCGGGCTAGCCAAGCCAGATGGACGCGATCCGCGATGCTGACATCGATCCCACGCCGCTCGAGGGCAAGCGGGTGGCGATCATCGGCTACGGCAACCAGGGCCGCGCCCAGGCGCTGAACCTCAAGGACAGCGGAATCGACGTGGTGGTCGGCTTGCGCGATGGTTCTCCGAGCCTGGCCCGGGCGCATGGCGAAGGAATTGCCACGGCATCGCTGGCGGAAGCTTCAGGGTCCGCAGATATCGTCATGCTGCTCGCTCCCGACGAGGTGCTGGCGGCAATCTATCGCGAAATCGAGCCGAATATCCGTGCCGGCGCCGCACTCGGGTTCAGCCACGGACTCGCCATCCGCTTCGGCTTCATCACTCCACGCGCGGACCTCGATGTGTTCATGCTTGCGCCCAAGGGGCCGGGAACCGCGCTGCGGTCCCTATACCTTGAAGGCAAGGGCATGGTGGCCCTCTCGGGGGTTTCCCGGGATGCCAGCGGCCAGGCCGAGGCGATTGCCCTGGCTTATGGCCGCGCGCTGGGCTGCGGTCGGGCCGCGATCCTTCGCTCAACCTTCGCCGAGGAATGCGAGGCCGATTTGTTCAACGAGCAAGCCGTCGTGTGGGGTGCGGTGCCGCAAATCCTCATCGCCGGCTTCGATACGCTGGTCGAGGCGGGGGTGAGCGAGGAAGTCGCCTACATGGAATGCGTCGGCGAACTGAAGCTGATCGCCCAACTGATCGAGGCGCGCGGCATTGCCGGGATGCGCGAGGCTATCAGCAATACGGCGGAGCTTGGCGCCGTACTCGGCGGATCCCGCATCATCGACGAAAGCGTCAGGGAGCGAATGAAGGCGGTGCTGGAGGAAATTCGCGCGGGGCGGTTTACCGATGTGCTGAAAGACGAGGAAGCGACCGGCTACCCGCGGCTGCGCGACGCAAGGGCGCAGGCGCGCAGCCTGCCGGTCGAACAGGCAAGGAAGAAATTGCTCGACTAGCCGATGATGTCGGCAGTTTCGCCTACCCGCTCGCCGATCGAGGCACGCTCGATATAGGCGCGCTGCAGCCGGCGATGGGTCTCTGCGGCGTCCGGATCCTCGGCGCTCAATGCCAGCTCGGCTTCCTCGGCAGCGCGACGCGCGAAATAGCTTTTGTCATATTCGCTCATGGTCGATCTCCCGGTGGGGAAGGCCCATTAGCCTAGCAGCAGTTGCTCGAAAAATCCGCAAAAAAGGGACGCCCGGTTCCCCAGGCGCCCCTTCCGATTGCTTTCCGCTTAGAAGCGGGTGCCGAGCGTCAATGCAACTTGGTTGCGAGCCAGGCCATGCTCGTAGTTGGAATAGCGGTATTCGCCGCCGACATAGGCCTTGCCGCTGATCGCCAGCTGGCCGCCCGCGCCGAGGCGATAACCGTCGAAATTCTCGGCGAAGCTGTCGACACCGTCATCCGCCTTGAAACGGGCGTTCGTGTAGCCGCCCTTGACGTAGATATTGGCCGAGGGGCTGACCGCGAAGCTGACGCGGCCGCCGGCGTAGAGGTCGCGACCGGCCTTCACCGAGGCTCCGCCGGCGCTTTCCTTCTGGGTCGACTCCGTGGCTTCGATGTCGGCGCCGAGCGAAACGCCACTGCCGACCGCAAAATCATAGCCCGCCCCGATACCGAGCAGCGCACCGCCGTCCTTTTCACCGAGCGCCTTGACCCGGTCATAGCCGACCACCGCCTCGACCCGCGGGCCGACCGGAGCGGCCGAGGCCGTCTGGGCAAGCGCAGGCGTCGCGCCGAGAACTGCGGCCGTAGCGGCCGTCGCAAGAAGAATCTTTTTCACAACAATACTCCATTGATTGGCATCCCCTCAGGACGAAGGGACGAGCGGGCACCATGTCGGAATCACCCGAAACGCGAGCAAATCCGCCATTACCTGTTAATGCCGATTGGACCCGGCAACCCCGTTCGCTCATTTGGGCGCTTCACTTGTCCCTTCAATGAACGAGACCTGCCCAAGTCATCGTGAGCGCGGGAGTTCCTTCGCAAAGTCAAAAGCTTGGGTGGTTCGAAAAAATTTTGCGATGGGCCGAATATCACGCGGGTCGCATAGATTTGGGCGGCTTATTTACGGCCAAACAGCTTTTCGATGTCGCCATGAGCCAGCTTCACCCAGGTCGGGCGGCCATGGTTGCACTGCCCGCTGTGCGGCGTGACCTCCATCTCCCGCAGGAGGGCATTCATCTCCGCGACCGACAGGATGCGCCCGGCGCGAACCGACCCATGGCAGGCCATGGTGGCCGCAACATGATCGAGCTTTTCGCGCAGGCTTAGCGCGGTGCCGAGCTCGGCCAGCTCCGCCGCCAGGTCGGCGAGGAGAGCGGCCACATCCGTCTTGCCCAGCGGCGCCGGAGTTGCCCGGACGAGCATGGCGGCCGGCCCGAACCGTTCGATTTCAAGGCCCAGCGCGGCAAGATCTGGGATCGCCCCCTCCAGCCGGTCGCAAGCGGGTTCGTCAAGCTCGACCACGTCGGGGATTAGCAACGCCTGGCGAGCGACTTCACCACCGTTCGAGGCCTTGCGCATCCGCTCGAGCACCAGCCGTTCATGGGCAGCATGCTGGTCGACGATCACCAGCCCGTCCTCCGCTTCGGCGACGATATAGGTTGCTGCCACCTGCCCCCGGGCGACGCCGAGGGGGTATTGGGCCTGCTCGTGCGGAATTGGGCTGGCCTGCTCCGCCCTCCCCATCGGCGCGGCAAAGGCAACAGGGCGATCCATCAGTGCCGCAGGCGCCGCCGCCGACTGGTCGAACAAGGAAGCAATGGCATTCGACTGAGTCTCCGGTTGCACGACGCCGACCGGCTCGACTCGCCAGGCGGCTGGCCGGGCGAATTGTTCGCGAGCTGCGCTGCGATGACCGGCTTCGTCGAGCGCAGCCTTCAGGCCGCCGACGATCAAGCCCCTGACGGCCGCCGGATCGCGGAACCGCACTTCGGTCTTTGCTGGGTGGACGTTAATGTCGACTTCGCTCGTCGGAACCTCGACGAACAATGCCGCCACAGGGTGGCGATCGCGGGCGAGCAGATCGCGATAAGCGGCCCTAAGCGCCCCGACCAGCAACCGGTCCTTCACCGGACGAGAATTGACGAACAGATATTGCTGGTCGGCCATACCGCGGTTGAAGGTTGGCAGGCTGACGACGCCAGTCAGCCTCAATCCTTCACGGACGCAATCGATTCCGATTCCGTGGCGGTCGAGCTCATGGCTCAGTAGCGCGGCGACACGGGTTGGTCCGTCGGAAGGCTGGACAGAAAGGTTTCGCCGGCCGTCGTGATCGACGCTGAAGGCGACATCCGGGCGGGCCATCGCCAGCCTCTTCACCACGTCGAGACATGCGGCATATTCGGCCCGCGGCGAGCGCAGGAACTTGCGGCGAGCCGGGACCTTGTCGAACAGTCCTTCGACCCGCACGCGCGTGCCGGGCGGAAGCGCGGCCAGCCCCTCCCCCAGCAATTCGCCATGATCGATCACGATCCGCCAGCCATCGGAACCGCGTTCGCGGCTCTCCAGGGTTAGCCGGGCGACGCTGCCGATCGACGGAAGGGCCTCGCCGCGAAACCCGAAGCTCACCACATTTTCGATAACATCGTCGGGCAGCTTCGAGGTCGCGTGGCGCTCCAGTGCCAGCCTCATGTCCGGCGCGCTCATTCCACTGCCGTCATCAACCACTTCCACGAGGTCCAGACCACCCGCCGACAGCCGAATCGCGACCGACTTCGCACTGGCGTCCAGTGAATTTTCTATCAACTCTTTCAAGGCACTTGCCGGCCGCTCGACGACCTCGCCGGCGGCAATGCGATTGATGAGTTCAGACGGCAGCCTTCTTATTGACATGTTAACCTTCGTAGCCCAATCCGAAGGACCCTGCGAAGCACTGAATCTGCAAAGGGATTAAGGCTGCTTTCACAAGGACTTGGATAAAGAATCGTGAATCGGACCGGCTTGGTGGGCGGACCGGTTTCCAACAGGCAAGCGAGAGACGGGTAAAGCATGTTCTGGAACCGCTGGTTCAAATGGATGTCGCATGACATGGCAATCGATCTGGGGACGGCGAATACGCTGGTCTATGTCCGCGGCCGCGGCATCGTCCTCAACGAACCGTCGGTGGTTGC
>DATJKE010000127.1:0-5535 GCA_035491735.1 Sphingomicrobium sp.
CTTGTAGGAGCCCGAGAAATCGACCGCGTCGAAGGTAGTAGCGGTGCCAAAGTCGATGATGATCAAATCACCCTGGTGCTTGGCATGGCCGGCGATGGCATTGAGCGCGCGATCGGCGCCGACACTTTGCGGCTCCTCCACTTCGAGCGCGATCGGCCAGTCGGCCTTGCCCTGCCCGGCGACCAGCGGCTCGAGGCCGAAATATTTCTCCGACAGTACATCCAGATTGTGCAGCGCGCGGGGAACGACCGTGCCGATGATCACCTGGCCGACATCGTCACGCCCATAGCCTTCGAGCTCCAGCAGCTGATGCAGCCAAACGGCATATTCGTCGGCGGTCCGCCGGGGATCGGTGGCGATCCGCCAACGGGTCTTGATCTCCCCCCTATCGACCAGGGCGAAGACGCAATTGGTGTTCCCGGCATCGATCGCGAGCAGCATGGCGGCGTGCCTAGCCCCAACAGCAGCCAATTGTCACGCCAGGTTGACGTCCCCGGCGCGGATGACATCAATCGTCCCATAGCGCTTCAGCCGCATAGCCCCGTCCGGCTCGATCCCATCGAAGGTTCCTGCCACCCGCTCGCCCGGGCTGCTATGGACCTCCAGCGGCGTCCCGATCGGATGCGCCCTGGCCATCCACGCCTGGGCGAATTGGGCGGGTTCCGACGAGCGCCAGGCCGCCAGCAGTTGCGCAAACTTGCCCGCCAGCACCGGCGCAAAGGCCTGCGGCTTGATGTCCGCCGCCGAGTTCAGCCCGGCGGTCTTGCGGCCAGCGATTTCCGGAGCCTCTGCCAAATTGACTCCAAATCCAGCCACGATCCGGTCACCCGTCCGTTCGAGCAGGATACCCGCCAGCTTGGCATCGTCGAGCATCAGGTCGTTGGGCCATTTAAGCGAGGTCGGCACATCGGGTGCAACGACATCAATTGCCTCGATCAGCGCCAGCCCCGCTGCCAGCGCCAGCGAGGGCGCCGGCGGATCGCCCGGTCGGAGCTGGACCAGCGTCGAACCGGTGAAATTGCCGTCAATGGAGTGCCAAGCCCGGCCCTGACGGCCCTTGCCGCCCTCCTGCTTCAGCGCGACCAGCCAATCGCCTTCGACCGCCAACTCATCGGACAGCAAGGCGCTGTTGGTCGAACCGAGCCGGTCGACGATGCGAATTCGGCTCAGAACAGGCTTCCGGCGGCCCGATTGGTGACGTCGCCGAGGGGGCCGATCAGCAGGTAACCAAGCGGCGACACAAGGATGGCTGCGATCGTGATCAGCGCGCCTTCTACCATCCCCTGCCCCTTGCCATAGGGTTGCGCTGGCGCGTCGAAATACATCACCTTGACGATGCGGAGGTAATAGTAGGCGCCGATCACCGTGCCGAGGATGCCGAACACCGCAAGCGGGAAGAAGCCCTCGGCAACCGCGGCCTGGAACACCAGCAGCTTGGGCCAGAAGCCGAACAGCGGCGGGAGCCCCGCCAGGCTCAACATGAAGCTCGCCAGGGCAGCGGCAAGACCCGGGCGGGTTTGCGCCAGGCCGGATAGCGTGTCGATCGCCTCGACCGGTTCGCCATTCGCATCGCGCATCCGTTGCACGCAGAGGAAAGCGCCAAGCGTCATCACGACATAGACGGCCATGTAGAACAGCACCGCGCTCGCACCCGCCGGACCGCCGGCGACCAGGCCAATCAGCGCAAAGCCGACATTGTTGATCGAGGAATAGGCCAGCAGCCGCTTGATGTTGGTCTGCCCATAGGCGGCAACCGCGCCGAGGAAGATCGACGCCAGCGCGGCAAAGATCATGATCTGCCGCCACGCATCGATCGCCGGGGCCAGGGAGTCGAGACAGACGCGGACGCCGAGCAGTACAGCCGCTACCTTCGGAGCCGAGGCGAACAGTGCCGTGACTGGGGTCGGCGCACCTTCGTAGACGTCAGGCGTCCACATGTGGAACGGCACGGCGCTGATCTTGAAGGCGAGGCCGGCGAGCAGGAACACCAGGCCGAATAAAAGGCCGATCGACTGGGTGCCCTCGCGGGCGAATGCCGCGGCGACGCCTTCGAACTGGATTGTGCCGGTGAAGCCGTAAAGCAGCGAAATGCCGTAGAGCATGATGCCCGAGGCGAGCGCACCGAGGACGAAATACTTCAGCCCCGCTTCGGCCGAGCGCTCGTCGGTGCGGCGGTAGGACGCCAGTACATAGGCAGCGAGGCTGTTGAGCTCGACACCGACATACAGCGTCACCAGGCTTGTCGCCGACACCATCACCGACATGCCGACCGCGGCCATGAGGATCAGCACCGGATATTCCGCGCCATGTTCGAAATCGCGCTCGAACCAATTGTGCGCCATGACGATGGCAACGGCCGCGCTGAGATAGATGATCAGCTTGCCAAAGGCGCCGAAGCCGTCGGCGACGAGCTGGCCGCCGAACAGCATGCCGGCGCTCGATGATTCGCCAGCCAGCGCGAGCGAGGCGCCCAGCAGCAGGGCGATCGACGCCCAGCTGCACAGCGCGCTTCCCTTTCGGCCAAGGAAGGCCGCGACCATCATCAGCGCGATCGAGCCGATCGTCAGGATGAGTTCGGGAAGGATGGGAGCGAGGTTCATCAATGCGCTTCCGCGTGAGCTGGAGTGGCGGCAGGCTTGCCGGCGGTGAAATGCGCGTCACCTGGCGGCGCGGCGCGCTCGACCCGCTCGAGCAGGCGGCCAACGTCGGCGCGAATCGGCCGCAGGAAGCTTTCGGGATAGATGCCCATCCAGAAGACGCCCGCGGCGATCGGTCCGAGCAGCCAGACCTCGCGCAGGTCGAGGTCCGGCATGGCCGCCGCGTCGGCATGGACCAGCCGGCCATAACAGATGCGCCAGTAGAGATAGAGCATGTAGGCGGCGCCGAGGATGATGCCGGTCGTCGCGACGATACCGGCCCAGCTGGACACGGCGTAGGTCCCGACCAGGCTGAGGAACTCGCCGACGAACCCGCTGGTACCTGGCAGCCCGACGCTGGCCATGGTGAAGACCATGAACAGCAGCGCATATTTGGGCATATTGTCGCTAAGTCCGCCGTAGCGCGCGATTTCACGGGTATGCAGCCGGTCGTAGATGACGCCGACGCACAGGAACAGCGCGCCCGAAACCAGGCCGTGGCTCAGCATCACCAGCATCGCGCCCTCGATGCCCTGCCGGTTGAAGGTGAACAGGCCGAAGGTGACGAACGCCATGTGCGCAACCGACGAATAAGCGATCAGCTTCTTCATATCGGTCTGGGCCAGCGCGATCAGCGACGTGACTACGACGGCGATCCCGCTCAGGGCATAGACGAAGGGGATGAACGCGTTCGACGCTTCGGGGAACATGGGCAGCGAAAAGCGGATGAAGCCGTAACCGCCCATTTTCAACAGCACGCCGGCCAGGATCACCGAACCCGCGGTGGGCGCCTGGACGTGCGCGTCGGGCAGCCAGGTATGGACCGGCCACATCGGCATCTTCACCGCAAACGAGGCGAAGAAGGCGAGCCACAGCCACCATTGCAAGCTGGGATCGAAATCATGAGCCATCAAAACGGGGATGGAAGTCGTGCCGGCCTTGAGGATCATCACCAGCATGGCGATCAGCATCAGGACCGATCCGGCCAGCGTGTAGAGGAAGAATTTGTAGCTGGCCTTGATCTTCTCGGCACCGCCCCAGATGCCGATGATCAGGTACATCGGGATCAGGCCGCCCTCGAAGAATATGTAGAACAGCAGCAGATCCTGCGCGGTGAACACGCCGATCATGAGCGCCTGCATGATCAGGAACGATGCCATATACTCCGGCACGCGCTTGTCGATCGCGCGCCAGCTGGCGCCGATGCAGATCGGCATCAGGAACAGGGTCAGCTCGATCAGGACCAGCGCGATGCCGTCGATGCCCATCGCCCAGGCGACGCCGCTGCCGATCTTATAATGTTCGACGAACTGCCATTGCGGCCCATCGGGGTCGAAGGCAGTCCACAGCCAGACGCCAAGGCCAAGGCTGACCAGCGTCGTGATCAGCGCGTTCCAGCGAGCGCCATTGGCCGACTGGAACAGGGCGAGGATGCCGGCCACGAGCGGCAACATCACCAAGATGGAGAGGATCGGCACCGAGGTCATTGAATCCACCAGAAAACCCAGGTCGCGGCGCCGATCAGGCCGAGCAACATGACGAGGGCATAGCTATAGACATATCCCGACTGCAGCCGCGCAGTGATGCGATTGCCGACGCCGACCGCATAGGCCGCGCCATGAGGGCCGAAGCGATCGATGATCTGCTCGTCGCCGCGCTTCCAGAAGAAGCGTCCGAGAACCATCGCCGGGCGGACGAAAATGACGTCGTAGAGCTCGTCGAAATACCATTTGTGCATCAGGAAACGATGCAGGTGCGGGAACATGGCGACGAACGCCGCCGGCGCATCCGGCTTCACGATATAGTTGCGGTAGGCGATGCCGAGGCCAATCAGCATCACGGCAAACGGCGACCATTTCACCCATGCCGGGACTTCGTGCATCGCGTGCGCCAGATGCTCGCTGAAGGCGACGCTGCCGCGCCAGAATTCCGGCCCGCCCTCGGGCTGGATGAAGCTATGGTTGAACAGGAAGCCGGCGAACACCGCCCCCAATGACAACAGGATCAGCGGGACCAGGATGACCCACGGGCTTTCATGCGGATGATAACCTGCGGTACCCTCAACCGTCGCCGCGCCATGGTCCTGGGCGCTGTCGTGATCGGAAGCGATCTCGCCCGCATCTTCATGGACGTGATGAACGGCGTGCTGGATATGCTCGCTGCCTGCCCAGCGCGGCTTGCCATAGAAGGTCAGGAAAATGAGCCGCCAGCTGTAGAAGCTGGTCAGCAGCGCGGCGAACACGCCGAGCCAATAGGCGACCGTCCCGTGCACGGTGCCGCTGGCGAAAGCGCTCTCGATGATCGCGTCCTTCGAATGATATCCGGCGAAGCCGACGCCGAACAGGCCGACCCCGGTGATCGCCAGAGTTCCGGCGATCATGGTCCAGAAGGTGATCGGGATCTCTTTCCGCAGCGCGCCATAGTAACGCATGTCCTGCTCATGGTGCATGGCATGAATCACGCTGCCCGCGCCGAGGAACAGCAGCGCCTTGAAGAAGGCGTGAGTGAAGAGGTGGAACATCGCCGCGCCATAGGCTCCGACGCCTGCGGCGAAGAACATGTAGCCGAGCTGTGAACAGGTCGAATAGGCGATCACCCGCTTGATGTCGTTCTGCACCGTGCCGACGGTTGCGGCGAAGATGGCGGTGGCAGCGCCGACATAGGTGACCACGGTCATCGCCGTGCCGCTGGTCTCGAACATCGGCGACAGGCGGCAGACCATGAACACGCCGGCGGTGACCATGGTCGCGGCGTGGATCAGGGCGCTGACCGGGGTCGGGCCCTCCATCGCGTCCGGAAGCCAGGTGTGGAGGCCGAGCTGAGCCGACTTGCCGCAGGCGCCGACGAACAGCAGCAGGCAGAGCAGCGTCATCGTGTCGACCCGCAGGCCGGCAAAGCC
>DATJKE010000128.1:0-3270 GCA_035491735.1 Sphingomicrobium sp.
ATCGAACCCCAGAACAGGGCATAGTCGTAGACGTGATAATTATTCCCCGGCAGCACATAGGGCCCCAGATCGGGCACATCGCCGTCGATTAGCAGGAAGCCCCTGTCGCAGCGAGCGCCGACCCGGCCGGGCTCGATGGACGCTTCGGAAAGACTGCCGTTGGGCAGGAGAGTCCCCCGGTTCGACGAAGGCGGCGCGGTTCCATCCTTCGTTCCGGTCAGCGGGTTGGTGCACAGCATGTCCTGGCGGTGGCGCTCGGCGCCGGTGAGCCCCTTGGTCCCGACCCAGGCGTCGGTAATCAGGTCCGTGTTTTTCGGCTCCTTGAAGCTTTCCCAGCTCAGCACGCATTCCGACTGATGCGGGTCGGAGCAGGCGGTGAGGCCGGTAGCCGGGAGGTCGGCGGTCACGCTGACAGGCCAGCCGACGACATAGGCTGCGACCAGGCGGCCCCTCAAGGCTGCCCTGCGATCTTTAAGCAGCCGCAACAGGTGCAACGAGCCCTGGCTATGCCCCGCCAGAATAATGTCCGCCGCCGGATTCCGCCGCAGGAATTCGTCAAATGCCGCGAGCACGTCGCGGTAAGCCAGGTTCAGCGCCTGATCGGCATCCCTGCTCCGGAGCAGGAATGCGCCATAGGCTGCCTGACGATACTTGGGAGCCCAGATTTGCGAAATGCCGTTGAAGACGCTCGCCTGGCTCTGGACGAACAGCAGCGAACGGTCCGCCGACTGGCCCGTAAGGTCCAAAGGCGCGTTCCAACGATCGCGTTCCAGGTAGGTGGTCGGATGAACATAAAAAGTCGCGGCCTGATTGCCGAGCTTCGACGCCACGATGCCCTGAGGCACCCACTCCGCTCGATTGCCGGCGAGACCGGGCATGGCCAGCCAACTCTCAGCCTTCGAATAGTCCGGCCTGCTGCCCTCGGGCGGCGCCTGATAATGGCCGACCGGGGTCGCCATTTTGACCAGCGCCTCGCCGCCCCACTGGTAGAATGCGAACGCCCCGCCGACGACGATCAGCGTCAGGATGAAGATACAACCGAGAAAGCGGCGGGCGCACATGGGCGGCAGCGGTTAGGGGAGGGGCGGCTGCCCGGCAAGACAGCGATTTTCACCAAATGCTCAGCCGATGATCATGCCTCTCACCAAATCTGCCGCTAGCTCGTTGCGGACGTGAACCATGCGGCTAGTCTGCCGTCGCCAAAAGGGGGGAAGGGCAGTGACCGAACGATTCGACGCGGAAGACAGGGATTGGCCGGCAAGGCCGTGGATCTTGGCCGCGATCGGCGCAGCTGGCGGACTGATCGTCCATTTCCTGACTGACGGTTTCACCTACGGTATCGGCGTTCCGGTGTGGCGACAGGCGGCGACCAGCTTCACTGTCATCGCCGTCGTCAGCTTTCTCCTGACGGTCGAGCTCCGCCGCTGGACCTGGTGCATTGCCTTCGCGCTCGGGTGGGGCGCGGTCATCGCCCTGATCGGCTGGTTCACCGCCCAGTACAATCAAGTTGGCGAGATCTTCGAATTTCCCTTCTTGTCGGGAATCCTCGCGGTGCTGATCGCCGCCCCCTTGTTCCAGACCATTCGCGACGAGGGCGGCTGGCGCTTCCCTTACGCCCGGCTGCACCGGCACGCGTGGACCGACGCGGTGATCGGGGCGGCCAGCCTCGCGTTCACCGGCATCACCTTCCTGCTGGTCTGGCTGATCGCATTGCTATTCAGCGTGATCGGCATCGATGTGATCAAGGATCTCCTTGACGAGGAGTGGTTTGCTTGGGTGCTCGCCGGCCTCGCCTTCGGTGGTGCGCTCGGCATCCTCCGAGAGCGCGACGCGATCGTCGCGATCTTGCAAAGGCTGGTGATGGTGGTCCTTGCCGTGCTTGCTCCGGTCCTTGCCGTCGCGCTCGCGGCGTTCCTGCTTTCGCTGCCTTTCACCGGCCTCAAGGGGCTGTGGGAATCCGAAATCCCGGCAACCCCAATGCTCCTGTTGTCGGCAGCCGGCGCGATCCTGCTCGCCAATGCGGTGATCGGCAACGGCGAGGAGGATCGCAGCCGCAACGTCTGGCTTCGGCGAGCCGCGCTTCTGCTGGTCGTCTGCATTCTCCCGCTGGCATTTTTCGCTTCCCTGTCGATGGGCCAGCGGATCGGCCAGTACGGCTGGACGCCTGAGCGTATCTGGGGCGCGGTCGCGGTCGCAATCGCCCTGGCCTACGGTGCCGCAGCGTGGTGGGCGGTGTTCAAGGGCCGCCAGAATTTCGACGATCCGCTGCGCCCGCTGCAGACCAAATTGGCGATCGGCCTGTGCGGGCTAGCCTTGTTCCTGGCGCTGCCGATCGTCGACTTCGGCGCGATCAGCGCAAATTCTCAACTCGCGCGCCTCGAAGCGGGCCAGATCAAGGCGGAGGAATTCGACTGGCGGGCCATGGCGTTCGATTTTGGGCCCGAAGGGCGTGAACGCCTGGCGGTCATGGCTAAGCAGGGCGCGGGTGATGTGCGCAAATTCGCTGACCAGGCAATGAAGGCGGAGCAACGTTACGATGTTGATGTCGTCGCGCAGGTCAAAACCAACGAAGAGCTGGATCGGAACCTGCGGAAAGTGCCTGCCGACCTGGTTCTGGAACCGGCTTTGCGCGATGCCATTGCCGCGACAGATTATTGCAGCGGCCGCAAGTGCGTAATTGTGAAAGTCACGGAAGACCGAATGTTATTGGCCGGCCGCATCTATGATGGAGCTCCGTTCGATTATCGCGAACTGGCCCGAAAAGATAACCAGTGGGACATTGCTTCAACGATCCCCCCTAACGCCCTCAGTTTTAAGCCCGACCTATCGGCGGCGAATGTCGAAATCCGGATCGTCGAGCGCAAACGGCTATTCATCGACGGCAAACCGGTAGGTGAGCCCTTCGAATAGGCGTTGAAGGGCCGCACCGGCCCTGCTAGCCGCGCCTCCATGTCCGTAAACGCAGATCAGGTGCGCCACGTCGCGCGTCTCGCCCGGCTGGCGCTTGGCGATGACGAAATCGACCGAATGGTGCCCGAATTGAACAATATCCTCGGCTGGGTCGAGCAACTCGCCGAGGTCGATACCGATGGCGTCGAGCCTCTGACCGCGGTGATCGAAAACCACCTTCGCCTTCGCGACGACGTGGTCAACGACGGCAACGTCCGCGACGACGTGCTCAAAAACGCTCCCGACGCGCAGCATGGCTTCTTCGCCGTGCCGAAGGTGATCGAATGATGGGCGCCCCAAAATTCCTCCCCGGAACGGGGA
>DATJKE010000129.1:0-4605 GCA_035491735.1 Sphingomicrobium sp.
GATCGCAGGATCGGGCCGATGTTCGCTGGGCTTGGTCATGGTGTCGTAGAATGCGCCAAAGGCGACATAGTCGGCTCCCGCCTCCCCTGCGTCCATCGCCAGGTGGCGGCTGGCGTGGCAGGTGACACCGATCTGCTTCGACGGGCCGAGGATCGCCCGCGCCTCGCGCGCCTCGCCGTCGGACTGGCCGAGATGCACGCCGTCGGCGTCAAGCCGCTTGGCCAGGCTGACGCTATCGTTGACGATGAACGCCACGTCGGCATCGGCGCAGATGCGCTGCAGCGGCTCGGCGAGGCGCGCAAGCTCATGCTGGTCGACGCCCTTGACGCGAAGCTGAAACGCCGCGACCGGCCCGCCGGCCAGCGCCGCCCTGAGCCGGTCCGGGAAGGATCCGCCGACATCCTGCGGGCTGATAAGGTAGAGTTGGCAGGGGTCGGACCGCACGGGCGGCCGAAACGCGCTAAGGTCGACATCGTCCTCATTCATGCGCCGCTCATTAGCGAACGGGAAAGCTACGTCCAATGAAACTGCCGAGCATCCTTGCCGCCCTCGCTCTCACATCCTGCGCGACAGTTCCGCCTGCCGAAGCTGGGCCGACGGCGGGGATTGGGCAGGTCGCTTATACTGACGGCCTGCGCGTGCGGCCGGTCGCGGTGGTCGAGGACAGCCGCTGCCCGGTCGACGTCCAATGCGTCTGGGCCGGACGCATGGTCGTGCGTAGCGAAGTGATCGGTGGCAGCTGGCACGAGACCCGCGACCTCGAGCTGGGCAAGTCCCAGCAGATTGCCGACGGCGCGCTGACCCTCGTTGCCGCGGTCCCCCAAAAGAAAGCGGGCACCGCAATCGACCCCCGCTCCTATCGCTTCACCTTCGATTTCCAGGGCGGGATTTAGGCCACCGACGCCGAATAAATCTCGTCGATCGCCCTGCCCAGCGTGCGATCGAATTCCTCGTTGCTCTGCTGTGAGCGGAGGTCCGATAGCAGCGCCCGGCTGAAGCTGGCGATCATACCGGGGTTGTTGCCCAGTTCGACGCAAGCCTCCGCGCGGCTGAAGCCTCCAGACAGAGCAACCACACGAAGCACCTTGGGATGGTCGACCAGTGGCTGGAACAACCCCGCCTCAACTGGCAGCGACAGTTTCAGCATGACCCGCTGCCCGTCGGGTACCGCGTCGAGGTTCTTGAGGATTTCGGCGAGCAGGATGCGATCGGCCGCATCGCGCTCCGGGCTCTTGATGTTCACTTCAGGCTCGATGATCGGCACCAGGCCAGCAGCAAGCACCTGGCGCGCGACATCGAACTGCTGAGCGACTACCGCTGCAATCCCGTCAGCGTTGGCGAGATTGATGACCGAGCGCTCCTTAGTGCCAAACACGCCAAGCCCCTTGGCGCGGGTCAGCAGCGCGTCGAGCTCCGGCATCGGCTTCATCATCTGAACGCCATTGGCTTCGTCTTCGAGGCCCTTGTCGATCTTGATGAAGGGCACCACGCCCTGGTCGATCAGTGCCTGCGGGGTCGGCTTGCCGTCGACGGTTCCGTCCATCGTCCGTTCGAACAGGATCGCGCCAATCACCTTGCCGCTGCCGAAGCTAGGCGAGGTGATGATCCGGCTGCGCATCTTGTGGATCAGGGCGAACATTTCCTCGTCGTTCGACCAGGCGCCTTCTTCAATACCATAGCCCTTGAGCGCCTTGGGGGTCGAACCACCGCTCTGGTCGAGCGCGGCGATGAAGCCCTGCCCCTGCTCGATCTTGCGGAGCATTTCGTCATGGCGGTCGGCGGTCACGGTGGCGTTCATGGGGTCCCCTGCGAAATTGGGCTGGTTGATATGCGGCGCGCTCTAGACTTCGCTCGGCGGACTCGCAACCAGCCGCTTGACCGGAGCAAACGACGGGGGCAGCGTCATTGCGTCAGGGGGAGGGAGACTGGCCATTTTCATTCGTATCTTGATCCTTGCCGCAGCGCCCATCCTCATCGCTGGCGCGACCTTCGCCAAACCACCTGCCCCAGGCACCTCTGTTGCCAACACGACGTTCACCACCGCCAACGGCCAATCGCTCAGCATCGGCGACCTGCGCGGCCAGGTCTTGGTGCTGACCTACTGGACGAGCGACTGCGGGGCTTGCGACGTACAGGTAGCGATGCTCGACTATTATTATCGGCAGCGTCGAAACCTGGGCCTCCAGGTGCTGGTCATTCCCGCCGAGGAGTTGACCGATGCCCAATTGAGAAAGGCATTCAAGGGCAAGGGCGTGCACCCGCTGTCTAGCATTCGCGGGCCCTTCGAGCCGCTCGATCGCTTGCCGACAACCTATGTCATCGATCGCTACGGAAAGGTTCGGTACGCCCAATCGGGGCTGCTCGGAGTGGAACGACTAAACCAGATGCTCGTCCCGCTTCTGCGCCAGCCACAGCCCTAGCGCTGGAGCGCGGCAACGCCGGGGAGGACGCGGCCTTCCATCCATTCGAGAAATGCGCCGCCCGCTGTCGACACAAAGGTGAATTCCGCGGCTACGCCGGCCTGGTTCAACGCCGCGACGGTATCGCCGCCGCCCGCGACCGAGATCATGCTGCCGTCTTGGGTCAGCGCCGCGGCGGTCTTGGCCAGCGCCACCGTCGCCGCGCCGAACGGCGGGGTTTCAAACGCGCCCAGCGGCCCGTTCCACACCAGCGTGCGGCAGGTTTTCAGCGCATCGGCCAGCGCCTCGACCGCCGCCGGACCCACGTCGAGAATCATTTCGTCGGCGGCGACTTGATGAACGTTGCAGGTCCTTACGGAGGGCGGATTGGGCGCAAATTCCTTCGCCACGACCACATCGTACGGCAGATGGATGGTGCAACTGGCGGCATCGGCGCGCTCGAAGATGCTCTCCGCTTCGCCGATCAGATCCTTCTCGGCCAGCGACTTGCCGATATCGACTCCGCGCGCGGCGAGGAAGGTGTTGGCCATGCCGCCGCCGATGATCAAATGATCGACCTTGCTCACCAGGTGCCCAAGCACGGCGAGCTTGGTCGAGACTTTGGCGCCACCGACCACCGCCGCGACAGGATGCTCGGGATTACCAAGCGCTCTTTCGAGTGCGGTCAGTTCCGCTTCCATCGCCCGGCCCGCGTAGGACGGCAGCAAGTGCGCAATACCCTCGGTCGAGGCATGGGCCCGGTGCGACACCGAGAAGGCGTCGTTGACATAATAGTCGCCGAGCGCCGCCATTCCCTTGGCAAGCTCCGGGTCATTCTTCTCTTCACCGGCATGGAAACGGGTATTTTCGAGAATGCCGATGTTCTTTGGGAGCATCGTCATAATGCCGCGCTCTGCCTGCGGCCCCTGGCAATCCTCAACAAAGCGGACCGAACGGCCGGTCAGTTCGGCCAGCGGCCGAACCAATTGCGCGGTCGACATGTCCGGGCGCGACTCTCCCTTGGGCCGGCCGAAATGCGACAGCAACAGCACAATCGCGCCTTTGTCGCTGAGCTCCAGCACGGTCGGAAGCATCGCCCGTAGTCGCGTGTCGTCGGTAACCTTGGCGCCATCCATCGGCACATTGAGGTCGACACGGACGAGTACCCGCTTGCCGGTCAGGTCCTCCGGCAAATCATCGAGCGTCTTGAAGGCCGCCATCGGCTCAGATCAGCTTGGCGATCGCGCCGGCGGTGTCGACCATGCGGTTGGAGAAGCCCCATTCATTGTCGTACCAGCTGACCACGCGGACCAACTTGCCCTCGATCACCGCGGTTTCCAGGCTGTCGATGGTCGAGCTGGCCTGGGCGCCGTTATAATCGATCGAAACCAACGGCTCATCGCTATAGTCGAGGATGCCGGCCAGAGGCCCTTTCTCGGACGCCGCCTTGAGCGCGGCGTTGATCTCTTCCTTGCTGGTGTCGCGGCCCGGCGTAAAGGTCAGGTCGATCAGGCTGACGTTCGGGGTGGGCACGCGCACCGCCGAGCCGTCGAGCTTGCCCTTCAATTCCGGAAGCACCTCGCCGACCGCGCGGGCGGCACCCGTGGTGGTCGGGATCATCGACATGCCGGCGGCGCGTGCGCGGCGCATGTCCGAATGGATCTGGTCGAGGATCTTCTGGTCGTTGGTGTAGGCGTGGATGGTGGTCATCAGCCCGCGCTCGATCCCGACCAGGTCGTTCAGCACCTTGGCCACCGGCGCCAGGCAGTTGGTGGTGCAGCTGGCGTTGGAGACGATGGTGTGATCCGCGGTCAGCTTGTCGTGATTGACGCCGTAGACGACGGTGAGGTCGGAGCCCTTGGCCGGGGCCGAGATCAGCACCCGCTTGGCGCCGGCGTCGAGATGCTTCTGCCCGCCCTCGCGATCGGTGAAGAAACCGGTGCACTCCAGCGCCACATCCACGCCTAGGTCCTTGTGCGGCAGCTTGGCCGGATCGCGTTCGGCAGTAACCTTGATGCGCTTTCCGTTGACGACCATCGTATCGCCGTCGGCGCTGACATCGCCGGGGAAAGCCCCGTGGACGCTGTCGCGCTTGAACAGCATGGCGTTGGACTTGGCGTCGGCCAGATCATTGATCGCGACCAGCTCCAGGCCATGGTCGTCGCGCTCAAGGATGGCGCGGGCGACGAGGCGGCCGATGCGGCCG
>DATJKE010000130.1:0-22788 GCA_035491735.1 Sphingomicrobium sp.
CGGTTGGGTCATCACCGTCCTCAAGCGATCATCGAAACGCACCCTACACCAAGCCCCTGCCGGAAGTTGTTCTCCAGCCCTGCGGACTCACGCGTGCGCATGACAGGGGGTGGAGGTTAACCATCCCAAATCGGGACGAAAAAGGGCGCCGGACCACGCGGCCCGGCGCCCTGATATTCGGCAGAAAACCGCCTTATTGAGCTGGCGTCAGGCCTTCTGCCCCAAATAGGTCAGCCACAATTGAGCAACTGATGCCTGGGCGCCGCCGGCGGCGTTGAACGCGGCCGTCGCACCAGCCTTGTCGCCAGAACCAGCCAACGCCATGCCGAGGCGCAGATTGGCAAGGTCCTTGTCGACCCCGCTCTTGGTCAGCGCAACTCGGTAGAGGTCGGCTGCCTGGGCATAGTCGCCATAGCCGTAATAGGCCTCCGCGGTGACCATCGCTTTCTTGGCGTCGGCGGCTGATTTGGCAGTAGTCGCTGCGGCAGCCAGCGAAGCCCGGTCGCCTTGTGAGCGGGCGCTGGCCAGCGAATAAATCTGGCTGAATGTCGCGCGGCTCTTATCGATAGCCTTGGCGGCAAAACCTTCATCCAGAACCGCCTTGGCTTCTCCCGGGAAGCCCTTGGTCACAAGCGTGTTGGAGTAGCGGTAATAATCATTCTCGCCCTGGAGCGCTCCAACAGCCCGCGCAAGCCTCATTGTATCGATAAGAGTCGCATCGTCCTGCCCGGTGCTGGTCTGATAGATGCGGATCGCATCGCGCCAATTCTTGGGGCTCGGATATGCCGCAACCCATTCACGGGCGAGTGCCGGTGTGGTCGGCAGCTTGGCGTCGAACGACAACTTGACTGCTCGCTTGTACCAAGCCTCTTCCGGCTTCTGCCCCGCGGCGGTGCGAACGGCGATCGCCTTTTGGATCAGTGCAACACCTTCCGCAGCGCGGCCCTGGCTATTGCGCGTCTCGCCGAGCGTAACCAGCGCTTCAACGTTGTTTGGGTCGATCTTCAGGGCCTGGTCGAGCGCCGCGCCGGCCTGATCGTAGGCCTTGGCATTATAGTGCAGCTTGCCCAGCCCCAGGTACAGGGTGAGAAGTTCCGATGGTTGAGCGTAGCCCGAGGCCAGCACCGCCTCGACCCCCTTGGTCATGGCGGCTGTGTCATTGGCGTCGACGGCGGCCTTGAGCTGCAGCTTGGCGATCACATAGCGATCGTCATTGGTCTTGGCCTTCGCTTGCGCCGCTGCAAGTGCCGCCGGAATCGCAGCCACGTCCTTGGCATTAACCGCGGTCTGAAGCGCAAGGACTTCCTTGCGAGCAGCGTTGGAAACGCTGGGGCCCTTGGTTGCGGCCGGCGCCTCGTCGGCGGACTGTTGTGGAACCTGCGGGGGTGCCTTGGGGGCAGGCATTCCATATTGCGCCGCAGCCGGGCTCGCGAACGCGATGCTTCCAGCGGAAATCACCAGGGCAACCGTGGTGGGGGTGAGCTTCATTGCCGTCTCCTGTTGCGCTGGCCTCGGTCAGGCAAATCAGCGCGAATATCGTGGGATACCGGGCAAGCCCCATAGACTTGTCGCCCGGTTGCGAAAAGCGCCAATAGCGCCAAAGGCATGAACTCTCTTTGAACCGCTCCATTCACGCGCGCGCGACGCGCGCGGGGGTGGCGCTGCCCCCGCCTATCGTCTAGCAGGCTTCCGGGGGCACACTCGCGCATCGAGCGGGTGATTCCCCGCGATCAACGACAGCAGAAACGACAGGACATATTTTGGCGACCCAGCCTCCCGCCGAGGAACATCAACACGGCGACATAGCCCCCATCTCCATCGTCGAGGAGATGAAGACCAGCTACCTCGATTATGCCATGTCGGTGATCGTCAGCCGCGCGCTGCCCGACGTGCGCGACGGCCTAAAGCCAGTCCACCGCCGCATCCTCCATGCCTGCCAGGAAGCGGGTTATGTCGCCGGCCGCCAATATCGCAAGTCGAGCCGCATCGTCGGTGACGTCATGGGTAAATATCACCCCCATGGCGACCAGGCGATTTATGATGCCCTCGCCCGAATGACGCAGGACTGGTCGATGCGCGTCCCGCTGATCGACGGCCAGGGCAATTTCGGTTCGATGGATCCCGATCCGCCGGCGGCGATGCGCTACACCGAAGCGCGTCTCGCCAAGGTCGCCAACTTCCTGCTCGGTGACATCGACAAGGACACGGTCGACTTCCAGCCCAATTATGACGGCCAGGAACGCGAGCCGCAGGTGCTTCCCGCTCGCTTCCCGAACCTGTTGGTCAACGGCGCCGGCGGAATCGCGGTCGGCATGGCCACCAACATCCCGCCGCACAACCTCGGCGAGGTGCTTGCCGCGTGCCGCGCCTATATGGACGATCCGGCCATCAGTTCCGAAGGGCTGATGGAGCATGTCAAAGGCCCTGATTTTCCAACCGCACCACTGATCCTCGGCACATCGGGCATTCGGGCAGCCTATACCACGGGGCGCGGATCGATCCTGATGCGCAGCCGAGCCCATGTCGAGGAGGGGCGTGGCGACCGACGCTCGATCGTGCTGACCGCAATTCCTTACCAGGTCGGCAAGTCCGGCCTCGTCGAGAAGATTGCCGAGGCGGCCAAGGACAAACGGATCGAGGGTGTCTCCGACATTCGCGACGAATCCAACCGCGAAGGCGTCCGGATCGTCATCGACCTGAAGCGCGATGCGACGCCGGAAGTGGTGCTCAACCAACTGTGGCGGCACACGCCTGCCCAATCGAGCTTCCCGGCCAATATGCTGGCAATCCGCGGCGGGCGCCCGGAAACGCTGGCACTGCGCGACATCATCGAGAGCTTCGTCAAGTTCCGCGAGGAAGTCATTACGCGGCGCTCGAAATTCGAGCTGCTGAAAGCGCGCGAGCGAGCCCATATCCTGCTCGGCCTGGTCGTCGCCGTCACCAACCTCGACGAGGTTGTCAAACTGATCCGCGGATCGGCCAGCCCGGCGGAAGCGCGCGAGAAGCTGATCGAGCGGGCATGGCCGGGTGACCAGATCCGTCCTTACATCGCTCTGGTGGAGGCGGTCGAACCGCAGAAGGCAGGTGAAAGCTACCACCTCAGCGAAGCCCAGGTGAAGGCAATCCTGGAACTGCGCCTTCACCGTCTTACTGCGCTGGGCCGCGACGAGATTGGCGGCGAGCTGGAGGAACTGGCCAAGTCGATCGGAGAATTGCTTGAGATCTTAAGCAACCGTGCCCGTCTCTACGAGGTGATGCGCGAAGAGTTCGACGAGGTCGAGGCCGAGTTCGCAACGCCACGCGTCGCCGAGATCACCGCAGCTTTCGATGGCCTGGAAGATGAAGACTTGATCGAAGTCGAGGACATGGTCGTGACCGTGACCATGACCGGCTACATCAAGCGTACGCCGCTGGCCCTTTTCCGCGAACAGAAGCGTGGGGGCAAGGGCCGCTCGGGCATGAGCACCAAAGACGAGGATGTCGTCACCGAGCTGTTCGTCACCTCGACGCACAATCCGGTCCTGTTCTTCTCCAACACCGGTCGGGTCTACCGGATGAAGGTATGGCGGCTGCCCGAAGGCGGGCCCACCGCCAAGGGGCGGCCGATGGTCAATCTGCTGCCGCTGGCGGAAGGCGAGACTATTACTACCGTTCTTCCCCTGCCCCAGGACGAAGCGGAATGGGGCGGCCTGCACATCATGTTCGCCACCGCCAAGGGAACGGTGCGGCGCAATTCGATGGACGCCTTCACCAACATCCCCACCGCCGGCAAGATCGCCATGAAATTCGGGACGTCGGACGAAGGCGAGGAAAGCGAAGAGGACAATCTCGACCGGATCATCGGCGTCGAGCTCTTGACCGAAGAGGACGACGTCCTGCTCGCGACGCGCAACGGCAAGGCGATCCGCTTCCGGTCAACCGATGTGCGCGAATTCCAAAGCCGCGCCTCAATGGGCGTGCGCGGGGTTCGCCTGCTTGAGGACGACCATGTCATCTCCATGTCCATCCTGCGCCGCGTCGGGACGACTCCGGAGGAGCGTGAGGCCTATCTTCGCTGCCCTGCGTGGCGGGAAAAGGACGAGAACTGCACTTTGCCGCCCGAGCGCTATGCCGCATTGGTCGAGGGCGAACAGTTTCTGCTGACCATCACGGAGAATGGCTTCGGCAAGCGTTCCTCGACTTACGAGTATCGCCGAACCAACCGCGGTGGCCAGGGTATCATCAACATCGTCACCAGCGAACGGAATGGCGGGGTTGTAGCGAGCTTTCCGGTCAAGCCGGGCGAGCAACTGATGCTGGTCACCGACCAAGGCAAGATGATCCGCACCACGGTGGGGGATATCCGGATTGCGGGGCGCAATACACAGGGCGTAACCATCTTCAACGTAGCCGAGAATGAGAAGGTCGTCTCCGTCGCCAAGATCGACGAAAGCGAGGAAGAGGAAATCGAGGTTGAGGGCGGCGACGAGATCGCGCCGGAACCGGGTGCGACAGTCGGAGAAGATCTAGCGTCCGGCGATGAGGCGTAACGAGGAACGGGGGCGTCCGGGGGCGCGTTGTTTTGGGGAGTATCTTTTGCCGGAGGAGATCCTGATGCCGCTTGCCAACAACGCCCTTGTACTAGTCACCGACGGACGGAAGACCCTCTTTTTTCGCAACGAAGGTGATGAAAACCAGATCGACCTTCGCACTGAGGATTTCGGCGAGCGAGAGGATGCCAAGGACCGCGAGCTTAGGACCGACGCACCCGGGACAACCGCGCAATCGGCTGGCTACAGCGGACGGGTCGCCTACGAAGAGACCGATTTCCATCAGCAGGAAGAAGATCGCTGGGCGGTGGCCGCTGCCGAGGACGTCAACAAGCGTGTGTTGAGGAACAATTTCGACCAACTGGTGATCGTTGCGCCGCCGAAGACGCTCGGCCTGATCCGCAAGAAGCTGCACAAGGAAGCGGAACGGAAGCTGGTCTGCGAGATTCCCAAGGAAATGACGCGCCGGCCGATCCCCGACATCGAGGCACTGATCGTCGGCGAAACCAAGGCCGAAGCCCCGGCCGCTTTCTAAGGAAACAGGTGGGTTACCTGGGCGTCACTCGCTGCTGCATTGAGCAGCAGCGTGCGATGGCAATGGGCGGGTTCGCGCTCAAAGCAGAGCAACGCGCTCGATTTCTCGGCCGCCAATTCCCGCATTTGCTCAGCCTGCACAATCGCTTCCGGCAGCTCGAGCTGTTCCGCGTAAATGCGCTCAAGGTCTTGTTGGCGTCCTGCCCTCGCAGCCGATCGGCCATCCGCAGGCGTACCAAGTGCCTTTAGATGCACATAGTCGATCCCCGCCTCTTTAAGCGCGGCCTTGAGCGGCGTCTTGGAGAAGCCCGGCCGGCGCGACAGAGGCAAGGCCCGAACATCGATGACGCGCTCGACGCCGGCGTCCATCAGCGCGGCAAGGAATTCGCCCATCGTCGTCGCTTCATAGCCGATGGTGAAGATGCGCATGGACGCTGTTTAGGTGAAGGCTTAGGGGAGCGCCATGGGTCACGACGTGCATATTATCGGCGGTGGGCTGGCTGGGTCGGAAGCGGCCTGGCAACTTGCCGCTGCCGGGCTGAAGGTTCGCCTGAGCGAGATGCGCGGCGGTGGTCACGGCACGCCTGCCCACGAGACTGATCACCTCGCCGAAATGGTCTGTTCGAACAGCTTCCGCTCCGACGATCCCGAAAATAACGCTGTTGGCCTGCTTCACCAGGAAATGCGGGCACTGGGATCGCTGGTGATGGCAGCCGCTGACCAACATCGAGTCCCGGCCGGCTCGGCGCTGGCTGTCGACCGCAAGGGCTTTGCAACCGAGGTGACATCACGAATTGCCAAGCATCCCAACATTGAAGTGGTGCGCGAGCGGGTCGATCGGTTACCGAGTTCGGGATTGACGATCGTCGCCACCGGACCCCTTACCGCGCCGGGACTCGCCGAGGCGATTGCCGGTGTGACCGGCAGCGATGCCCTCGCCTTCTTCGATGCCATCGCTCCGATTGTGCATCGCGAGAGCATCGACATGTCAGTGTGCTGGATGGCCGCGCGATGGGACAAGGGCGGCAAGGATTACGTCAACTGCCCGATGACCAAGGAGCAGTACGAAGCCTTCGTCGCGGCGTTGAACGAAGGCGAAAAGACTGAGTTCAAGGAATGGGAAAAGGACACGCCCTATTTCGAGGGCTGTATGCCGATCGAAGTTATGGCGTCACGAGGTGTCGAAACGCTTCGCTACGGACCGATGAAAGGCGTCGGGCTCGACGACCCTCGTACCGGGCGCTGGCCTTATGCCGTCGTACAGCTACGGCAGGACAATGCGCTCGGCACCCTATGGAACATGGTCGGGTTCCAGACCAAGCTGAAACATGGCGAACAGGTACGGATTTTCCGCACGATTCCAGGTCTGGAAAATGCCGAGTTCGCGCGGCTGGGTGGGATCCATCGCAACAGCTTCATTCGCTCGCCCGAGCTGCTCGACGATCAACTGCGGCTCAAGGCCATGCCGCACATCCGTTTCGCCGGGCAGATCACGGGATGCGAGGGCTATGTCGAAAGCGCCGCGATCGGCTTGATTGCTGCACGCTTCGCAGCCGCAGAAGTGCGTGGCCGCCCCTTGTCCGCGCCACCGCCCCAAACGGCACTCGGCTCACTGCTGGGCCACATCACCGGCGGTGCCGATGCCGAGACCTACCAGCCAATGAACATCAACTTCGGACTGATGCCGCCGATCGAAGGTCCCAAGGCCAAAAAAGCCGATCGCAAACGGATGTACACGGACCGCGCGCGGGCCGCCCTCAGGGAGTGGCTGCCAGAGACTCAACCCGTGCCAGCCTAGCTGCAGGCGCAGGCCGGCTTCTTTGGCCGCGGTTTGGGAGCAGTCGTGGCATATTCGGCGGGGCTCAGCGTCTTGCTCTTGTCGACGTCCGCCTCAGCAAACTTGTCGATTGTACGAACCGCCCACTCCTCGAAACCGAGCTTGCCATCCTGGTCGAGGTCGAGCTTGGCGAAGGCCTTGCGGCGAGGCTCGACCAGCTCAGCGAGGCTGATCCGCCCGTCCTCGTTCTTGTCCGCCCTGGCGAACCGCCTCTGCTCCTTGCTTTTGGCATCGGCCTGCGGAGCGTTGGGAATCGGCGACAAGGGCGTTGGCGTCGAACCCAGCCTGGGCTGAGGAGCTGCCGGAATGGCCGGCTCCTGGGCGCGGCCGGAAAGTGCGAGAACCGCACCCGTTATCAGCAACAGAAATGATACAATGCCGGCAACCCAACGGGTCATATGCCCTCCTAAGATTGGGGGATCCGGCAACGCGACTGTTATTTCCTAAGTGAAACGAATTCAATCCACCTAGCCGATGGTGCCGAACAAGCGGTGCGACAACAAGGCGGCCGCGCGACCCGGGGTCGCCTCCGGCTCGATTGCCGGTGCTTGCTTGGCGTCACGCGCAGCAAGCCTGGCGAAAGCCGTCAGCGGGCGTAATCGCCGGGAAAAACGGTGACCTGCCAGCAATTGCAGCTGCTCGGCTGGCCGTTCGATCAGGGCCAGCCGTTTGCGCCTTACCTGCTCGTAGGCATGTAACTCCCCCGCCGCGTCTAGCCTCTCGTCCTTAGTGCCAAGAAGCCCGGCGCCGATCGCAAACAGCCTGGCGCCTCGCGCGCCAACCCGTTTCATGTCGGGCTGCTCGTCAAGCAGCGTGGCCCAGCCATCCTCCAGCGCAGCCAGATTCCTACCGCTGATCCCTCGAGGCAACAATTCCCTTGCGGCCGCTTGAAGTCGCGGCTCGGGCGGAGCGGCACTGGCATCCAGCCGTTCCAGCGCTTCGCGCCACCAGGCAAGGCGGATCGCGCCCAACACCGGCTGGGTCGATGTTGCCACCACTTCCGCAAGCGCATCGTCGATGGCGAACAGGGCATCGAAGGCGGGGCGGAGCTCGGCCGGCCAATGCAGCCGTACGAGGTCCCGGTCCGTCAGCTCAGCGATAGCTGACAGCCTTGGCCGCCGCCACGACTTCATCCACCTTGATCAGCGCCAGCTTCTCGAGGTTGGCTGCATAGGGAAGCGGAACGTCGACGTTGGTTACGCGCAACACAGGCGCGTCCAGGTCGTCAAAACCTTCCTCCATGCATATCGCCATGATCTCGCTGGCTATCGAGCAGGTCGGCCAGCCCTCTTCAACCACCACCAGGCGATTGGTCTTCGCCAGTGATGTCAGCACCGTCTGCTTGTCGAGCGGACGCAGGGTGCGCAGGTCAATTACCTCGGCGTTGATCCCGTCATGCATTAGCTGCTCGGCGGCCTGCAACGCTACGCCGACCCCGATCGAATAGGTGACCAGCGTGACATCCTTGCCCGGGCGCACGACCTTGGCCTTGCCGATCGGCAGGACATAATCATCGACATCGGGGACGTCGAAGGTCTGGCCGTAGAGCAATTCATTCTCGAGGAACACAACCGGATCCTCGCTACGGATCGCGGCCTTCAACAGCCCTTTGGCGTCGGCCGCGCTGTAGGGTGCGATCACGACGAGGCCCGGCACTGCCGCGTACCACGGCCCGTAATTCTGGCTGTGCTGAGCGCCGACCCGCGCCGCGGCGCCATTGGGCCCGCGGAACACGATCGGGCATCGCATCTGGCCGCCCGACATATAGTTGGTCTTGGCTGCCGAATTGATGATGTGGTCGATCGCCTGCATAGCGAAATTGAAAGTCATGAACTCGATGATAGGCTTCAGACCGCCCATCGCCGCGCCAGATCCAATGCCGGCAAAGCCATATTCGGTGATCGGCGTATCGACCACGCGCCGGGGACCGAACTCGTCCAGAAGCCCTTGAGTGACCTTGTAGGCGCCTTGATACTGGGCGACTTCCTCGCCCATCACGAAGACGCGCTCGTCCTTGCGCATTTCCTCGGCCATGGCGTCGCGCAATGCTTCGCGGACCGTCATTTCCTTGAGCGGCGTGCCATCCGGGACATCCGGCTCGTCGCGGGTCGCGGCAACGTCAGCGACCAGGTCGCGAGCTGCCGTCACCATCTGATGCGGCGTCGGCGTGGCAGCTTCCGGCTCCGGAACCGGCGCAGGCTGCGGCTCGGGTATGGAAGTTTTCGGCTCATCCGCCTTGGGCGCAGAAACGGCCTCGCCCTCCCCTCCCATCAGGGCAATGACCGTGCCGACTTTGACCCCGTCGGTACCTTCGGGGATCAGGATCTTGCTGATCGTCCCCTCGTCGACCGCCTCGAACTCCATCGTCGCCTTGTCGGTCTCGATCTCCGCCAGGATATCTCCGGAAGAGACGTTATCGCCTTCCTTGACCAGCCATTTGGCGAGCGTGCCCTCTTCCATGGTCGGCGAGAGCGCGGGCATTTTGAGTTCGAGCGCCATCAGTAGCTCTCCACCAGTACGTCGGTGTACAATTCGGACGCCGCAGGTTCCGGCGCATCTTCCGAGAATTTCGCAGCTTCGACAACAATCTCTTTGATTTCCTTATCGATTGCCTTGAGTTCCTCTTCCTTGACGCCGAGTTTTTCAAGCGCCTTGGCGGCATGGTCGATCGGATCGCGGTGTTCGCGATAATCCTGCACCTCCTCGCGGGTCCGGTACTTGGCCGGGTCGGACATGGAGTGGCCGCGGTAACGGTAGGTCAGCAGCTCGAGGATGATCGGTCCCTTCCCCGCCTGGGTCCAGGCCATCGCTTCCTCAGCGGCGCCGCGAACTGCCAGAACGTCCATGCCGTCCACCTGGATGCCAGGAATGCGGAAGCTCTCGCCGCGTTTGTAGAACTCCGGCTCGGACGCGGCCCGCTCGACGCTGGTCCCCATTGCGTAGCGATTATTCTCGATCGCGTAGATTACCGGCAGGTCCCAAAGCTTCGCCATGTTGAAGCTTTCATAGACCTGGCCCTGATTGGCCGCGCCATCGCCGAAATAGGCGAGGCAGGTACCGCCATCCTTCGAATATTGATGCTTGAAGGCCAAGCCCGTGCCGAGCGCGACTTGTGCGCCGACAATGCCATGGCCGCCATAGAAGCCATGTTCGACGCTGAACATGTGCATCGAGCCGCCCTTGCCCTTGGAGATGCCGGCCTCACGACCTGTGAGCTCGGCCATGATTACCTTGGGGTCGATGCCATAGGCCAGCATGTGGCCATGGTCGCGATAGCCAGTGATGACGCTGTCGCGGCCGACCTTCATGGCCGACTGCAGTCCGACGGCGACTGCTTCCTGGCCGATGTAGAGGTGGCAGAAGCCGCCAATCAGGCCCAGGCCATAAAGTTGCCCTGCCCGCTCCTCGAAGCGGCGAATGAGGAGCATCTGCTTGTAGAAAGCAAGCAACTCTTCCTTCGAGGCCTTGTAGCGCTGCGGCTCCTTTGGCCGTTCCCGGTTGGGTGTCGCGAGCGCCGTACTGCGGGGCGCGGCCTTGCGGGCGGTCTTCGCCACATACCTCTCCACTTCTACTGCGGTTGGCGCGCCTATAGGAGGGGCGAGCACGATAGGGCAATGCCGTAGCGTAAAGGATTCGCCAATCGGGGGCGAACCCTAGTCTTCGAGCGGAACTACGACTTCGTCGCTGCGGACCAGTCCCAAGTCCTTGCGGACCATCTCGTCGGCGAGATCGGGATCGGCTCGGCGCGGATCTAGGAGAGCCGACTTATGCTTCAGCTGGGCGCGTTCAGCCTGCAACGAAGCCAGTTCAGTCTTGCGAACTTCTAGCTGCTGGGCATAGCCGCGCCACGCGAACAGGCCGTTGGGCCCAGCGATGGCATGGCCGGCAAAGGTCCCCACGACGAGCAAGGCCAGCGCCGGCATCGCGGCGCGGCGGATCAGTCCAATGCTCTTGGGGTGCTTCCCACTCATATGTTTAGAAGAATCAGAAAGACGCCATGAAGGCAAGCGCTTTCATGCCATTGATTCACAGAAATTTTCCCTGTGACTCTGCGGACTCAGTTGGCCCGATAGGCCTTGATCGCCGCAGCGCCCGGATAACCGGCCATGTCGCCCAGCTCTTCCTCGATCCGGAGCAGCTGGTTGTACTTGGCGGTGCGGTCGGATCGGGCGAGGCTGCCAGTCTTGATCTGACCGCAGTTGAGGGCGACCGCGAGGTCAGCGATGGTCGAATCCTCGGTCTCGCCCGAGCGGTGCGACATCACTGCGGTATAGCCCGATGACTGGGCCAGCCGGACCGCATTGGCGGTTTCGGTCAGCGTCCCAATCTGGTTGACCTTGACCAGGATCGAATTGGCGATGCCGTCCTTGATGCCGTCGGCCAGCCGTGACTCGTTGGTCACGAACAGATCGTCACCGACCAGCTGGACCCGAGACCCGAGCTTGTCGGTCAGCGCCTTCCATCCGACCATGTCGTCCTCGGCCATCCCGTCCTCGATCGACGCGATCGGATAGGCATCGGCCAAATCGGCAAGATAGGCGACCATCTCATCCGGCGACAGGCTGCGCCCTTCCCCCTCCATGGCATAGCTTCCGCCTTTGAAGAATTCGGTCGACGCGCAATCGAGGGCAATCAGCACGTCGCTGCCAAGATTGTAGCCCGCAGCCTGCGTTGCTTCGCCGATAAGATCGAGAGCCGCCCGGGCCGAAGCGATGTTCGGCGCAAAGCCGCCCTCGTCGCCGACGGCAGTGCTCAGTCCCTTGGCATGCAGCCCACTTTTCAGTGCATGGAATATCTCAGCTCCGCAGCGCAGCGCTTCGGAGAAATTCGGCGCACCGACTGGCATCACCATGAATTCCTGAAAATCGATCGGATTGTCGGCATGGGCGCCCCCGTTCAGGATGTTCATCATCGGTACTGGCAGCAGCGTAGCGCCGGTACCACCGACATAGCGATAGAGCGGCATGCCCCGTGCTTCGGCCGCTGCCCGCGCCGTCGCGAGGCTGACACCGAGGATAGCATTTGCACCCAGCCGGCCCTTGTTGGGCGTGCCGTCCAGATCAATCATCGCCGCGTCGATTTCGGCCTGGTCTTCGGCATCGAAGCCGACGATCGCCTGGGCAATGGCGCCGTTGACTGCCTGCACCGCTTCGGAAACACCCTTGCCGCCCCAGCGTGACTTGTCGCCATCGCGCTTTTCGACCGCTTCATGGGCTCCGGTCGACGCTCCCGACGGTACCGCGGCGCGGCCCATCGACCCGTCTTCCAGCGTGACGTCGACTTCGACCGTCGGATTGCCCCGGCTGTCGAGGATTTGCCGGGCGTGGATGTCGACGATCGCGGTCATGCGGATCCCTTTTTCGATGGAAGGACGTTGCGGCCCCTATACGGCGCGCGGCAAAGCGTGCAACTTTAGCAAGGGGTCCGGAACGATCGATTTGGCGCCGGGTTGAGGGGGAAAAGGAGGAGACGAGACTATGGCTGATCCCAAGGAGCTTCCCGAAGGAACCGACGCGGTGATTGCCGGCGCATCGACAACCGAAAATGAGGAGGCACTGATCGTGCGGGAATCCACTGCTCGCGACAAAGCGCTCGAGAAGATCAAAAGCGGCACAGACAGATTGTCAGGCCAGGCTGCGGACAAGGCGCGCGGACTGGTCGGCCAGGGGCTGGAGCGCGGCGGCGAAGCGCTTGCCAACGTGTCCAAGCTGGTCGGCGACACGGCCGCCGGGCTCGATGAGCGGCTGGGCGAAGAATATGGCGATTATGCCCGAAAAGCCGCCAGCGCGCTTGAGGAAGCCGCCAACAAAGTCAGCGCCAAGAACCCCGACGAGCTGATCGATGATACCCGCGAATTCGTTCGCAAGAGCCCGGGCGTTGCCCTGGCCGGCGCGGCGATCATCGGCTTTGCACTCGTTCGCCTGGTGAAGTCCGGCCTCGACCAGGGCCGCAACGACGACGAAGACTGATCCATGACTGACGGGGGCGATGAGGAGGACGAAAAGCCGATCGGCGAGCTGTTCGGCCAGCTGATTGACGAGGGCAAGGCCTATGCCAAGGCCGAGCTTGGCCTGGCCAAGGCCAGTGCCGAAGCCAAGGCAGATGAGATCAAATGGCCGGCGATCCTGCTGTTCTCGGCCCTGCTGTTCGCCCAGGCAGCGGTGACGGTCGCTGCAATTACAGTGGCAGCCGCGCTTGCGGGGGTGATCGGAAGGATCCCGGGGTGGATTGTCGCTTTCCTGCTCACGGCGGGCGTGGCTTACCTCCTTTTTGCAGTCGCCATGGCGAAGCTGAAGGCTGCCAAATGACGGACACACCCAAGATCGCCGCAGCTCGGATTGAAGTCGAGCGGACCAAGGCAGAGCTGCTCGACACGGCCCGCGACCTCCAGCAGCGCCTGCAGCCCAAGACGCTTGCCAACGAGGCTTGGGAAAAGGCCAAGATCAAGGGAGCCGACCTGGCCGAGGATGCGGTCGACGCGGTTGCCAAGCGGCCCGTCGCAGTGGGGAGTGTGGTCGCCGCATTGGCCATGTTTCTCGCCCGCGAACCGCTCAAGAAGGCGACGGTCAAATTTTACGACGTCATGACGCCACTTTTTGAACCCAGGAAAAAGCCAGCGGCGTTGAAGCCCAAGGCAACCGCCAAGCCGGCCCGTACTCCGGCAAAGCGGACAGCCAAGGCGCCCCGGCGCATTGCATCGAAGAAGACGGAGAAAGCATGATGGCCCGGCAGCAGAATAATGAAACGCCTAGCGCCCGCGAACGGGCGATCGACGGATATGACAGTGCCCGCGAACGGGCCCGCGACCAAGTCGACGGTTCCCCCCTGCTCGCGCTGGGCGGCGGGCTGGCGCTCGGCGCACTGGTGGGCGCGCTGCTCCCCAAGACCAGGGCCGAGCAGCGGCTCATGGGCAAGACAGGAAGTCGGATCACTACCAGCGCCCGCGACGCATTCGACGCCGCGCGTGAGGCAGGCCGCGAGAAGCTGACCGAACTCAACATAACCAGCGAGGCGGGCAAGGGCGCAGTCCAATCCCTGATCGATGGGCTGGGCGAGGCCGCACGATCGAGCGGCCAGGCCGCGGTGGACGCGGTCCGTACCAAGGGCTGATTGAAGGACAGGCCGATTTGATGCTAGCGGGCCGGCCATGAGCAAGCTCCATCTCGTCTTCGGCGGCAAGGTCAAGGATCCGCAGGGGCTGGAATTCACCGACCTCGATCATATCGATCTGGTCGGCCTCTACGACAGCTACGCCGCTGCCGAAGAAGCCTGGCGAGGCGCAGCGCAACGCAGCGTCGACGATGCCGAGATGAAGTATGTGGTGGTTCATCTCCACCGGCTGCTGGAGCCGGGAATGGATGGCATTTCCCGGCCCAAGGACTAATCGAACGGCTAGGCCTTTCGGTAGCGCCAAAGCAGCAGTGGCCGTTGCAGCAGCATTCCAGCGACGAAGCCGCCAATGTGGGCAGGCGTTGCGAGCAAGATTCCTTCCCCGCCAGCCAGGAACCCAGCCATCCACTGTAGCACCACCCAAGTGGCGAGCAGCCAGGCAGCATGGATCCAGCGGTTGAGCTTTTGATTTTTGGTTACCTGCTTCGGCCGGCCAAAGAAGAGTGCATAGAGCCCGAACAGAGCGCTGATCGCGCCGCTAGCCCCGACTAGCGGCACCGTGCTGTCCGGATCGACGGCGAACTGGGCCGCGCATGCAACAAGTGCGCCGACCAGATAGGCAAAAATCAGCGCCGAGGCGCCGACGACCCGCTCGACCTGGGCGCCGACAAACACCAGCACCAGCATGTTGACGGTGAGATGCAGCCAGCCGCCGTGAAGCAGAGCCGAGGTCCAGGGGGTCAAAACCGCCGGTACCGCGCCGGGGACCAGCAATTGGTTGGTCATTCTCGCCGGGATAAAGCCGCCGAACACCGCCGACCATTCGATGCCCCCGAAGAGGATCGCCATCGCCGACACCGCCACTGTGACAATGGCGATGATCGCGGTCGCGCTCCTCAGCCGAAGCATTAGATGAATTCGATCTTGGCAATCTCGTAGGATCGGTCGCCGGCTGGCGTCGACACGTCGACCTCGTCGCCCTTCTGGCGGCCAATCAGCGCTCGGCCGAGCGGCGAGTTATAGCTGATCCGCCCGACCTTGGCGTCGGCTTCCGTCTGCCCAACGAGCTGGTAACGGACCTTCTTGTCATCCTCATCGAGCAGCGTGACGGTGGCGCCGAACACCACTTTGTTGCCGCTGAGCGTAGTGGGATCGATTACCAGCGCGCGGCTTAGACGGTCTTCAATATCGGCGATCATCGCCTCGATCTGTCCCTGCCGCTCCTTGGCAGCATGATATTCGGCGTTTTCCGAAAGATCGCCATGGGCGCGCGCTACCTCGATCGCGTCGATGACCTCCGGCCGCTCGAGCTTGAGGCGCTTCACGTCCTCGGTTAGCTGCTGATAGCCTTCGGCCAGCATAGGCACCTTGTCGCTCGCCATGTTCAATACCCTTTGTCTCTCTTGCCAAAACCTGACCCGGCGCCGCGCCCTTGGGCGACGCATTGGACGGCAGGTTTTCGCGGAAAATCAGTTCGTCGAGGCGGAATAATAGGATTGGAGCGATTTCACTTCAAGCGCGTGTCCGCGTAGTGCCTCGATTGCCCTTGCAGTCGCCAGGCTGGCCGGCGCCGTGGTGAAGTAAGGCACCTTGTTCTTCAGCGCCGCCTCGCGGATCGTCTGGCTGTCCTTCAGCGATTGCCAGCCTTCCGTAGTGTTGAACACCAGCTGGACGTCGCCGTCGACGATACGGTCAACAATGTGCGGCCGGCCCTGGGCAACCTTATTCACTCGTTCGACCGGCAGCCCTTGCGCCTCGAGATGAGCAGCCGTGCCGCCGGTAGCGATCAGCTTGAAGCCAAGTTCGATCATTTTTTGGACCGCCGGGACAATGTGATCCTTATCGGCATCCTTGACCGACACGAACACGGTGCCATTTTCCGGCAGGATAACGCCCCCGCCAAGCTGGGATTTGGCAAAAGCGATATCAAAATTACTATCGATTCCCATGACTTCACCGGTGCTCTTCATCTCCGGTGATAAGACCGGATCGGTACCGGGGAATCGGGCGAATGGAAACACGCTTTCCTTGATCGCGATATGGTCGATGTCGCGGTTAATCGGCTCAAATCGATCCAAGGCCTCCCCCGCCATGACGCGAGCGGCGATTTTGGCGACCGGACGGCCGATCGCCTTGGCGACGAACGGGACAGTTCGGCTGGCCCGTGGATTGACCTCGATCAGATAGATTTCGCCGTTCTTGACCGCGAACTGGACGTTCATCAGTCCCTTGACCTGGAGGGCCAGGGCAAGCGCCTTCGTCTGCCGCTCGATTTCGCCAATGACCTCATCGGATAGGCTGTAAGGCGGAATCGAACAGGCGCTGTCGCCCGAATGGACTCCCGCTTCCTCGATATGCTGTAGGATGCCGGCGACTGCCACTTCCTGGCCATCGCAAATGGCATCGACGTCAACTTCGATGGCATCGCGAAGATAGCGGTCGATCAGCACCGGCGAGGTGCCGGATACCTGCACCGCGGTGGCGATGTAATGGTCGAGCTGCTCGGGACCGTCGACCACTTCCATCGCCCGGCCACCAAGGACGTAGCTCGGCCTCAGCAGGACGGGATAGCCAATTCGCTCGGCTACGGCGATCGCTTCGTCGCGGCTGCGGGCAAGGCCGTTTGCGGGCTGCTTGAGCCCCAACTTGTCGACCAGCTTCGCGAAACGTTCGCGATCTTCGGCCAGGTCGATGCTGTCCGGCGACGTCCCGAGGATGGGAATCCCGTCCGCCTGCAGCTCGGCCGCCAGCTTCAGAGGCGTCTGACCGCCCAACTGGACTATCACGCCCACAAGCGTGCCCTTCTCGGCTTCACGATGGACGATTTCCAGCACATCCTCGCCAGTCAGCGGTTCGAAATAGAGGCGGTCCGACGTGTCCGGATCGGTCGAGACCGTCTCCGGGTTGCAATTGACCATGATCGTCTCGAACCCGGCATCCTTGAGCGCGAAACTGGCGTGGCAGCAGCAATAATCGAACTCAATCCCCTGGCCAATGCGGTTGGGGCCGCCGCCCAGGATGACCACCTTGCGCCGGTCGCTAATCTCTGCCTCGTCTTCGGGCTCACCAAACAACGGCGCTTCATAGGTCGAGTAAAGATAGGGAGTGGCAGCATCGAACTCGGCGGCGCAGCTGTCGATCCGCTTGAAGACGGGGCGCACATCCAGTTTCAGACGTGCCCTGCGCACTTCAGCCTCTGTCACGCCGCCGGTAAGTCCGCGCAGCGCGTCATGGACCACGCCGCCCCCTCCCGCTGCAGCTTCCGACATTTGCCGTTCAACATGGGCCGAACGCAGTGCAAGTTGGGCCAAGCGCTTGTCGGAAAAGCCCATACCCTTGAGGCGCCTCATACCGGCAGCGTCCTGAGGCAGGCCCTCGTCGCGGACCTGTTCCTCGGCGGCGACGATTTCGGCTAGCCGCTCGATGAACCACGGATCAAAGCCTGACACTTCGTGGATCCGCTGGATGGTAAAGCCGTGACGCAGCGCTTCAGCGGCTACAAGCAACCGGTCGGGCGTTGGCCTGCGGAGTCGGTTTTCAATCTCGGCCTCCGAAGCGGTTTCCAGCTCGCGCACGCGATCCAGGCCGGTGAGGCCGGTCTCCATGCCTCGCAGGGCCTTCTGCAGGCTTTCGGCGAAGCTGCGACCGATCGCCATCACCTCCCCGACCGACTTCATCGCGGTCGACAGGTGGTCCGTTGCGCCTTTGAATTTCTCGAATGCGAAGCGCGGCACCTTGGTCACGACATAGTCGATGGTCGGCTCGAAGCTGGCCGGGGTGGCGCCACCAGTGATGTCGTTGGCGATCTCGTCGAGCGTGTAACCGATGGCCAGCTTGGCGGCGACCTTGGCGATGGGGAAACCGGTTGCCTTGCTGGCCAGTGCCGAGGAGCGAGATACGCGCGGGTTCATTTCGATCACGATCATCCGGCCGTTCTTCGGATTAATCGCGAACTGGACATTGGACCCGCCGGTTTCGACACCGATCTCGCGCAACACTGCGATCGAGGCCGAGCGCATCCGCTGATATTCCTTGTCGGTCAGAGTCAGCGCTGGTGCGACAGTGATGCTGTCGCCGGTGTGCACGCCCATCGGGTCTACGTTCTCGATCGAGCAGATGATGATGGCATTGTCCGCGCGGTCGCGTACCACCTCCATCTCATATTCCTTCCAGCCGAGCAGGCTCTCCTCGATCAACACCTCGTTGGTCGGACTGGCATCGAGCCCGCTGCGGACGATTTCGACAAATTCCTCGCGGTTGTAGGCTACCCCGCCACCAGTGCCGCCGAGCGTGAAGCTCGGCCGGATGATTGACGGAAGACCGGTGGATTCAAGAACCTTGAGCGCGTCGTCGAGATTATGGGCGATGCCGGAGCGGGCGCTTTCCAACCCGATCTTGTCCATCGCCTCACGAAATTTCTGCCGGTCTTCCGCCTTGTCGATGGCGTCGGCCTGAGCACCGATCAACTTGACGCCGAACTTCTCGAGCACGCCGGTGCGGTTGAGGGTCAGGGCGGTGTTGAGTGCGGTCTGGCCGCCCATGGTCGGCAGCAGAGCGTCAGGCCGCTCCTTCTCGATGATCTTGGCGACGATCTCGGCGGTAATCGGCTCGATATAGGTGGCGTCGGCCAGCTCCGGATCGGTCATGATCGTCGCCGGGTTCGAATTGACGACGATCACCCGATAGCCCTCGGCCTTCAACGCCTTGACTGCCTGTGAGCCGGAATAATCGAACTCCGCCGCCTGGCCGATAACGATCGGGCCGGCGCCAATGACGAGGATGGAACTGATGTCGGTACGCTTGGGCATTATTCCTCGGGGAACTGGATTGAGTCGACGACGACAAGCTTTAGGTGATTGCGACGCGCCCATTGATAGACGCAGTTGCGATGTTCGGGCGTGGGCTTGGCGCGAAACAGAATTAGCAGTCGCTTTGCCTCATCGTCCTGGATCAACTCGCCATAGGTTAGGCCGCAGGCAAGGCCGGCGCTGTTGAGCTCGTCCTGCGTGTGCATCCGCGGCGTGGCGCAGGCGGAAAGCGCCAAGGACCCGGCACCGATGAAAAACGCGCAGCCCCTCACTTCGCCTTCGCCGGAAACAGCGACGCGACATCGAGTTTCGGCACCTTTGGCGCTTTCACCTTGCACGACTTCTCGGCGGCCTTGATCACTTTCTTGAGCAGGTGAGACACTTCTCCACGCATGGACGCGCCAGGCGTAAGGCCTGTTTGGACTTCCTGGAACGCTACCGCCTGGCAGCTTCGGAAACCCGCGATCACCCGGACATAGTCCTTGGCGCGCTCGACACTGATTGCGAGGTCGCCCGAATTGAAACCGGCCTCGCAAGCATCGGCGGTGCAAGGTTCGTTTCCTTGGGAAACCTGTCGCGCGACATACCACTGGCCCGGCGGAAGGCCGAAAATGTCTTCAGGCAGGGAAACGCCGGCCTCACTAACCGGGACCTTGACGATTTCCTGCCCAATGCAAGGCGCTGCCAGGAGAGACAGTGCCGGAAGGATCAGCAAATGACGCACGATCAGGCCTCCTTCATCTCGTCCACGAACCGCTCGAACAGGTAGAAACTGTCCTGCGGTCCGGGACTTGCTTCCGGATGATATTGGACGCTGAAGGCGGGCCGGTCGATCAGTTCGATCCCGCAATTGCTGTTATCGAAAAGGCTGACGTGCGTCTCGCGGACGTTTGCCGGCAATCCCTGGCGTTCCACGGCAAAGCCATGGTTCATGCTAGTGATCTCGACCTGCCCGTCAGCCAGCCTTTTGACCGGATGATTGGCACCGCGGTGACCTTGGAACATCTTGCTCGTCTTGCCACCGACCGCCAGCGCTAGCATCTGGTGACCGAGGCATATCCCGAACAACGGCTTCTTCGTCTCTAGCATGGCCTGGATCACGGGCACGGCATAGGCGCCCGTCGCAGCAGGATCGCCCGGCCCGTTCGACAGGAAGAATCCATCGGGCTTGTGGCTCATTGCCTCATCGAAACTGGCAGTGGCCGGCAGCACCGTAACCCTCGCCCCAGCCTCGACCAGGTTGCGGAAAATGTTGCGCTTGGCGCCGTAGTCAATCGCGACAACGTGCGGCTTCGACATATCGCTGTCGCCGAAACGATAACCCTCACCCAGTTCCCACTTACCGCCGCTCCACGCTTCGAGCTGGTCGCGGCTGACCTCCTTCGCCAGGTCCATCCCTTCCAGGCCGGGCCACTCCGCCGCCATCTGTTGGAGGGCGTCCAGGTCAAAATGCCCCATGGCATTGTGGGCGATGGCGATGGTCGGAGGACCTTCGCGGCGGACCAGCCGGGTCAGCGCCCGCGTATCGACGCCGCTGATGCCAATGCGGCCGGTGGCGGCCATCCATGCCGGGAAGTCCTGCTGGCTGCGGAAATTTGAAGGTGACGTTACTGCCTCGCGGACCAGGCAGCCGAGCGCATGCGCCTCGCCCGCCTCAACATCCTCCTCATTGGCGCCCACATTACCGATGTGGGGAAAGGTGAAGGTGATGATTTGTCTTGCGTAGGAGGGATCGGTCATTACCTCCTGGTAGCCGGTCATGGCGGTGTTGAAGCAGAGCTCGCCGACCGCCTGGCCTTCGGCGCCGAAGCCGCGGCCCCATACGATGCGCCCATCCGCGAAAACGATGACTCCCGTCGCCCCTTCCGGTGGTGAAGTGCGCGCGGGATGTGCATCGGCCATCGGCGGGAGGTGCCTTCCGTCTTAAGTTTGCGGCGATTTCGCTAAGCCATGGCCGCTACGCGTGAATGTCCGGCACGTCAACGCTGTGAAAGCTTCGAATTGGCCGCTAGGGCTAGTCTTTTCCGCTGGAACGTTACGGGGTCACGATGATTCGCGACGAAATCAAGGTTGCGCTGGTCAGCGCCATGAAGGGCGGCGACAAGGATAGCACTCAGACGATCCGGCTGATCCAGTCTGCGATCAAGAACCGCGACATCGAACTTCGCACCGCTTCGCAGCAGCCCGACGACGATGCGCTGGTGACCGAAGTACTCCAAAAAATGATCAAGCAGCGTCGCGAATCGGTCGAGCTCTACCGGAAGGGCAACCGCGAGGAGCTTGCAGCCAAGGAAGAGGCGGAGATCGCGGTGATCGAACGCTTCCTGCCCGCCCAATTGAGCGAAACCGAGGCCGAAGCGGCAATCCAGTCGATCATCGCCGACACCGGCGCCTCATCGATGAGGGACATGGGCAAGGTGATGGCCGAGGTGAAGGTCAGGCTTGGCACCCAGATCGAGCCGGCGCGCGCCAGCGCGTTGGTGAAGGCCGCTCTAGCCTGAGACGTTGCAGGAATTGGGGCCCCGCCGCAGTACGGCGGAGCCCGAAATCTGGGTGATATTATGCAGTGGCCCTGCTGCCACTCGCACTCCCGCTTCCCATCATTCCCGTCACGCCCTCCATTGTAAGTTCGTACAACATGATGGCGAGCGCCGTGGCGGCAGCGCCGGCTACGCCTAGCTGAAGATTGGCCATTACGGCTCCGAGCTGCTGGCCAATTGCCGGTATGTTGCCGAGCGCCGTTCCGATTAGAGGCAGCGCGAGAACGGCGGCCAACGCCAGAACCAACCGGTCCCGGGGCATTGAAAGACCTGAAATCAGGCCCAGCACCACCAGCAACAACGCCACATTCATGCCACCCAAGGCCACGAAGCCGGCGACGATCGCGAGTACGATGTAGAGTGAGCGGGCCAGCCCGCTGATCTTGTTTAACATTATATCCCCCCTCCTGGTCAGCCCCGCTGCAGCGATCTCACGCCACTGTCTGCCGGAGCCATGGAAGATTAACCCTAATTGCGTCGATACGCAGGGAGAATGAATCCTTCCAAATCAAGGGGCTGCGGCCATTGTTAAATCTTCACACAGCGGCTGAGCCCGGAATTCACCGACTCGGTTGAGCAGCCTTCAAGGACCCACTATCGCTGATCGGGTGACGCTTTCCCCTGCCTGGCTGGATGAACTCAGGGCTCGGACCACCCTGTCCGGGGTGATCGGGCCGTCGGTCAAGCTGATCAAGGCTGGGCGCGAGTTCAAAGCCTGCTGCCCATTCCACAACGAGAAGACGCCGAGCTTCACCATCAACGACGAGAAGGGCTTCTATCATTGTTTCGGTTGCGGGGCGCATGGCGATGCCATCCGCTTCCTTACCGATCATCGCGGGCTGCCGTTCATGGATGCGGTGAAGGAGCTCGCCGGCAAGGCCGGGATGGCGGTTCCAGCAATGGATTCGAAGGAAAGGGAGCGGCAGGAGCGAGCGGTAGGGCTGCACGAGGTGATGGCCGAGGCGCAGAAGTGGTTCGCCGACCAGCTGAATGGGGTCGAGGGCGGTGAGGCCAGGGCCTATCTGGAGAAGCGCGGAATTACCGATCGGATTACTCAAAGGTTCGGAATAGGATATGCGCCGGACGCCCGGGGGAAGCTGAAGGCCGCGCTGAAGAAACTTGGCGAAGACAAGCTGATAGACTGCGGTCTTATTATCCAGCCTGAAGAAGGCGGGAAGGAAAGTTACGACCGGTTCAGGGGCCGGGTGATGATCCCGATCCGCGACCAGCGCGGCAGGGTCATCGGGTTCGGCGGGCGGATCCTGGGGGCGGGCGAACCCAAATATCTGAACAGCCCGGAGACGGTGCTCTTCGACAAGGGGCGCACGCTTTACAACATCGACCGGGCGGGGCCGGCGAGCAGGCAGGCGAAAAGGCTGATCGTGGTCGAAGGCTATATGGACGTGATCGGGCTCGATCGCGCCGGAATC
>DATJKE010000131.1:0-5528 GCA_035491735.1 Sphingomicrobium sp.
CCGGACGCCGATCGCGCCGATCTTGGCTTCATTTGGTCCATGGCCGGTCCAGATTCCGATCCGGCCTGGCTCACGCCGCGCCGCAACGCCAACTTCCCCAAGAGCGGCGATCATCCAGCCTTCCAGCGAATGCACGAAACAGCGAATGTCGCGGCCGCGCTTTTCGAGATCGAGGACCAGATAGCCGACCCGCTGCCCTGGGCCGTGGTAGGTATAGCGGCCGCCGCGCCCTGCTTCATGAACCGGAAAACCGAGCGGGTTGAACAGCTCGGCTGGATTGGCGCTGGTGCCGGCGGTGAACAATGGCGGATGTTCCAGCAACCACAAGAGTTCGGGTGCCTCCCCGGCACGGACGGCGGCGGCGCGTGCCTCCATCTCGGCAAGCGCGGTCTCATAGGGCACCAGCCCGTCGCTGACCTTCCATTCGATCCCGTCGATCATCGCGAGCGACATGGCCCCGAGTTCCATCTTGGGCAAGGGCGTTGCCAGCGAAAGCCTTGCTCCGCATAACAGTCGGCGACAACCAACGGGGAATGCCATGACCAATCTATCGATCGGCCGTGCCTGGGACGAAGCCAAGGCCGCCCTGCAAGCCAACCGGCGGCTGATCGTCCCAGTGGCGCTCGGCATGATCCTTTTGCCGGCGGTCATGGCCTCGATGGTCGAGCCTCAGGTACCGGCAGGCGAACAGCCACCGCCTGGGCTGTGGATGCTGTTCGTCCTGGCGATGATCTTCATCATGTTCATTGGCCAGCTGGCGATGGTCCTGATGGTCAACGGCTGGCGAGGCAGCGTTGGCGAGGCGATCGGTCAGGCCGCCCGCCGGACGCCGACCCTGATTCTCGCGGCGATGATGATCGGCATTGTCATCATCCTCTCATTTTCCGTGATCCTGGCGATCAGCATGGGCCGGTCGATCGAAAGCGGCCAGTTCGACTGGTCGAGCGTCAGTGGTGTCGGCTGGATCCTGCTTTGCCTCGCCTTCATCGCCTTGCTCTATTTTTCCGTGCGGTTGCTGTTGCTGGTCGCGGTGGTGGCGATGGAGAATCGCGGGCCGATCGCGTCGATCCGGCGCACGTTCGAACTTACCTCGGGTCAATTCTGGAGGCTGCTTGGTTTCCTGCTGGCGCTGATGGTCGGCTTCTTCGTGGTCGCGCTCACGGTTGGGGCATTGATTGGAGCTCTCGTCACCCTGGCCGCCGGACGACCCGAGCCCTGGACGATCTCATTGTTGCTGGTCGCGCTGACTGGCGGCCTGGTCCAGGCCGGTTTCGTGATGGTCTACACTGCCATGCTTGCGCGAATTTACGCACAGGTCGGCGCCGCGCAGACCAGCGTGCCTGACGTCAAGCACGAAGGCTAGTTCAGCTCCACTTCGCCAGTGGCGGCAGGCTCATCAGGATGGCATCGATGTTACCGCCGGTCTTGAGCCCGAACAAAGTGCCACGATCGTAGAGCAGGTTGAATTCGACGTAGCGGCCGCGGAATTCCAGCAGCCTATCGATATCCGCGTCGGTGAAAGGGCTTTTCATGCGCTTGCGGACAATGAGCGGGAAAATGTCGAGGAATGCCTCGCCGACGTCGCGGGTAAAGGCGAAATGCTCCTCAAAATGCCCTTCAAGCCGATCGTAGAAGATTCCGCCGACGCCTCGCGAACGCTTGCGGTGCGGCAGCCAGAAATACTCCTCAGCCCATTTCGAAAAGCGCGGGTAGAAGGTCGGATCGTGCGCGGCGCACGCCGCCCGCATCCGCGCATGAAAGGCCTCCGTATCCTCCTCGTAGGGGATTGCCGGATTGAGATCGGCACCGCCGCCGAACCAGCGCCGCGTGGTCGTCAGGAAGCGGGTGTTCATATGCACCGCCGGCACATGCGGATTGGCCATGTGCGCGACCAGGCTGATCCCGGTAGCGAAAAAGCCCGGATCCTCCTCGGCGCCCGGGATTTGCCTGGCGAATTCCTCCGAGAAGCGCCCGCCGACAGTCGATACGTTGACGCCGACCTTTTCGAACACTTTCCCCGTCATCTGGCCACGGACCCCGCCGCCTCCGGGTGTGCCGTCCTCATCGGTCCGATCCCATGGAATATAGTCGAACCTGGCGTCGCTGCCGGCTTCGCGCTCAATCGCTTCAAATTCACCGCAGATCCGGTCGCGGAGCGATTCGAACCAGTCGCGGGCGGCCTGTTGCTGGTCGTCGAGCGGGATCATGCGGGCAGTCCATCGGTTTGGCGCAGCGCCTCGCCCAGGGCGATCGCAGCGGCGGTTGCGAGGTTGAAGGAACGCACCTCGGCGCGGATCGGCAGCCTCAGCCTGGCGTCGCTGGCTGCCGCGACAGCAGCCGGGACGCCTCCGCTTTCCTTGCCGAACAGTAGAATATCGTCCGGCTGAAATCCGAAATCGTAGGGAGATGCATCCCCTTTGGTGGTGAACAGGACGATGCGTCCTGGCACGGTTTCGCGGAAAGCATCAAACGATGGATGCCGCGTCACTTCGACATGATCGACATAGTCCATCGCCGTCCGCCTGACCCTCTTGTCGTCCCAGGCAAAGCCCAATGGCTCGATCAAGTCGATCGGCACGCCCATGCAGGCGCCGAGGCGCATCACTGCGCCCACATTGCCGGCGATTTCTGGCTCGAACAGGCACAAGCGCATGGCGCGCGGATAGTCGCGATGCGCCTTACTGCACAAGCCGGGCCTTTCGATCGCAAATTCACCTGTCGATCGAAGGGCAATCAAGCTCATTCACCCCAACCTATTGTAGTAACGAGGAAAAAGGGTTCCACTGGTCGAGTGGGGCATCTGGCCACCCCGAGTCGCGAGTGAGTGGAGGCGAGCGTGGGGTATTCAAGCGTAACCGTGTTTGGCGACAGCCTGATCGACGCCGGCAATGCGTTGCGGCTGGCGGAATGGTATGACGGATTGCCCTTCACGGAGCCGGTCGATGCCGCTCCGACCGCGGACAAGGGCTATTTCGATGGTCGTTTCAGCAACGGCTATACGTTCGCGGACCTGCTCAGCAACAAATATGTCGGGCTGACTACCAAGCCCATTTTCCCCTTCGACTATGAAGACCCCTATCTTGGCTTGAAGATCTCGCCATTTGCTTCCGATCCAAGCGGCAAAAATCTGAACTTTGCGTATGGCGGCGCGCAACTGCTTCAGGGGGACGAGGCCGTCCCGGATCTCGACGGCCAAACTGACGCGTGGCGTGACGCAGTGGATGGCAAGGCCGATCCGAGCGGCCTCTATATCTTCTCCTTCGGTGCCAACGACGTCCATGATCTGGTGCCCAAGACTGGCGCATGGGCAAGTCTGGCGAGTGCCCAAAGAGATCTCCAGGCGGCGGCGGACAAATATGCTCACGAGATCATGCAGGCAATCGAGATTGGCGTTCGCGAGATACTTGTCGTCGGCGTTCCCGACATTGGCGTACAGCCCTATTACAACGGCGTCGCAGACGAAGCCGCGCGCCGGGCGGTCGGCACGCAATATTCCATGTTGCTCGACCAGATGGTCCGAACAGCAATTGACGCATTGACCCTCCCGACCGGGGTGCACCTCCAATATGCCAGCTTTGCGGCCATGTCCGACTTCGTTCTCGGCGAGATGACGCAAATCTACGGAACGGAGGCAATCTACCCGCTGAATGCGAGCAGCCTGGTATTTTTCGACAAGGTTCATCCGACCACGCAGATACACGCGCTTGCCGCGGCATATTTGATCGACCTCCTGGGTGGGACCTCGTCAGGCGACAGGCTTAAACTCGAGGCGCCCGACTATAGTCTCAGCGGTCAGATCGCAGCCGCCGGCGAGGTGGACTCAATCATTGTCTCGCTACCCGCGAACTCCAGCTTCACGGTTCAAATGCTGGGGCTCAGCACGCTTGGCGGCGATGTCAAACTTCTCGCTGATCCGATGCTAAAGATCTTCGGCCCAAACGGGGCTCTATTCGGCCAGAATGACGACGGGGCCCTGGGCCTTGACGCCAGCCTCACCTTCGTCAGTGGATCAGCAGGAGATTACACTGTTCAGCTGAGCGGCGTCGGCCGTTTGACTGGCGATTATGTCTTCCTTGCCGAGGGCGCGGCGCTGGGCAATGACACCTATCTTGTCTCCCACAGTTCGGCGCTGGTCCTCGAGCGGTCGGGCGAGGGCTTCGACACGGTCAAGGCGAGCGTGAACTATGCGCTTGGAACCGGGGTCTCGATCGAGAACCTCACAACAAGCTTGGACGCGGGAAAAGCGAACATCAACCTGACGGGCAACGAGTTCGACCAAATCGTCCGGGGCAACGCCGGCAATAACATCCTCGATGGCAAGGGCGGCGCCGATCAGCTGTGGGGCCTGGCCGGGAAGGATATGTTCCTGCTCACCTCGGCGCTCGGCAATGGCAATGTCGACAAGGTCATGGATTTCAACGTGCGCGACGACACGATTTGGCTGGATGACTCGGTTTTCCAGGGTCTAGGTCTGGGTGCCTTGCCTTCCGGCGCCTTTGCCAAAGGCACGGCCGCTACCCAAGCGGATGATCGCATCATCTACGATGCCAAAACGGGAAACCTCTACTTCGATCCGGACGGCATCGGCGGCGCAGACCAAATGCTGGTCGCCAATCTCGGCACGGGCCTGAAGCTAACTTATGCCGACTTCGTCGTAATCTAGGGCTGGATCGGAAGCGCTCGGCAATGGCGCCGGGCGAACCCGCGGCAGAGAGAAGTCCGGCCAAGAGCGCGATGCCGCGCCCATGCGGACTGCCGAGCTATCGAAAAATTCAAGTGAGGCCGGTGTAGACCATTTGCATATGCGGGGTGAGGCGCTATCAGGCCCGCCAACCGCTTGGGGGTCCCCCTTGGCGGGCCGTATCCGGTGCCGTTCGGCATCACGCGAAATTTCGGTTTTAAGGGTGAGCATGGCCACGCTGGAAGAACTTAACGCAGCGCATGTGGAGGCTGATCATAGTCTCCGCCGCCGCGACTTCATCAACATTGCCGCTGTCAGTTTCGCCGGGGTCGGCGCGGTCGCGGTGGCCATTCCGCTGGTCAAGCAGATGAGCCCGCCCGCCGACGTTCTGGCGCTAGCCTCGACCGAGGTCGATATTTCGAAGATCGCGCCGGGCCAGGCGATCAAGACCAGCTGGCGCAAGCAGCCGGTGTTCGTCCGCAACCTCACCGCTCCGGAAATCGCCGCCGCCAAGGCCGTGCCGCTCTCCGAGCTGCGCGACCCGCAGACGCTCGACGAACGGACCAAGCCGGGCAAGGAAAACTGGCTGATCACGCTTGGCGTCTGCACCCACCTGGGCTGCGTCCCGCTGGGCACCGGCGAGGGCGAGAACCGCGGCGACTATGGCGGTTATTTCTGCCCGTGCCACGGTTCGCACTACGATACCGCGGCGCGCATCCGCAAAGGCCCCGCGCCGCTCAACCTGCACGTGCCGGACTATGCGTTCACGTCCGACACTGTCGTGACCATCGGTTAAGGGGGACTTCGCCATGAGCTTTGCATGGGCCAAGCCCTACGAACCGAAGAC
>DATJKE010000132.1:0-7197 GCA_035491735.1 Sphingomicrobium sp.
GCCGGTATTGGTGACCATCGGCGCCGACAGCTTGCCATCCTCGTCCGGGCCGATTGCAACCGGGCTGACAAGGTCAAGGATGTGCAGGAACTTGCTGCGGATGCCGCGGCTGTTGAAGTAGCTGCCGGCAAGTTGCTGGACGTGCTTCTTGGAGGTCTCGGCATCGACTCTGGGCGTCACGGGCTTTCCGGGGAAATAGCGGTTGCCGAACTCATCAAACAGCCGCTCGCGGAGCGCACGGGGAGCGCCCTCACCGCCGGCGCTGTTGACCGACACGTACAGTCCGACGCCATCGTCGACGAACAAGGTGAGGTCGGAATGGAACAGGCTGGTGTCGCCGCCATGGGCGATGCCGCGATGGCCGTTGATGCCTTGCTCGTAAAAACCCAGCGCCATGCGATTGAGGCCGGGAATCACGTCGTAGCGGTAATCGTGCATCAACTTGGCGGTTTCTGGCTTCAGCAGTCCGGCGCCATTGTTGAGATGCGCGATCATGAACTTGCCCATGTCCGCGCCGGATGCCGAAAGGCTGCCAGCTGGTGCTGGGTCGACGATCTCGAACCGCTCGGCCTTTTGCGAAGCGCCCTTGTATCCCTTCGACATGAAAGGCTGGAGGTTCTTCGGCAGCGGCTGCCGGAAGCTGGCATGTTTCATGTTGAGCGGCTGGAAGATGTGCTGGTCGATATAATCGTCGAACGACTGACCCGACTGGCGCTGGACAATGTAGCCAGCTACCGCCGTCGCATAGTTGGAATATGCAGGCGTCGTGCCTGCGTCGAACACGCGATTCGGCAGACTTTCCTTCACGAACTGATCGAGCGGCACCACCGGGACGGTATCGTCATGGATGAGGTGCCTGACGGTTTCTTCGAAACCTGCCGTATGCGTCATGATATTGCGCATGGTGATCGGCTTGCCGTTGCGTGGCGGAATCTTGAAATCGAGGTAGGTGTTGATGTCTGCGTCGAGGTCAATCTTGCCCTGTTCGACCAGCTGCATGACCGCGGTCCAGGTGAACAGCTTGGAAATCGAACCTGGACGGAAAAGGGTCGTTTCGGGTGAAACCGGAGTCCGCTTTTCGACGTCCGAGAAGCCATAGCCCCGCTCGGTCAGGACCTGGCCGTCCTTGACCACCACGACCACCGCGCCGGCAATGTCACCGCGCGCAATTGCGTAAGGCATATAGCCGTCAAGCCAGGCGTCGACGTCGGTCTTGATGAGCTCATGACCGCCGGTGGGCGGGGATACAGGCGTTGCGCCCGGAGCGGCCGTTGGCAGCAACGGCTTGCCGACGGTCGTGTCGGGCCCAAGCTTGACCGCTTGCTGGGCAACTGCAGTTCCTGCGGCAATCGCCGCCAATCCAAAGGCAATTCCTCGCCACTTTCTCACGGTTTCTTCCTCCCCTAATCACCGGGATTGCCCCGGCCAGCGCCAGCCAATAAAGTTGGTGCTATTGTTCTGATCGGGACACTGTTATCCTGATTAGAAAATTCGTCAACTAGAAAGGAATCCGCCCAAATGGCCTCGGAAATTCCAACCTTGGGCGCCTTGTTGCGCGGGGTGCGCAACCGCGAAGGTTGGACCCTGAAGCAAATGAGCGAGAAGAGCGGTATTCCGGTTTCGACCCTGTCGAAGGTCGAGCATGACCGGCTGACGCTGACCTACGACAAGCTCTATCAGGTGGCCCAGCGGCTCGGCATGCGAATGTCGGAGCTGTTCGCGGAATCGAACGACGAAGCCCCGGCAGCCATCACGGCGCGGCGCAGCCTGTGCGATATCGACCATGCGGTTCGCGTCGAGACGCAGAACTACGACTATTATTTTCTTTGTACCGATCTGCGGCGGAAGCGGATGATCCCCGTAGTCTCGAAAATCCGGGCCAAGACGTCGCAGGAATTTGGCGAGCTTGTCCATCATGCTGGCGAGGAGTTCGTCTACGTCCTCAATGGCAGGGTGACCGTCAACACCGAACATTATGACACGGTGACGCTTGAAGTCGGCCAATCGATCTACATCGATTCCAGCATGGGTCACGCCTATCTCGCTGCCGAAGGATGCGACGAGGCAACCGTCCTCGCGGTCATGTCCAGCGCCGATGAGGAACTACTCCAATCCTTGATGACGATGCACGAGGGGCATCCAGGAATGAACGGCAAGGAGCCCTAGGCCCGATGGGCTCCGTACCCGCTTTTTTTGATCGGCGTCAGCTGAGCCATGAACCCGCCCGGGAGCTGCACAATGGCAGCTGGGTGGACTATTCCGAAAAGGCTTCCCGTGCCGAGACGATTGCGGCCGGTCTGCCAGCCCTGAGCCCAGCCAAGGATTTTGGACTGGAGCCGCTGCTTGCGGTTCATGATCCCGACTATGTTGAATTTTTGCGCACTGCCCATGAAGAATGGCGCGCGTCGGGCCGCGACGGCGATGCAATCGGCTATAGCTGGCCGGTGGTCCGCCGCCGGAGCCTGGCGCTGGAACGGATCGACGCCAAGCTGGGCCGCTACAGCTTCGATGCCGCGACACCGATCGCCGCGGGAACCTGGGAGGCCAGCTACTGGAGCGCGCAGACGGCGCTGACGGCACTTTCCGCGATTCTCGACGGAGATGCACACGCAAGCTTCGCTTTATCCCGGCCGCCGGGCCACCATGCTGGCCGCGACTATTGCGGGGGCTATTGCTACCTCAACAATGCCGCCATCGCCGCGCGGCGTGCCCAACGACTAGGCCGCCGTGTCGCGATCCTCGACATCGATTATCATCACGGCAACGGGACGCAGGACATTTTCTACGATGATCCGGACGTGCTGTTCGTATCGATGCACGCCGACCCGGCGACTGATTATCCTTTTTTCTGGGGTCATGCAGACGAGCGCGGCTCGGGATCAGCTACCGGCAAGACGATCAACCTGCCGCTGCCGCGCGGCACCGGTCTTGACGGATATGCGAAGCCGTTGGACGAGGCGCTCAGCGCTGTGCGCGCGCATCAGGCAGACCTGTTGGTCCTGTCATTCGGTGCGGATACGTTTGAGGCCGATCCCATCTCATATTTTCGGATCAAGCAAGACGACTATCGCGAAATTGCGAGCCGTATCGCTTCGATCGGCCTGCCCGTTCTGATCGTCATGGAGGGCGGCTACGCCATCGACGCATTGGGTACCAATGTCAGGGCTCTGCTATCCGGCTTCGAATCCCAACGCATAAACGGCGCGTTGGCTAATTGCTGAGAGCAAAGCGAAGACTGTCCGAGCACATGTCGTGCAAGCTGCGCTTTGGCTGCCAGCCCAGTTCCCGATTGGCCTTTCCGGTTGCCGCGTAAAGCTCCGGAACGTCGCCCGGCCGCCTTTCGGCCATGATATGCGGCACCGCGATGCCGGTTGCCTGCTCAAAAACCGAAATCAATTCCAGCACGCTTGTCCCATGGCCGGTTCCAAGGTTGTACACTCCAAGATTCGACCCGCGCTCCAATTTCTCCAGTGCTGCAACATGACCCTCCGCAAGATCGGCGACATGGACATAGTCCCTCACCGCCGAACCATCCGCGGTCGGATAATCTGTCCCATATATCTGCAGCGCTTCCGTTTTTCCGGTGGCCGCGCGCATCAATAATGGCATCAGATTATTCGGAATTCCCTTCGGGTCCTCGCCAATCAGCCCCGAAGAATGAGCGCCGACAGGATTGAAATAACGAAGCAGCGAAACGCGCCAACGCTGATCGCCGCGGGCCAGGTCTGCCAAGATATTCTCGCAGACCAGCTTTGCCTGGCCGTAAGGATTGACCGCTACCGTCGGATGGCATTCATCGATCGGCAAAGCCCGAGGTTCGCCATATACGGTGGCGCTGCTGCTAAAGACGATCGTCCGCAAACCCGCGGTTTGCATTGCCTCGAGCAAGCTCAACGTGCCGCCCACATTGTTGACATAATATTTCAAGGGTTGGGCGACGGACTCCGCGACCGCCTTGAATCCGGCAAAATGAATGACGGCATCCGGCCGCTGCTCAGCGAAGACTTGCTGCAGAAGGGCATTGTTTCGAACATCACCTTCAACGACCGGGATCGAGCGACCCGCAATTTGAGAAATCCGGTCCGGCACGTCGCGCTGACTATTGCTGAAATTGTCGAGCAATATGGCGTCATGCCCGGCGTCCATCAGCGAAATTGCGGTGTGGGACCCTATGAAGCCGCAGCCGCCAGTCAACAGGACGCGCATTTCACCTCACTATCTCCGCCGCGAACTCGCGGCCGCCTCTGATTTGCCGATCCCGCCAAACCGAGTGACCAGAGCGCTCCAGCAGCGCGGGAATGCTCTCAGAGTGGACACCACGCAACAAGCATTGATTTGAGGGCGCACACGGATGGCGCGCCGCGCACTAGTGTCCGCTGTTCAGAGCCGGCGGGAGAAGCCTACCTCCTGATTGGCGAGATCTTGGACCCTTCGAGGCCCAAGCCGGCCATCAGACCTTTTTGGCCGAAGGGGAAGGCGTACACGTCCTTCGCAATCGTCGTGGAAGTAGTGCTCATCGCCGCGCCCTTGTCCACTACCACCACGCTTGGTCCCGAACCGATTGCCCACCCGTCGCTCTTTCTCAGATAGGTGAGCGCCTTGTCGTTCATCAGAAACAGCGCGTAGCTGAACGACTGTCCACCGGCCTGAAGTCCAAAGGAAGCGGCACCGATCTTGTAATAGCCAGTTGGTTTGCCGCCGACGAAAAGGACGCCCTCTCCGCCCTGCCCGCCCACAACGAAGCCGGCTTTGACGATTTTCGGAAAGACCAGAATTGCGCGGGCGTCTCGCCCATATCTACGTGCTCTGTCGGACTTGGCGTAGAGGCGATTGAGCGCGGCCTTGCCATCCGCGTTCAATTCCGCCGCGGTAGCGGCGTAAGCGCTTTGCGGAACAGTCCCAAGGATGCTGGCTAGCATCAGGCAAAGTGCCATGAGCCCGTGTCGAATGCTGTTCATTTTCCCGCGACCTTTCGAAGCTAGGCGTGGCGGCGACCTTGGCTGACAAAGGCGGGTTCAACCATCAGCAAATCTACCTAGCGGATCCCGCCGCTCCAATGTCCGCAATAGGCTGGCTCGGCGAATATTCGTGAATTCGCTGGTGGCGGAGACGGAGGGATTCGAACCCTCGATACGGTTGCCCGTATGACGCTTTAGCAAAGCGTTGGTTTCAGCCACTCACCCACGTCTCCGGGAACGGCGTCGGCGGGCCTTAGCGAACCCTTGAGCTACGTTCAACCGCCCTTGCGCGGCAATTTCGGCAACGAATTGACCGGCCGAACATTGGTGAGGCGAATCCCCGCTCAACAGGCTGCAGCCCATGTCCGATACTCGCTATGCTCCTCCATCCATCGCCGACGCCTTTACCGGCAACCGGCTCCTGGCCACCTTTCCCGATGATTTGAAAACCCTGATCGAGGGCCGGATCGAACTGGTCGAGCTCGATCTCGGCAGGACAGTGCTCCGGCGTGGCACCGAAGTGGGCCATTCGCTCTTTCCGTTTGGCGCCACAATGATTTCAATGGTCGTCGACCTGGAGGACGGCCGCTCGGTGGAAGTGGCCTCAATCGGCCGGGAGGGGGCGGTCGGCGGGATCATCAGTTGCGGCTATGTGCCCGCCTTCACGCGAGCCGAGGTGATGGTCGCAGGGCCCGCCGCACGCCTGCCGATGAGCACGATAGAGGATGCCAAGGGCCGGTCGGCGCATTTGCGCAACCTGTTCTGCCGCTATTCCGATTACCTGCTGGCCCAGATCATGCAGACCGTCGCCTGCAACAGCTTCCATCCGATCGAGGCCCGCGCCGCGCGCTGGCTGCTCACCGCCCACGACAGGGCCGGATCACGGCTTGAACTAACCCAGGAATCGCTTGCCGGATTGCTGGGCGTGCAGCGGACCACGGTCAACGCGGTCGCCCGGGAGCTGCAGGATGAAGGGCTGATCACCACCAGGCGCGGGATCATCGAAGTGCATGACCGGGACGGCCTGCAGCGGCGGGCCTGCGAATGCTACGATCGGGTCGAGCGATTCTTCGGCGATGTTGTCGGCCCGAAGGGCTCGGGCAGGTCCTAGCCGGCGAATTTCCAACTGAAACTGGCGCCTGCACCGAACGGGACCAACTCGCCGATCTGTTGAGGAATAACGCACTCGGCACGTTCCAGCGTTACCGTCCCTTGATTTGCCGGAAGGCCGTAGAAGGCCGGGCCGTTAAGACTGGCGAAGGCCTCGAACCTGTCGAGCGCGCCTTCTTCATCGAACACCTGGGCATAGGCTTCGAGCGCAAAGGGCGCGTTGAAGATGCCGGCGCAGCCGCAGCCCGACTCCTTGGCTTCGCGCGCGTGCGGAGCGCTGTCGGTACCAAGGAAGAATTTGGGCGAGCCGCTGACCGCCGCCTTTCGAACCGCCAGCCGATGTACTTCTCGCTTGATCACCGGCAGGCAATAAGCGTGCGGCCTCAGTCCGCCCTGGAACAGCGCATTGCGGTTGAGCATCAGATGCTGCGGCGTGACGGTCGCCGCGACCGTGGCCGGTGCGCCGGCGACATAATCCGCCGCCTGCATGGTCGTGATGTGCTCAAGCACGATTTTAAGGCCCGGGAAATCACCCACCAGCGGCGTCAGGATACGGTCGATGAAGACGGCCTCGCGATCGAATACATCGACTTGTGGATCGGTGACTTCGCCGTGCACGCAAAAGACCATCCCGATCTGCTGCATGCGCTCGAGGGCCGGATAGATGTTGCGAATGTCGGTCACGCCCGAGGCGCTGTTGGTGGTGGCGCCGGCCGGGTAGAGTTTGGCGGCGATCCACACGCCATCGCCATGACCGCGGGCCAGCTCATCCGGATCGACATCGTCCGTCAGGTAGCAGGTCATCAGCGGCGTGAAGCCCGGCCCGGCCGCGGCAATGATCCGATCGCGATAGGCGATTGCGTCCCCAGACCGGGTAACCGGCGGCACCAGATTGGGCATGACGATCGCCCGTGCGAACTGTCGCGCCGTGTAGGGCGCAACAGTCTTCAGCATATCGCCATCGCGCAAATGGACATGCCAGTCGTCAGGCCGGCGGATGGTCAGCGATTGCAAAGTCACGCCGGCTCCTTAGCTAAGCGTCATGGCCCCGAATAGCCCAGCGAGTACCACCCTTGTAGATAGGGCCGTCATTCGCCTGTCCGGCGAGGACGCGGGCGAATATCTGCAA
>DATJKE010000133.1:0-8719 GCA_035491735.1 Sphingomicrobium sp.
CGGCCGCACTTCGCCCGACAGCGCGATCTCGCCCATCACCACCGCTTCCTGGGGAACCGGCCGTTCGCTCATCGCCGAAACCAAAGCGGCGGCTACCGCCAGGTCCGCCGCCGGATCGCTCAGCCGATAGCCGCCGGCGATGTTCAAATAGACTTCGGTCGTCGCAAAGCTGATCCCGCACCGCGCTTCGAGCACGGCCAGGATCATCGCCAGCCGCCCGCTGTCCCAGCCGACCGCGGCCCGGCGCGGGGTTGCGCCGCTTGCCAGCCGCACCGTCAGGGCCTGGATTTCGACCAGGACCGGCCGCGTCCCCTCCAGTGCCGGGAAGACGCTGGTGCCGCTGACCGGTTCGCCGCGCTGAGTGAGGAACAGGGCCGACGGGTTCGGCACCTGCTTGAGGCCCCCGCCCTCCATCGCGAACACGCCGATTTCGTCGGTGCCGCCGAAGCGGTTCTTGGCAGCGCGAAGGATCCGATACTGGTGGCTGCGCTCGCCTTCGAAGCCGAGCACCGTATCGACCATATGCTCCAGCACCCGCGGGCCGGCGATCGTGCCGTCCTTGGTGACGTGGCCGACCAGGACCACGGCGGTGCCGCGTTCCTTGGCGAAGCGCACCAGCTCCTGCGCCGAGGCACGTACCTGGCTGACCGTGCCCGGCGCGCCTTCGATCAGGTCGCTGTGCATCGTCTGGATGGAATCGATGACCAACAGGGCGGGCGGCTCGCCGGTCGTAAGGGTGGTCAATATGTCGCGCACCGAAGTGGCGGCGGCCAGCTGCACCGGTGCTCCGCCCAAGCCTAGCCGGATCGCGCGCAGCCGGACCTGGTCGACCGCTTCCTCGCCCGACACATAGACGACCTTCCGGCCCGCATTGGCGAGTTCGGCCGCTACCTGAAGCAGCAGGGTGGACTTGCCGATGCCCGGATCGCCGCCCAGCAGCATGGCCGATCCCGGCACAATGCCGCCGCCGATCGCGCGGTCGAACTCCTCGATCCCGGTTCGCATCCGATCGGGCAATGCCACCACTGCGTCGAGGCCGACCAGGTCGATCGCCCGGCCGCCGCCGCTGAGGTCGTGGCGGGCGGCAAAGACGGTCGAAACACTGGCTTCCTGCACCAGCGTGTTCCACTCGGCGCAGTCGGGGCACTGCCCCTGCCAGCGATGCTGTTCGGAGCCGCACGCCTGGCAAAGATATCGCGTCTTGAGCTTGGCCATGCGTGCAGCTTACCGGAACAAACAGGGAACGTGAAGCGCTAAAACACCGCCTCGGCCTTGCCGCCCATCATTTGCTGCCGGACTAGCGGGATCGGCGGGCCGCCGTAGCTCAGGAACTGGTCGTGGAACGCTTTCCACGCCGTTTCCCCGCCGCGGCTGGCCGACCAATCGTCGCGCAGCTTCCTGATCATCAGCTTGCCCATCGTATAGTTGAGATAGGCCGGATCGTAGGTCCCGCGGGCCGACTGCTGCCGGGCGTTGCCGGAATCCTGGTAGCATTGCTTCTGGAAGAGATCGTAGCTCTGCGCCTGCGTCATCGATCCTGTGTGCATGCCGATCGCCGAGAGAAAGCGGCAGTCGCGGAGCAGGGCGTTGGACAGCTGGCCGATCAGCGTCTCATCCGTTCCGCCACCGACGCCTTTCACGCGCATCATCTCTTCGGTGTAATGCGCCCAGCCCTCGGCGAAGGCGTAGCCGACGAATACCCGGCCGAACATGTCCTTCGACCGGTTGGCGTGCAGGAAGTTGAGGAAGTGGCCAGGCCACACTTCGTGGACCGAAGTGAACAGCAGGTCGGCCTGTCCGGGCACGAACGCGTCCTGTTCCGCCTTGGGCCAGCTCGGGTCGGCCGGCGCGATGTAATAAACCGACGGCAGGCCCTTCTCATACGGCCCGGGGATATTGATGTAGGCGAAGTTCTGCCGGTTATATGGCGGCGCTTCCTCGACCTTTGCCTCCTCGGGTCCGGGGATCGTCACAATGTCGTTCTGCTGGATGAATTGCTTGAGGCCGGCGAGCTGCGCCCGTGCACCGGCGACCGCCCCGCCCGTCGGCTTGTTGGCCGACATTTTGAGCATGCAGGCATCGATCGTCTGGCCGGGCGCATAGCGCGAGCATGCCTCGCCCAGCAGCTTCTGGTTCGCGGCGAGATCGGCGCGCCCGATCTGCTCGAGTTGCTCGACCGGCGTCGTCACCATTTCGGTGTCGGCCAGCATCCGCTGGAACTTCTCTTTGCCGAGCGCGAAGTTGGGCTTGGCCGACGCCCGCTGGCCTTCGACCCAGGCCACGGTATCCGTCATGGCCTTGACCGCATTGTCGGTGGCGAGTTTCAGCGCCTGCTGGTCTTCGGGCGTGCCGATGCCCTTCCATGCAGCCATTCCGTCGCCCGGATAATATTCGACGAAGCCGCCGAAAGCGGACTTGGCGTAATCGACAAAGCTGATCGCCATTGGCGTCTGGATGTTGGCGCGCATCTGCTCGACCGCGCGGGGCACGTTCTGGAGGAACTTGATGTACGACTTCAGCCGCTTTTCCTTCGGCGCGTAGGGCACCGTGATGTAGACCGAAGGATCGACATAGCCGAGATAGGATTGCGGATTGTGGTGAAGCTGGTCCGCTCCGGTCGGGTCGATCCAGAACAGCTGTCCCTTGGCGACCGCAACCAGATAGTCGCGTTGGTAACGTTGCTCGGGCGTCAGCTTGTCGTCGGCAAAGCCTTGTGCGTCGGCGATTGCCTGTTTCAGCCGTTGAACCTCGGCATCGATGCCAGCCTGCGACAGGTCGTTGATCTGGCCGTCATACTCATGCCGGCCCTGCGACACGGCGAAACCCGGATTGGCCTTAAAGCTCGCTTCGATGAAGCCGTTGACGAAGCCCGGCCAGTCACCTTGCTGGGCCGTCGCAGCCGTGCCGTTTTCCGGGGTTGTTGAAACCTTGCAGCCGCCAGCCGCCAGCGCGAGCGCCATTGCCGAAGCGATTAAAATGGGACGCATGCCTCTCTCCTCTTCCGGCCAGACGAGGATCGGTAGATCGCCGGCTGTCTACCGGCAAGAGACGAACAGGCGGACCGCTTCGACGAGTGCTTGAGCGGCTTGTCGAGCAGCACCTTGCCCGCTAGGCGCGAACGCCATGTCGCTCCTCCCCGAACCGCTGCGGATCCGCGATTTTCGATCTTTTTGGCTGGCGCGGCTGACCACCACCATCGGCCAGATGGCGATGGTCATCGTCATCGGCTGGCAGGTCTACGATATCGCCCGCGCCACGATGGACATTCGCGAGGCAGCCTTCCAGCTGGGACTGATCGGGCTGGTCCAATTCGTTCCATTATTCGTGCTGACGCCAATCAGTGGCTGGACCGCCGACCGCCTGGACCGGCGCCACATCGCGCGGGCGGTCGTTCTGCTCGAGCTCGGCTGCGCGCTGATCCTGCTCACCGCGACCTGGGGCGGCTTCATCAGCCTACCCATCCTGTTCGGGGTAGCGGCGCTGCTCGGCGTCGCGAGGGCGTTCGCCGGACCGGCCCTGGGCGCAATGGCTCCCAATCTCGTCCCACGCGAAATTCTGCCCAACGCCATCGCTCTGAGCTCGACCGCCTGGCAGGCCGGTGCCATCGTTGGTCCGGCCCTCGGCGGCATCCTTTACGACGTGACACCGCACCTGCCCTATGCGCTGAGCTCCTGCCTGTTCGCGATCTCGGCCATCTCCCTGTTCACCATCAGGCCGCTGCCGCGCGCCGCGCTCAAGCCAGGCAGCCCATTGAGGCAGATGATCGACGGCCTGGTCTATGTCCGGCGCAATCGGCTGGTGTTCGGCGCCATCACCCTCGATCTGTTCGCCGTCCTGCTGGGCGGGGTGACTGCCATGCTGCCGCTTTATGCCCGCGACATATTGCATGTCGGAGCGGATGGGCTGGGCCCGCTCCGCGCGGCGCCCGCCGCAGGGGCTACTCTGACTGCGATCTTTTTCTCCTTCCGCCCGATCAAGACCAATGTCGGCGTGAAGATGCTGACCGCGGTGGTCGTATTCGGCGCCGCCACGGCGGTGTTTGGCCTGTCCCAAATCTATTTGCTGTCGCTGGCAATGCTGGCGCTGCTCGGAGCGGCCGACATGTTTTCGGTCTACATCCGCCAGTCGCTGATTCAGCTTCACACGCCGGATGAGATGCGCGGCCGCGTCGCGGCTGCATCGACACTCGCCATTTCCGCCTCCAACGAGCTTGGCGAAACGCGTAGCGGCTTTAGCGCGGCATTGTTGGGGCCCGTTACCGCAACGGTGGCAGGTGGCATTGCCGCGATCGTCGTGACTCTGGCCTGGGCGATGCTATTCCCCGAACTGCGCCGCGCCCGCACATTTGAAATGGGCGAGCCGCCGCCTGAAGATGCCGTGATAGCTGGCGGCGCCTGACGCCAGATTGAACTTGAAGGAGATCGAACCATGAAGGCTGCGAACATCCTCGAGACGATCGGCAACACTCCGCACGTGCGCCTGCACCGGCTGTTCGGTGACCGGGCCGAGGTATGGATCAAGCAGGAACGGGCAAATCCAGGCGGATCGATCAAGGACCGCATCGCCCTGTCGATGGTCGAGGACGCGGAGCGCAGCGGCAAACTGAAAGCCGGCGGGGTGATCGTCGAACCGACAAGTGGCAACACCGGCATCGGCCTGGCTATGGTTGCCGCCGTAAAGGGCTATCGGCTGATCCTGGTCATGCCGGACAGCATGAGCGTTGAGCGGCGGCGGCTGATGCTCGCCTTTGGCGCCGAATTCGAACTCACCCCGCGTGAAAAAGGCATGAAGGGGTCGATCGCCCGGGCCGAAGAGATTTTGAAGGAAATACCGGGCTCATGGATGCCGCAGCAATTCGAAAACCCAGCCAATCTTGAGGTGCATCGCCGCACCACTGCTCAGGAGATTCTGCGCGACTTTGCAGACGGCCCGCCTGACGCCCTGATCACCGGCGTCGGCACCGGCGGCCACATCACGGGCTGCGCCGAGATGCTCAAGAAGGAATGGCCTGGCCTTAAGGTCTTCGCCGTCGAACCCACTCTGTCGCCGGTTCTGTCAGGTGGCGAACCGGGTCCGCACCCCATCCAGGGCATCGGAGCCGGCTTCATCCCGGCAATCATGAACACCAGCCTTTTGGATGGAATCATCAAGGTCGCACCCGAAGATGCCAAGGAAATGGCGCGCCGGGCTGCGCGCGAGGAAGGCATGTTGATCGGCATTTCTTCCGGCGCAACGCTCGCCGCCATCGCCCAGAAATTGCCAGAACTTGGTAAAAATCCGCGGATTCTTGGCTTCAACTATGACACTGGCGAGCGCTATTTGTCTGTCGCGGAATTTCTTCCTGAAGAAGAGGGTTAAGTCCATCAAAACCCCCTCTATTTGACCGTACGTTAATCCTTTCCCGTTAACTCCTGATACTCGAAGGAGTGTATCAGGGGATGCGTAGGGCGAGGTTCGCCGTTTCCGGCGGCGACGCGATCAGTGATCGGGCAACGATTCAGGACGCACTCACGTTCGATCTGAGGGTGCCCGAGACGTCCGACGACGATAATCTGGCGGCGCAGCGCATCGCCTTGTTCGAACTTGCGCCCGCACTTCTCGGAGCGACCCACCTCGTCTGGGGCCTGGCCTGCTTCCTGATTCAACCTATTTCGCTATTTGCACCATTGAGCTGCAACCCGCTGATCCCCCTGATCTCGGTTTTGGCGCTCGACGGGCTGGCCTTTGCCGGACTGTGGTACCGTGACAAATTCCGCCTTTCGCCGCGAACCGTCTCTGCGGGGCTATGCGCGTACATTGGCATCAGTGGCGCTCTGTGGATGGCCTATGGCCTGACGCTGACCTGCACCCTGCAAGGCTCGAACATTAGCTTCATCGCCCTGGCGTTCGGTGCCGGACTTGGCGCGGCGACGATTGTTTCAATCTCCTCGCCGCCCGTAGCCATCGTCAACGCCCTGGTAGCCATGACCGGCGCCCTGGCCGTGTCACGTCAACCGGAAGTTCTCGCCGGCATCACCTTCCTGGCGATCATCAACACCGCCTACAGCGTCGCCAGCGCGCGGACCGTCCTGACCAATGCCCGGGCGCGACTTGCGCTCGAAGCCCAGGCTCGCAAGGCGCTGCAGTTCGTCGACGAGTTTGAAAATAGCGGGCGCGGCTGGTTCTGGGAGACCAACAATCTCGGCACTCTTTCCTATGTCTCCCAGCAGCTGGCCGACGATTTCAAATGCAATCCCGAGGATTTGCTCGGACGCCAGTTCACCGACTTGCTATCGGTCGACAGCGGTTCGCCGGACAGTTTGCGCGAAGAACGTACGCTCGGATTTCACCTGTCGGCGCGCTTTCCGTTTAGCGACGTGATCGTCCGCGCCGCCAGCGACGAAGACATTCATTGGTCGCTGTCGGGTAATCCTCTATTCGACAGCCGCGGCCGTTTCCTCGGATTCCGCGGCATCGGCACCGACCTTACCGAACAACGCCGTACCGAGCAGGAAGTCGCCCGCCTTGCCCGGTTTGACTCGCTGACCGGCCTGCCCAACCGCGCACTCATGCGCCAGACGCTCGACGAGGCGCTGCGCAACGCCACGAGCCGCCGCAAAGGCTGTTCGCTGTTCCTGATCGATCTCGACCGCTTCAAGAACGTCAACGACACGCTTGGCCACCCGATCGGTGACGCGCTCCTTCGCCAGGTCGCGGATCGGTTAAAGTCGGTCATGGGCGACCACGGCCAGGTCGGCCGCCTCGGCGGCGACGAGTTCAAGGCCGTCCTCCCGGGCACGGTCGAGACTGGCTTGCTGGAAAGCCTTGCAAGGACCCTAATCGAACAAGTTTCGCGGCCTTACAGCATTGAAGGCCACCGCGTGATTATCGGCGCTTCAGTCGGCATTGCCATAGGCGACCCAGGCCGGAGCTGCGCCGACAGCATGATCCGCAACGCCGACCTTGCTCTCTACGCTGCGAAGGCTGCCGGCCGAGGCAAGCATTGTTTCTACGAAGCAGCGATGCACAGCGAGGCGACCGATCGCCAGCTGCTCGAGCATGACCTTCGCATCGCGCTCGAGCGGCAGGAAATGTACGTTACCTATCAGCCGATCGTCCTCGCCGCCGGCGAGGAGATTTCGGGCTTCGAGGCACTCGTACGCTGGAACCATCCGTCCCGCGGTCTGATCTCGCCGGACAAATTCATCAGCATCGCCGAAGAATGCGGCATGATTGGCAAGATCGGGGAGTTTGTTCTCCGCTCAGCCGTTGCCGAGGCAGCCCACTGGCCCGAACAGATCCGGATTGCGGTGAACCTGTCGCCCATCCAATTCAACGATCCGCACATCTCCGATACGATTGCCGCGGTGCTGAGCGATTACGGTCTCAAGCCCGGCCGCCTGGAACTGGAGATCACCGAGGGCGTCTTCCTGGCCGACAGCGATGCAACCGACGGCACCTTCGCCCGCCTCAAATCGCTTGGAGTCCGGCTGGCCCTCGACGACTTCGGTACCGGATATTCGTCGCTCGGCTATTTGAAAAAGGCGCCGTTCGACAAGATCAAGATCGACCAAAGCTTCGTCCGCGGCGCGGCGTCAACCACCAAGCGCAACGGTGCGATCATTCGGGCCATCGTCACCCTGGCTGATAGCCTCGACATGGATACCACCGCCGAGGGCGTCGAAACCCATGACGATCTATTCCTCATCCGGGAGCTCGGCGTCAGCCAGGTGCAAGGCTATATTTTCGGCAAGCCGATGCTAGGCGAGGAAGCGCGCAAGCTGGCCAACAGCACCAGGGTCGAAGCAGACGGTTTTCAGTGCATCCGCGAACCGCGCCAGCGGTTGATGCGCCGGGCCATCGCCGCGATCAACGGCCAAACCACGGAAATCCGGTTGCGCAACATTTCCGCGATGGGCGCGCTGGTCGAGTGCGACCAAAACGTTGCGCCGGGTCAGACCATGGCGATCGATATCGTCGGCGTCGGTCCGGTGGTGGGCACCGTCCGATGGGCCCAGACCGGCAAGTTCGGCGTGCAGTTCAACGAGCAGTTCGACCTGGGGCGGCTTTCGGCGAAGCGGGCCAAAGGCAACGATGTCACCATGCTGCAGCCCTGGTACGTCAACCAGGGCCCCACCAAGGCCGTCAGCTAACGCCTCAGAATGCTTCGACCGGCAATGCCATCAGGCTGCCGGCGCCGGCCTCGACCTTGCGGCGATACCCTCCAGCGCTGACCAGCTCACGCTCGGCAAAGAAGCGAGCGGTGGCGATCTTGGTGTCGTGGAATGCCCGGTCCTCGCCTGCCGCGTCGCGCAGCTTGGCCGAAACAGTCGCCATCTTCAGCCACATCCAGCCCAGCGTGACGAGGCCCATCAGCTGCATATAGGCATAGGCCCCGGCACCGGCGTTGTCGGGGTCGGCCATGCCGTACTGGGCCAGCCACATCGTCGCGCCCTGAAGGTGGCCGAGCGCCTTTTCGAGCGGGTCGGCGATGCCTCCCGGATCGCCGGCCGCCTTGGCCGCGGCGATATCGCCGGCAATTGTCTCCAGCAGGGCGCGGACTCCGCGGCCGCCGTTCAGCGCCAGCTTGCGCCCGACCAGGTCCATCGCCTGGATCCCGTTGGTGCCCTCGTAAATCTGGGCAATTCGGGCATCGCGGACGAACTGCTCCATCCCCCATTCGCGGATATATCCGTGACCTCCGAAGACCTGCTGGGAATTGACCGCCACTTCGAACCCG